>JAIPHS010000056.1 GCA_021735105.1 Candidatus Omnitrophota bacterium
TTAAATTCCTTTAATTCTTCATTATTTACTAATTTTCTTTTATTTAAAACAATTAAAACATTTACATTTTCAAATGTTGAACGCCTAGCAATATTCAAAAACTGTATAAACTCTTTTTTTGAATTAGAACCTGACCCTTCTGCTATATTGTTTGATACAGAAAGCGCTGACCCTCTAAGCTGCTCAGCAAATCTAAAAAGTTTTAATCTTTCTAATTTATCTGCAATATCAAATAACTTGGTTGATATTTTTATAGATAATTGCCATACTTCTAAATCTTCAAATCTAAATCTTGGATTATTCATTTCTTTTACTTCTTTCACTTAGCGCTTTGCGCCCTGCGCTATGCTAGAAATAGCCTTCTTTCTTTTTTTCTTCCATCGAACCATCAGTCTCATAATCGATGGCTCTATTTTCACGTTCAGATTTGATAGCAATCATTACTTCTTCGATAATTTTATCTAAACTATCAGCTTGTGATTCAACTGCCCCTGAACAGGGCGAGCAGCCTAAAGTTCTAAATCTAACCAAGGCTTCTTCAACCTTTTCACCCTCCTGAGGCAGATTATACTCATCAGCCAAAAGTATCAGGCCGTTGCGTCTTATAATTTTTCTTTTTTTGGCAAAATAAAGCGGTACAATGGCAATCTTTTCTTTTTTTATGTAGTGCCAGATATCGAGTTCTGTCCAATTTGAAAGCGGAAATATTCTTACTGATTCACTGGGATTAATTCTTGCATTATAGATACTCCAAAGCTCCGGCCTTTGGTTTTTTGGATCCCATGCACCAAACTTATCGCGAAAAGAAAATATTCTTTCTTTTGCCCGGGAGCGCTCTTCTTGGCGGCGGGCACCGCCAAGTGCTGCGTCAAAACTACCGGATGAAAGGCCGTCTAACAGGCTTTTAGTCTTTAAAAATTTACAGCATTTATCCATCCCGAATTTGGAAGGATGCATCCCTTTTTTAATATAATTTTCATTTCTATGGACAATAAGATTAACATTTTCTTTTTCAGGGATTCTATCTCTAAAATTAATCATCTCCCTAAATTTATAAGAAGTATCGATATGCATAAGCGGAAAAGGTATTTTGGCAGGATAAAAAGCTTTTTGGGCTAGACGCAAAAGCACACTTGAGTCTTTACCAATCGAATAAAGTAAAACCGGTTTGGCAAATTCAGCAAAGACTTCACGGATGATATGGATGCTTTCTGATTCAAGGTTGTCTAGATAAGATAATTTGTATCCGTTTTCCATAATTGTTTTTTAGTTTTATTTCTTGCAATAACACCAAAAATTAAATGTATCCTTTGTTTTTTAAAAAAACTATCACTTTTTGACAACTTTCTTCAATTGTTTCCTTATCGGTATCAACTACAATTTCAGGGTTCTCGGGTGCCTGATAAGCATCGTCAACACCGGTAAAGTTTTTTATTTGGCCTGCCCTTGCTTTTTTATACATTCCTTTCGGATCACGTTTTTCACAAACTTCAAGCGGCGCTGAAACATAAGTTAAAACAAAATTTTGGCATAACTCTCTAACAAATTGCCTAGCTTCTTTATAGGGTGAGATAAAAGAAGCAGTAACCATTACTCCATTTTTTTCTAACATTGAAGCTAAAAAGCCAACTCTTCTGATATGATTATTTCGTTCTTCTTTGCTAAAACCGGTTTTGGGAAATATCGAACGCACCTTATCGCCATCTAGGTGCTCTATTCGGTAGCCGGAATGTTTTAGTTTCCCATAAACTGCCTCAGCCAAAGTACTTTTGCCCGAACCGGATAAACCGGTAAACCACAAGACAAAGGGAGTTATATCTTTTTTACCAATTTTAACTTTATCCCAAATACGCTCATGAATAAAATAAAGAAAGAATTTAGTTATCATCTCAAAACCGCCAACAATAGCAGCAACACTAACCCGGCCAACAAGAATAAAAACAATAATCATTGTGGCAATTGTACCGCTTAAGCGCCAGGAAAGAGCCTTAAATAGTGAGCGATATCTAGTATCTTTTTGCATCTTAATTAATTGTTATTTTTTGAAAAAATTTTTTATCTGGCCGATTACGTAATTAATTTTTCGGCTATCTATAAAAGGATAAATTGGCAAGCTTACCACTTCTTTAATAATTTTATTAGTATTTTTTAATTTATAAGGAACTTTTACAGCCTTGAAAGCTTTCATCTTATCTAAACTAACCGGATAATAACTTCGAGCTGAAACCCCTTTGGAATTAAGATAGCTGATAAATTTAGCTCTTATTTTGGCAGGGAGTTTTATAGTATACAGGTGAAACACATGATTTAGTCCAACGTCCAATGTCCCTGCCTTGCCGGCAGGCAGGCAACGTCCAACGTCAGGAGTTTGGATTTGGAGAATATCTTTGAAGGCTTTATTGTATTTTTTAGCAACCGTTATTCTTTTTTTATTGAATTTATCGATATACTTTAGTTTGGCAAGTAATACCGCAGCTTGAATTGAATCAAGACGGGAGTTGTAACCACAATAATCTGCCTTGTATGAGTCAGTTTGACCGTGATTACGTAAAACCTTAATTAAATCAGCATCTTTTTTAGTTTTTGTTGTAATTAATCCACCATCGCCAAAGCCACCGAGATTTTTAGAAGGAAAAAAACTAAAAGCGCCTAAATCTCCCAAGGTACCGGTTTTTTTCCCTTTGTAAGAAGCTCCAAAACTTTGAGCGCAATCTTCAACAATAAATAATTTATTATCCTTAGCTATTCTTTTAATAGCTGTCATTTCACAACTTTTACCAAAAAGATGAACAGGAATAATACCTACGGTATTTTTAGTTATAGCTTTTTGTATTTTTTCCGGGTCAATATTAAAAGAATCAGGATCGATATCTACAAACACAGGCTTTGCCCCGGCCCTCACTATAGCCTCAGCAGTAGCAATAAAACTAAAAGGAGTAGTTATAATTTCATCTTCTTTATTAAAAAATTCTTTTTTCTTCAAACTCAAAGAAAGCGCCCGCAGGCCAATCAGTAAAGCATCTGTACCAGAAGCAACTCCAACTGCATGTTTTATGCCTAGATATTTAGCCGCCTTTCTTTCAAACTCTTCTACCTTAGGCCCAAGCACCCATTGCTGGCTAGCCAAACATGCCTTAAGCTGATGGTTGATATCTTTTTTCAAGAATTCGTATTCTGGCTTTAAATCGAGTAGGGGTACTTTCATTATTTAGTATTGCGTATTGTGTATCGAGTATTGAGTATTCATAAAAACGCAATACTCACGACTCAATACTCAATACTGATTTAAAGTAATCTATTGTTTTCTGCAAGCCTTGCTCAAGCGGGACTGTTGACTGCCAGTTTAATAATTGTTTAGCTTTCGAAATATCCGGTTTTCTTCTTTTTGGATCATCTTCGGGTAAAGGTAATTTTTTAATCTGAGAGTTGGATTTAGTTTCAGCTAAAACCATATCTGCTAATTGTTTAATTGTAAATTCTCTAGGATTTCCTAAATTAAGCGGAGCTTTATAATCAACTTCTGTAAGTTTTATTAAACCTTCAATTAAATCCTGAACATAACAAAAAGAACGAGTCTGAGTTCCCTCGCCATAGATAGTTATATCTTTTTCTTTTAAGCTTTGAGTAATAAAATTAGACACTACCCTGCCATCGTCTGGATGCATATTCGGCCCGTAAGTATTAAAAATTCTTGCCACCCTTACATCTACTAAATGTTTACGCATATAGGCATAAGTTAAACTTTCAGCTGCTCTTTTTGATTCATCGTAACAGCTTCTAAGGCCAGTTGAGCTAACATTACCCCAATAGCTTTCAGGTTGAGGATGAACTAAAGGGTCACCATATACTTCTGAAGTAGAAGCTAAAAGAAACTTTGCTTTTTTATTTTTTGCTATTCCCAGGCAATTATGTGTACCTAGAAGGCCTGATTTTAAAGTTTTGATTGGATAATTTAGGTAATGCTTGGGTGAAGCAAGAGACGCAAGATGATATACCCAATCAATCTCTTCTTTAATATATAAAGATTTTGAAACATCATGTTCAATAAATTTAAAATTATCTTTATGAGTTAAATTTTCTATATTTTTTTTAAATCCCGTTATAAGATTGTCTACACAAATAACCCGGTCACCCCTTTCAACGAGCAACTTACATAAATGTGACCCAATAAACCCAGCCCCTCCAGTAATTAATATATTCATTTTTGTTCCTACCTCTTATTTTTAAACCAATTAACAGTCTTTTCCAAGCCTTGTTTAAAATCAACTTTCGGTTTCCAATTTAACATTTCTTTGGCTTTACTAATATCAGCGTAGGTTTTTCTCACATCTCCGGGGCGATGCTCTAGGTATTCTGGTTCTAAATCTTTTTTAGTTAAATCTTTTAATAGCTTATAAAGATCATTTACTGAATAAGGAGCGCCACCTGCAATATTAAAAATTTCTCCTTCTATACCATCTTTAGCTAATGCTAAAACATTTGCATCAACTACATTGTCAATATAACTAAAATCTCTTTCCTGATTTCCATCTCCATAAATCGGCGGCCTCTTTAGGTCAAGTAAAGACGTTATAAATTTAGGGATAACTACCGCATATTTATTTTCCAGCGATTGACGCGGGCCAAATACATTAAAATAACGAAGCCCTACCACCGAAAGTCCGTAAAGTTTACTGAAAAGATAACCATAATGCTCATCCATAAGCTTTGTAGCCGCATAAGGCGATACCGGTTTTGGCAAATCAGTCTCTTTTTCGGGAAAATCAAGACGTTGCCCGTAAACTGAACTGCTTGAGGCAAAAACTATTCTTTTTATTCCTTTTTCCTTAGCCTTTAAAAACAACTTTAGAGTTCCGGTAACATTAACTTGATGGTAATCAAAAGGCCTCTCAACCGATTTGGGTACACTCCGCAAAGCCGCCTGATGACAAATTAACTCAATATCTGCTAAAGCTTCTTCTAAAGCTGAACCATCAATTAGGTTTTTTTCGATAAACTTAATTTTATCTAAATTATGTTTTATATTTTCAACTTTTCCAATTATTAAGTTATCTAAAACAGTAACTTCAGCTCCTAATTCAACTAATCTATCTACGATATGAGAGCCGATAAAACCTGCTCCACCAGTTACCAAAATCTTTTTGTCTTTTAAATTATTCATAATCTACCCATTTTACTTACACCCCCGGGGTGTAAGTAGGTTATTGTGATTTATAAACTTTTTTCCAATAGTTTTTTAACGATTTAGCTTTTCGATTAAGCCAATTTTGATTATCTTGATACCAGCTGATAGTTTTATCCAGCCCCTGATTAAAAGTATTCTTTGGTTTCCAGCCTAATTTTTTAATTTTATTACAATTAACTGAATACCTAAAATCATGGCCGGGCCTGTCTTTAACAAATTGAATTAAGTTTTTTGATTTTTTTGATTTTTTTAAAATTTGTTCAGCTACTTCAATGTTTTTTTTCTCATAAGATGCGCCAATATTATAAATTTCACCTAATTTTCCTTTTTTTAAAGCTAAAAATATCGCTTTTATGCAATCTTCTACATATAGCCACTCTCTTCTATTTTGACCTTTGGCATAAACAGGAACTTTTTTGTTATGTAAAGCTTTATAAATAACAACCGGCATGAATTTTTCTGGATACTGGCTAGGCCCGTAATTATTTGAAGGCCTGATAATCATTGCGGGAAAATTATAAGTATTGATATAAGATTTAACTAAACAGTCTGCGGCTGCTTTGGAAGCTGAATAAGGAGAACGGGGTTGCAAAGGGCTGGTTTCTTTAAACTTTCCTTTTTTAATCTGGCCATAAACTTCATCAGTTGAGGTGTGAATAAATTTTTTAACTTTATATTTTTTGGCGCAATCTAGCAAAACATGAGTTCCCAAAACATTAGTTTTTACACAAATTCCGGAAGATTGAATGCTTCTATCTACATGGCTTTCAGCAGCAAAATGGATTACAAAATCAGGCTTTTCTTTGGCAAAAATAGATTTAATTTCTAATTTCTTACAAATATCTGTTTTATAAAATTTATACTTTCTTTTTATACTTTCTAGACGCTTGAGGTCAGCGCAGTAGCTAAGTT
>JAIPHS010000057.1 GCA_021735105.1 Candidatus Omnitrophota bacterium
GGCGCATATTTCAATTTTCGTTACTTATTTATATAATAAGGGCAGTTATGAATATAGAAGAAAAAAAATCGGCCCGGATACCTTTTGCACCTTTTTTATTTTTAGGGGCATTATTGGCTAATACTAAATTTTTAAAATTAGCAATGGAATTTTTAGCCTTTATCAGAAGATGAACTTAGTAAAACTTTTAAAAGAAATAAAAAATAACGTAGGCGATGTAACTATAAAAAAGTTACATATAAATATCTCAGTTGATGTTAATAGACTAAATAACTCCGGTATCCTTTTTCTCTACCGGCTCCTAAATCAATATGATAACCTTTATTTTATTACAATAAAAAACTTACCTTACTGCCTGATGCCGGATGCTCTAGAACATCTTCTCTGTCTTAAAAATAAAAACGAAAAGGTTTTTTATGATAAAAAATGTAAAGATTGCGACTTTAGAAAAACTTGTCCTGGTTGGAAAAATTTTAAAAAACTTAGCCTAAATACCCAAAGAAAAACAAAACAGATCCCAAAAGAAACAGTTATTGAGATTACAAGAAAATGCAATTTAAATTGTACGCTCTGTACAACTGAAAAAAATAATAACTCGGATATCTCCTTAACCAAAATTAAAAGCATAATTAACGATTCAAAACAAATGGGAATAGATGCAATCAGGTTTACAGGAGGAGAACCAACTCTACATAAGGAAATAAAAAGATTTATTTTGGAAGCAAAAAAAAATAATTTTTATGTTATTTTAAACACTAACGCTACGACCATAGACAAAAAATTAATAGATTTTTTTGGAAAAACTGTAGATAATCTACTTATCTCCCTACAAGGCTATAACCAAATTTCTGAACAAAAACACATAAATACAAAAATAAATTGGAAAAAGAAAATATCTAACATTCTTCTGCTAAAATCCAGAGTAAAAACAGTAAGAATCGGGACTATAATCAGCAAAACTTTAGTAGAAAATATTGAAAAATACGCTCGCCTAATTAAAAAAATGGGAGTTACAAATTGGGAACTATATAGGCCAATAACTTATAAAAAAGATACAAACTTTCAGTTGTCAAAAAAAGATATTTTAGGAGTTATGAAATATTTATTTAATTTAAAAAAACAGGGGATGAAAGTAAAAATAGCAAACCCTATCCCTTTTTGCATCAGTAAAAATATGGATTTCTCATCAAGTGTCCTTCTGGGGGCAGTTGCAGATGATGGATACTCTCGATTAGTTTGGGACGTTCAAGGTTATTTTAAGCCCAGTTATTTCATCGATAAAAATTTAGGTAAAAAAACAAAAAAAGCTTGGCAAAGTAATTTTTTAAAAAAAATTAAATCCTTAGAATACCTTCCTCCTCAATGTAAAAAATGTGATTACCTAAAGTGGTGCCGCGGTGGAAGCAGGGCCATAGCCAAGATAAACAATAACAGCTACTTTAGCCCAGATCCCTTAATGTCTTTAAAAAAATTATGAATCCCCTTAAACCATTCCTTTGGTACATTATAAGATTCACTTTTATTTTTTTGTATCTGTCTTAAAATTTCTTTTTTTAGTTTTGTTTGGTCTAATCGAGGATAATAAATTATACTGCTTCCAATAAAATCCGCCAACAGTCTGGCTCGTGAAGGTTGTTCTTTATAATGACTATTGCCATATCCTTGAAAAGGAATAACAACAGCCTTTTTTCTATAATAAAGAAGATACGCAGCTGTATTGTAAGAAGCGGTGGATATAGATAAATCAGACTCTTTTATTAATTTAGTTAAGCAATGGGAATACTTTTTTAAAACAGCGTTTTTTATTTTTTTTCTTTCCAATAAATTTTTAAACTCTTTCCACTCATCTTTAGAGGTAGCAGGGCCCGCAATTATCGTAAAGTAAAAATCAGTATCAAATAAATCACTTGCTTTGATTGCCGCTTTAATGATATTAGGATAATAAGCCCCCGCGCCTCGGTTTACTAATATATTTATTTTATTTTTTTTGAAATTTATATCGTTATTATCATAAAATTTCAATTGTTCCGTCAAGATATACCCGGTAAATACTACTTTTTTTGCCAATTTTTTAAATAAATCCAGATATTTATTCTTTTCTTTTTTGCTTTTATAAGAGGTAACTAAATAATCTTTCTCAATTTGGGGAGAATGTATATAAATTTTATTATAAAACTTTGAAAATAAATTTATATCTTCTATACTTTTTTCAGAAATTACCGGATAACCCGCACTGGATACAATAATTTTATTATTTTTTTTTAAAAAATATAAGATGGGCAAAAGCTCACCCTTACATATATTTCTACCAAGAGGAAAATATTCTGTCAAAAAAATATCTAAGTCATATTTTTTAATCAATTCTAAACTGTAGGCTGATCTTAATTGAGAAAAATGATTATTAACTTTTAGGGGCTGCTTAAAACTATCCTTACTAAACAACGGGTAAGGTAAGTTAAAGATCTTAACGTAATCGGGTAATTTTAGGTAAGTCTGTGGTGCTGAGCCTTGAAAAAGATAAAGATCAGAATTAAGAAGTTGCTTCCTAAAATTTTTTAATAAAGTATTTATTCTCGCGGTATGACCTAAACATTGATAGTGAGTGTAATAAACTCCTATCTTATAGAAAACATCACCAAATCTCACTGAGATCTTTATCTATTTCGGTCTGACATTTATTTTTGATTAAATAATTATCTATTGAATCACAAAAATCCAAATTATTCTTTTTACGCGAAAGATTAAAAAAAGCTAGATCATCCATTATATCATCTATCTGTTGCCTTGGCTTTTCTGAAAATATTATAGAACAAGAAAGTTTAAGGCTTAAGGGCAGATTTTCTTTTTGCAAAAACTTCTCACAAGCTATAATAGAATAATCTTTAAACCCGTAGTAGACAGCTAACATCTCTAAAATATCCTCTTTAGACATGCTCCCACCGGTGCGCCGGCTAAATTCTCGATTGCCGCCTATTTTCTTTAATAAATTGACATCTTTATTCAAAAAACTTCTGCAAAAATTATTTAAAGGTTCTGCAAAATTTGAACAATTTTTTTCTTGTAAAGCAAGACATAATTTTTTTTGTAACTTGTTTTTTATCTCCTGGCAACGGCCTTCTGCCATATATCTAAAAGGTAATAAATTTTTAAAAGAATCCCGGCAATCTTGCCTCTTGCATACTGAAGAATTTTGCCTTCTTAAGGCAAGATATATATTTAAAGAGTCTAGATATCCGCTATTTCTAACTGATTTCTTTTCATCTTTTATTGCTCTTTCTAATTTTAGCTCTTGCGGAGATTTAGCTTTAGGTAAAAAAAAGCGTTCTTGAGCAAAACAAAACGAACTAACTATTAAAATAAATATTATAGATAATATATTTTTTTTCATTTATCACCTCTTTTTTATCAATAAGCATCATGATTAACATGAGAAGGATGGCTAGAATGTTGAGCGCCTATTTTGTAACAACTAGTTCCAGGGACCGGTTCTTCAACTATACTTTGTGCATTAGAATGTACACCATGGCTAGTATGTCCAGCAACGGCACTGCTTAAAGATCCCATAACTCCTAACGCCGAAACTGTACCTAGCCCCACCCTTAAAATAGTCTTTTTAGAAACAAATCCATCTTCATCTTTGACAAAACTATTTAATGATTTTTTAAAATTATTGAATTTTTTCTTCTTTTTTGCCATTTCTACCCCCTTTATCTAACCCAACTTTTAAATATTTCTAAATTCTCTTTACTTTCAGAAATTTTTTCAAAAATATAGTTAAATTGAAACTTATATATTTTATGAATAGTTGAACAAGCAATCTTAGGAACTATATTTTTTTGCATTGCATAATTAACCACTGGACAAGTTCCCATCCAAGGCAAAAAAGCAGAATTATAATCCCAAAGATTCATCAAAGATGATTGTAACAGGTGCATAAGATTATCTTTTTTCATCATATCACTGTATTCTTGGTTTAAAATATTTCCTAATCTAAACATGTCTTCTCCGATCATTCTTGCCTCATCGCAAGGATAACAATCACCATTTGGCATATAAGAGATTGTGTTTCGGCCAGCACCACAAGGGTTCATCAACTCTACATAAGCAGGATCACGTTTTCCTAATACTTTTTCTAAAATAACTCGAGCAATCCTTTCTTTAAAGTATACTCCTTTTTTATTTAGCTCTAAAATATAATCCATGGCTTTTTTATAAAAACTATTAAACTGCTGTGGCGAATAACCTATATTTAACCAGTTGCTGCAAGCTACCCCTAATCTGTTAACTGGCCTAAGAGCTATCTCAGACTGTTCCCATTTTATATATTCATCAATAATTTTTTTAGGAAAGTTAAGAGATTCTTTTGTTATTGTAGGCAAAAGATCTATTTTCCTGCCAAATTTCTTTTTTATTTTTCGTATTTTTCCAGTTACTACTTTATATGTTTTTTTACCATTCTTAAAAGGCCTGTTTTTATCCTGAATAAACTCAGGCCCATCTAGAGAACTACAAATTGCCACATCGTGATCATATAAAAATTTTATTTTATCTTCATCTAATAAGGTCAAATTTGATACTAAAGCCAACTTCAAATCTTTATTTACATTGAATTTTCTTGCATGTTTAACTAAAAAAGCTAAAACGTCCCAATTTAAAACAGGTTCCCCTCCTTGAAACTCTAGGGTAACCGCTGGGTTTCTGGTATCAAACATATATTTTAAAACTCGATTAGCAACTTCATAGCTCATATCTTCCGGTTTTAGCGAACCAGTTTGACAATATTTACAACCCAAATTACAGCGAGTAGTTAAAACTGCAATATGTAAAGAAGTATCCCAAAAAAGGTTGGCATTAGTCCTTTTAAAATCATCTATCAAGCCTTTAAAGCTGCTTTCATCTGCCACTATTCCCTTATCATAGAGCCTTTTAAATAAAGGATTATCTTTGTTTAGTTTTAATGAGTTTAACTGCCCAAACTCCTGCTTATCTAATAAATCCCATTTACCTAATAGATTTGAAACTAAATATTTATCTTTTATTCGATCTGAATTAAATGGTATTACTGCAAACTCTTTCTTTTTCACTTCTTCTCCTTACAGGCTTAAACTCTTTATCGCCATAATGTTGAGGGTACTCTTTCCAAGGCCCTTCACATATTTTATCATATATACACTGTCTACACTGAATAAATTTAGCCTTAGCATCACTTTTTCTTACATCCTCAAACCTCTCTACAACATTTCCCCTTTCCCTAAGTTCTGTCGAAGGAATATACAACTCTGATACATACCTTTCATATCCTTCCATAAGACAAAAAGGGATAGCTTCTGCCATAACCTTTAATTTATTTTTTTTACATAAATTTATAGCCTTCTTTAGGTAAGGCAAAACATCTGTTTTTTTTGGAACAACACTCCTAAAATAACGTCCAGCGTTACCCATAGCATGAACAAAAGCAAATTGACATTGGTCAACTCCCAACTTTATCAATAAATCTGCAATTTGCGGCAAATACTTATAGTTATATTTAGTAACAACGGTATTAGTAATTGTTTTAATCTTTCCCTTGGTCATCTTTTTCATATTATAAATTCCCAATACTGTTTGACGAAAACTACCTTCTCTTCTTGTCAAAAAATCGTGTATCTGTGCTGTATGCCCATGAAGAGCTGGGCCAAATTCATTTAGCCCAGACAAAAGGATATTTTTGCAAAATTCTTTTGATGAAAACCTTCTTCCGTTAGTTTGAGCCTGAATAATATAATAACCTAAATCCCTAGCCGTCTTTACGATTTCAAAAACATCTTTTCTTATCGTAAATTCCCCGCCGGTAAAAACTACTTCTCTTGATCCACTAAGATAACTTTCTTTAAGCTCAGTTTTTATTTGTTCTGTAGTTTTATCAGGGTAACTACGTTTACTAGCTACAGCACAAAACCTACAGTTATTTGTGCAACTATAGCCAACACAAAGAGAAAGACGCTTGATAAATCTTTCATTACTAAAAGAATTGTTATTCATTGATTAATTTCTCTTTAGATAAATTAGGTAGTTTAGAAAATCAAAGTAATCAGATTTATTATCAGCCTCAATTT
>JAIPHS010000058.1 GCA_021735105.1 Candidatus Omnitrophota bacterium
ATTCTCGATTTCAATATTTTTATTTAGTTTTTTACGAAAACAAGCCCGGCCTGCTTCCAAGGCTACAGTTAATGATGTTTTCTGGATTGCCAGTAATTTTTTATAAATAGGCTCAATTTCTCTGCCTATTCTTAATGAAGGAAAATTTAGAGAAATTTTATTTTTTACTATAAACGGAAAAAGCCCATTAATTAATTCCTCTATTTGTGAATAGTTAGACGTAGAAAGTGAAAGTAGCGAAAATTTTTCGTAACCACTATTTTTATAGACAGCTTTGATTGTTTTTAGAATAGTTTTTACTTTTTTTTCCCGGTAAGGATAATAGATATTTCTCGCCTGACAAAAATTACAGTTATTAGGGCAGCCTCTTGCTATCTCAATTGGAACCCTGTCTTGGCTGAGCCTGGTATGAGGGGTTATCCAATTAAGCGGGAAAAAGCTTTTATCTAAATTTTTAACCTTAATCTGTTTAATTTCAGAATTTGCCGCGGAATATTTTTTTTCTAAACTATAATGATTTTTTAAAAAAAATAGATCATAAAATTGGGGAACATAAAAACCCTCTATTTGGGCAAGTTTTTTCAGGCGTTCCGTTTTATCTTTGTATTTTCGCAGTACCCTAATCAATTTATCTGATACTGCTTCAAATTCTCCCAGGCAAAAAACATCGACAAAATCTGCCAATGGTTCCGGATTAGCTATTCCTCCACCTATTACAATAGTAGTTTTGCGCTCCTTGCTTATTAGAGGAATTTCTCCGCTTTCAAGCATCTGAAGAAAGTTTAAGTAATTAAGCTCATAACCAAAATTAAAACCAACTAAATTAAAATCAGATAGAGGTTTTTTTGTTTCAAGAGAAAACAAGGGTTTTTTTTCTTTTTCTAGGTAATCTAATAAATCCTGGCCGGGTAAAAATGCTCTTTCACAGACTAAATCATGGTATGAGTTAAGCAGTCCATAAATTATCCTTAAGCCCAAATTATCCATTCCTATTTCATAAGAATTAGGGTAGCAAAGACAAAAAGAAATTTTTCCAAAATGGTTTTTTTTGACAACATTTAATTCGTTGCCAATATAACACTGTGGTTTTTGAAAGTTTAAAAAATCTAACATTAGTTGTAATTTCTTGAAATGTTAAAAAATATTCCTAGCAGAATAAAGCTGGATATAAGATGAGATCCTCCGTAGCTGACAAATAGCAATGGCAAGCCAACAACCGGAAAAATCCCAAGAGTCATCCCAATATTTATAAATATATGGAGAAAAAAGTAAATACCAATACCAAGAGTTAAATAATAAGCAAAAGGATCACGGATTTTTTTCAGCTTATCAAATATTTTCTTAAGTATTAACCAGTAGAGAAAAAGGAGAAAAAAAGAACCTAAAAAGCCCCACTCTTCAGCGATAACCGTAAAGATGAAATCAGTATGCCTCTCCGGCAAAAAGTTGAATTGATTTTGTGTACCGGCTAAAAAGCCTTTACCAAAGATTTGGCCTGAACCAATTGCGATTTTTGATTGAATTATTGTATAACCAGAGCCAAGCGGGTCAACGTTTGGATTAATGAAAGCAGTTAAACGCTTCTTTTGGTAACTTTTAAGAAAATTCCAGCCGAGTGGAGCCGTAATTAGCAGCCCGGCTAAAACTAAAATAAAATATTTTTTATTAATTTTTGAGAATAACCCCAAACAAAAGGCAATCAACACCACCATCATAGCGGTACCTAAGTCTGGCTGGCTAAAAATCATAAAAGCCGATAACCCTACCAATGAAAATGGAAGGCAAAAATCTTTTAAAAAGCTATTAGCAGGAGAATGTGAAAAAAAGCGGGCCATAATTATTATAATTGCTATTTTAGACAACTCAGAAGGCTGAAAGGTAAGGCCTCCAATTGAGATCCAACGTTGAGCCCCCATGGCTGTATGTCCGGTAAAATAAACCGCTCCAATTAAAACTACACCGAAGGTATAAATTATAAAAGACAAATTGTAATAAAGACGGTAATTTATAAAATTAAAAATTATAAAAACAATCCAGGAAATAGCAATCCAGGTTAATTGTTTACTAATAAAATCTTCTCCCACAAATTGGCCTTGTTGGTGTAAACTGCTATAAAGCGAAGTTATGCTTATTAAATTAAATGAAGCCACAGATAAAACTATTGTTTTTAACCCTCTAAATTCTTTACTAATTCTTTTTAAAAAATTCATTTTATAATATTATTTTGTTTTAATTTGTTAAGAAAGATATAGGCAGTACGTACCGCCTGATGGCTTGACCCGCCATTTTCTAAAAATACCGAAATTGTATACCTAGGTTCTTTATAAGGAAAAAATCCCACAAACCATCCATGTGACCTTTGACTAGTTTGAGCGGTTCCGGTTTTTCCGGAAACTTCTAAAGATAAATTTTTAAGTATTCTGGCTGAACCGGAGGTTTGACTAACTACTTTGCGCAAACCTTTTTTGACAATATTAATATTTTCTCTATTTATAGCCAAAGCTTTTTTAAAAACAGGTAAAGCCTCCTTTTCCCCTATTTTTTTAAGTAAAATCGGCTCAATAAGATAACCTCCGTTAGCTATTGAATTTATAGCTAAAGTCATTGCAAGTGGTGTTGCCTGCAGGTAGCCTTGGCCAATCGATAGATTTAAAGTATCTCCGGCATACCAACTTTGGTTGAATCTTTCTTTCTTCCATTTTGGCGAAGGTACAAATCCTTTTTTTTCATAAGGAAGGTCGATAAAGGTTTTTGAGTTTAAGCCGAATTTTTTTAGCCAATTGCTAATACTTTTAGGCCCAAGAATTAATCCTAAATTATAAAAATAAACATTACAAGAGTGAGCTAAAGCTTGATATAAATTCTGGAGGCCATGAGTGCTCCAACATCCAAAACGATTTTTCCCTAAAATAAATTGGCCTTTGCAGTCAAAGGTTGTGGCTGGTTTTATCTTGCTTTCTTCTAAGCCGGCCAGAGCAAGAAGCGGCTTAATTAAAGATCCAATCGGAAAGCTGCTTTGGATGGCTCGATTTATTAAGGGGCTATCTTTATTTTTATATATTGAATTTAAGTTTTTCCCTTCTATAAAATAATTCGGATCAAAAGAAGGAGAAGAATAGAGAACAATTATCTCTCCCGAGTTTGAATCAAGAAGAATAATTGATCCTTTTTTTCCGGCAAGTGATTGCCTGGCGATATCCTGAGCTCTGCTGTCAATAGTTAAATAAAGGTCTTTGCCCCTTTGGGCTCTTTTCCTTCCTAGAAATCCTACCACGTTTCCTTTTGCATCAACTTCTATTAAATCACCGCCATCTTTTCCTTTTAAATAAGAATTATAGTATTGTTCAATACCGTATATTCCAATTCGTTCCAGAGGTTTATACCCATATTTTTTGAATTGTTTTTGTAGTGAAGATGCCTTTTTAACATAACCGAGAAGGTGGGCTGAATCTAGAGGCCTAAGGTATCTTCTTTGTGGGGCGGGGTTGATGAATAAATCTTTCGAATAGGTTTCCTTTAATTTCAAAGCTTCTTTTTTGTTAATATTGGTAACTATATTTGCCGGGCTGAAGAATCCTCTTAAATTTTTTTTATAATTTTTATTAATTATTTCCTGATCAATATTGAAATCTTTAGATATTTTTTTAAATAGATTATTTTTTTCATTCTTTATTTGGTAGGGAAAAACAGCCAAATTAAAAGAGGCCTGGTCTTTAGCTAAAACTATCCCGTTGCGATCAAAGATAGATCCCCGCAATGAATATAATGGAATTATCCGGATATAGTTATTTTGAGCCCTTCTTAGATAGTAGCTGCCTTTACCTATTTGATAGCTAAATAATACCATTAAAAGAATCGAAAAACAGATTAAAACAATTTTTTTAGTTAGCTTTTCATGAGATTTATCTCGATAAAAAGAACCCTTTATATTAAACTGCATAATTACTTTTTTTAAGAGGTTGATGGCGCCCGGTTTTTAACGTTTTTTTTAAAATATTATCTATAAGAAAAAAAACAAGATAAGATTGGCTAAAAAAATAAATTAAAAATAAAAAATTAATTGAATTCGTCCTTAAGCTGTTTAAAAAAGAGTGTACTAGTATCAAAAGAGCTGCGATTATTGCTTTTACAAGCAGAGGGTGATTTTTTGTTTTGATAAATTTTAATAAGTTATTTAATG
The DNA here is from genome assembly GCA_021735105.1 of Candidatus Omnitrophota bacterium. Taxonomy (GTDB): domain Bacteria; phylum Omnitrophota; class Gorgyraeia; order Duberdicusellales; family 4484-171; genus PXAH01. The sequence continues at coordinate 4,181 of JAIPHS010000058.1, forward strand.
AGAAAACTGCTATAGCTATCAAAGGAAATTCAATAGTATAGAATAAATTAGATGAAAAAATTAATGAATCTTGGCTAAAACCGGCTAAGAGGGAAAGAAAAATAATAAAAAAGCGGTTATTATAAAAAGATAAAGCAATTAACGTTAAAAAGGTAGTATTAACTAAAAAAAAATAACCAAATGGCCTAAAGATATCTATCAATAGAACCAATAAAATAAAACCAATAACTTTTATATTTTTTTTACTCATTTTAAAATAAAGACAACTTGCGGCAACTTATCTTTAACAAAAATATCAACTTCAATTTCATAAAAAAGACTGTTTTTATTTTTTTTAATTTGAGAAATTTTTCCTACCTTTACAGCTGAATTAGAAGAAGAAGTATAAACTGGTTCTGAGGTATTTATTTGCTCTGATTTTTCTACATATAAAATCTCTATCCCCGAAAGAGTGCCTTGGAGCAGGCCAAGGGTGCGATTGCCAATCGAAACCGGAGTTTGAAAATCCGGATTTTTAATTAAAATTACCTTACAACGGTTCAAATAAACTTCTTCTACTTTTCCAATCAAGTTACCGGATTCATCTACGACAAGCATATTTTTTTTTATTTCTTTATTTTTTCCTAAATTTAGAAAAATGTGCTTATGCCAGCTTGAAGGTGAAAAAGCTATAACTTCTCCGCCAACTAAACCAACACCACCTTGTTTTTTAAAATTAAGTGCTTGACGCAATGTTTTGTTTTCTTTTACTAAGCTATTAAATTGGCCTAGCTTAAGTTGATATTGCAAGTTTTTTTTACGAAGTTGGTTTAATTTGTTTTGATAAGATGATTCTGATAAGGTAAAAAAACTTTCTGATAAGGAGAGTATAATAACTTGAAACGGCTTCCTAAAAACATTGAAAGCCAAAAGGGCTATTACAATGATAAGGGCAATATATTTAATTTTTTTAGAAGGTAGATACAAGGGAAAGCTTCTTTAAGAATTTTGGTGATTCTAATATTTTTCCTGTCCCTAAAGCTACTGCCGTTAAAGGATCATCGGCAACAAAACAAGCTAAGCCGGTTTCTTCAGAGATTAATTTATCGACTCCTTTAAGTAAGGCTCCTCCACCGCATAAGACTATCCCGCGTTCAATTAAATCAGCTGCTAATTCAGGCGGGGTTCTTTCTAGGGTGACCTTTGTGGCTTCAATTATTTCTTTTAGCGGGTTTTGCAAGGCTTCTCTAATCTCTTGAGAGCTGGTTTTTATAAATTTAGGAAGGCCGGTAATAAGATCTCTTCCTCTTACTTCCAATTCTGACTCGCTTTCAAGCGGCCAAGCAGAACCAAGTTTAATTTTTATCTCTTCAGCAGTTCTTTCACCGACCATTAAGTTATAATTTTTCTTCATATAATCGATAATTGATGAATCCATCTCATCTCCACCGGTTCGGATTGAACGGGCGTGGACAATCCCACCTAAGGAAATAACTGCAATTTCAGTTGTTCCCCCGCCGATATCGATAATCATATTGCCTTGGGGCTCTGCAATAGGCAGGCCAACACCAATCGCGGCAACAATCGGTTCTTCAACCGGTATTACTTCTCTAGCTCCGGCTCGATTGGCAGAATCCTTAACGGCCCGTTTTTCTACTTCTGTAATACCGGAAGGAACTGCAACTACAATTCTTGGGCCAATAGATATCTTTCTGGGATGAGCTTTTTTTATGAAATAGCGAAGCATCGCTTCGGTAATATCAAAATCCGCGATAACTCCGTCTTTTAGAGGGCGAATCGCAATGATGCTTCCCGGGGTTCTACCCAGCATTTGTTTTGCTTCTTCACCAACAGCCATTGGAGCACCGGTATTTTTATAAATAGCTACTACTGACGGCTCACAAAGCACAACCCCTTCTCCGCGCAAATAAAC
>JAIPHS010000059.1 GCA_021735105.1 Candidatus Omnitrophota bacterium
GAAAAGCAGTTGCAATCGGAATGCTTTATGCAGCATATCTTTCACAACAACTAGGCAAATGCTCAAAAAAAGTGGTAGAAGAGGTCAAAACAATTTTAAAACTATACAATCTTCCTACTAGAATCCAATTTGACCCCAAGGAACTTTTAAAAGCTATCAGCTATGATAAAAAATTTACCACCGGAAAAATCAGAATGGTCTTAATCCAAAAAATAGCCAAAGTGGAAGTTTCTGATAAAATAACAACCCGAAACCTAGAGAAAGGCTTTAAAAAAATCAACTAGTTTATTGACTTACCAACACAAATGTGTTATATTTTAAGACAAAGGGAAGTACGATGGACGAACGACGCAAATACCCTAGATTTGGTGTATCATTTCCTGTTGAATGCACCACTTTACCTTCAAGAAAATATTTTTATACTGTAACTAAAGATTTAAGTTTAGGTGGAACAAAGATAGTTTCAAATGATTTTTTACCAAAAGAAGAGCCTTTTAAGATTAATGTAAACTTAATAGATAAAGTCATTGATTTGGAAGCAAGAGTAGCTTGGTGCAACGAAGAAAGAAAACAACAGAGGTATTACCGTGGTTTAAGATTTCAAAACTTAAACCAAAAAAGCAAAAAAGAACTTTCTCATTTTATCCAAAGTATCTACAACGCCTAAAAATAGCCCAACTGCAATCAAACTTAACTAATAATTTAATTTTATAAATAAAACAAATAAAGGATTGATAAAATATGAGTAAAAGAGCTGAAAGTAAAAGAAAAAATTGTCTTAACTGCAATAAATCATTACGCCGGGTTGACTGGTACTACAGAAACAACGGTTATTTTTGTAATAAATCTTGTTTCCGCGCCTACCAAAAAAAGAAACAAGCTGAACAAGAATCCAATAAGAAAGAAGCAAAAAAAGCTTAAACCAAATAAACCAATGAATGAGCGGCGTAAATATCCCCGTTTAGAAAAAAACCTCCCGATTAAACTCAAACAAACTCCTGATAAAGATTTTGATATAGCAACTGAGACCACAAATATTAGTGCCAGCGGTACATATTGTGCAGTTACTAAATCGATTAAACCAATGACTAAACTTAAATTAATTCTCCTTATCCCAATACATAAATCAAAAGTAAAAAAAATACGAAAGATTAACTGTCAAGGAGTGGTAGTCAGAAAAGAAAAAAATGAAAATAATAAAAAATTTCCTTATCGGATTGGTATCTTTTTTAACGAAATTGATAACCAAGATAGAAAATTTTTACGTTCTTATATAAATTCATTTTTTCGAAAAGATCAAAATAATTAATGCTTAAATTAAACTTTCCCAAGCCGGCTAAATTTATCGCTGCTTTTATCTACGCTAATGAGATAGTTTATCAGAAAACAAAAAAAATTCTTACTAAAAAATTTGGAAAAATTGATTATGAATCTGAACAACTTAACTTTGACTCTACAGATTATTATCAATCTGAAATGGGTAAACCCTTATTTAGAAAATTTATTTCTTTTCAGAAATTAAAAGATCCGGCTCAATTTATTAAAATTAAATTATTTTGCCTAAAATTAGAAAAAAAATTTTCCAAAAATAGCCTGAGAACTATAAATATCGATCCAGGCTGCATTAATCAAGCGAAACTGGTCCTTACCACAACCAAGGACTTCGCCCACAGAATCTATTTAGGAAAGGGGATCTATGCTGAAGTTACTCTTTTCTATAAAGGCGGCCGCTTTAACCACCTGCCCACAACTTTTCCCGATTACAGAACCAACACCTATAAAGATATCTTTGAACAGATAAGAAATATATATATTGGACAGAAATAGAGTAAAAAAATTTTGTTTTTTGAGTATTCTAAATATCATGACTCCTAATAAAAAAATAAAATATATAGAAAAAATCTATCCCGAACTTTTAAAAAACTTAGAAAGCTGCAGGCTTTGCCCCAGGAACTGCCAAGCTAACCGCATAAAAAATGAAAAAGGTTATTGCGGCCAAAATAAAGATCTAAAAATCTACAATTCATTCCTTCACTTTGGCGAAGAACCTCCGATCTCTGGTAAAAGAGGCAGCGGCACAATATTTTTCTCCGGATGCGGCCTAAGGTGCGTATATTGCCAAAACTATCAATTCTCTCAACTAGACAATGGCAGAGTAACAGAGGAAGCAGAACTCGTAAAAATTATGCTTAATTTAGAAAAAAAGGGGGCCCAAAACTTAAACCTGGTAACTCCAACCCACTTTCTACCTCAAATATTAAAAGCTTTAAAGACCGCTCTAGAAAAAGGCCTAAAACTACCAATTGTTTATAATAGCTCAGGATATGAAAAAAAAGGTATAGTAGAAAAAATCGCCCCAACTATCGACTCTTGGCTCCTGGATTTCAAGTATCTTAACTCAAAAACTGCCGAAAAACACTCAAATTCGCCTCGATATCCTAATTTAATAAAAAAGATAGTCTCTTACCTGTATAACCATGAAAACGGCCAAAATAGGCCAAATAGAGGCCAAATACCGCCGATAATTATCCGTCATCTAATCCTTCCCAACCATATTCAGGAATCAATAGCTATCCTTAATTGGATTAACAAAAATAGTCCAAAAATTCCCATAAGTATGATGTCTCAATATCAACCTTATTTTAAAGCAAAACATTACCAACCCATCAAACGCCCTCTAAACCAAAAAGAATATAACCAAATTAAACAATTGATAGAAGAACTTAACCTAAACGGCTGGCTTCAAGAATTTATCACCCAAAAAGAGATGGCTGGCGTCTATTTTAAAGAGGATAAAACCGGCCTGCCTGATTAAAATGTCTTAACTCACTGTTAAAACCTAACCAAAGCTTTATTTAAGATATCCGGTTAAATAATTATACATGAATTATCTAAATCAGCTTATAAGTAACTATTTATAACTAAAAGTAACTACTAATTGAGTAATTCACAACTTGTTTAAGAAACTCTTTAAGTCCTTGCTATGGCTAGAGATAACCCCTATTTTAGATACTTATAAAAGTTAACATAAGATATATTATCGGAAGTTGACAAAAAAGTTTTTTTGATAAGTTTTGTCTCTAAAAGGCCCTGCTCTTTACAAATTATTACCCTCGAGTATAGGGTTAGTTTTGCAACTTTCGACCCTAAATGAAGGGATTTTAAGATTTAACTTTGAAAGCCTGTGAGCAACGTAGTTTCTTTTTTTTAACACCTTCTGAGACTTTTTTTGCTTAAAGAACAGCCTTATAGGCTAGAATAGATCTGGCAAGAAACTCTTTTGGAGAGCTTATTTTGATCTTACCAACTCATGCTCTATATCAAGAAAATCAAGCAAAATTTTCCTTATATAGACAGATGGCTCAAGATTAGCTTTTTGGGCCCAATTTAGAACTTCAACCCATTGCTTTTGAGTCAGCCGGACATTAATGGTTTTTGTGTATTTTACCGCTTTCTTGGGTCTTCCTTTTCCTTTTTTTATCTTTATCTTTGATTTAGCCAAAATACCTCCATTAAAAATGTTATTATTTAGCGGATACCTATGTTAACTATTATACCATATATTATGTTATTTTCAAGCATACAAAAAACCACAAAAAAACACAAAAAATGGCTGCTTTAGACAAAAATATAAGGGGCTGATATCTTATTATCAGCCCCTTATATTAAATTATTTTTAGCTTCTAGCTAGTTTATTATATAGCCAGGCAAATATTATTCCCCCCAACAAACGCATCAACAAAACCCCACAAAGCGCCAACTAAACTATGCTTGCAAACTTCCGCCTCTCCAGATTGTATCTTGGCCAAATCTATCTCTAATTTTTTCAACTGCTAAATCTGTCTTTTCTTTTTTTCCCTGGCAAAATTCATTAAAAATCGTATCTTGCGTTTTGGTATCAATAAATTTTTCTGATTTTACCCCCACCAACCTTATTTTTTTACCCGGAAATCCTGAATCATAATACAGTTTTTTGACACTTTTAAAAATTGTATCATAAAAATTAGTTGCTTTAATTAAACGCAGCGAACGGCTATGAGTTGAAAAATTCTCTAATCTAATTTTTAAGCAAATATTTTTGGCTCGAATGCCGTTTTTTTTTAATCGGCTCGCCACCTCTTCAGATAATTTACTTAAGATAGTTTCAATTTGACAAGAATCAGCTGTATCTTTTGGAAAAGTAAATTCACCACCGATTGATTTTGCCTCAGCCGGTTGCTCCACTTTACGCCCGTCAATACCATTAGCAAGCTGCCAAAGGCCTAGGCCATTTTTCCCAAAGTAATCTTCTAATATCTTTTTATCAAAATTAGCTAACTGGCCAATCCGATTAATTCCTAAATCATTAAGGCTCTTTTCTGTTTTTTTGCCTATCCCCCACAACCTGCTAACCTCTAGAGGCCAAAGAAAATTTAATAATTTATCTTGTTCTACCTGGCAGAATCCATCTGGCTTATTTAAGTCAGAAGCAATCTTTGCAGCCATTTTATTGGGAGCAAGGCCAACCGAAGCAGTTAAACCAACTTCTTTTTTTATTTTTTCTTTTAATAAAAGAGAGGTTTGAACCGGGTTGCCAAAAATATGAAAACTGCCGCTTATATCTAAAAAAACTTCATCAATACCTACAGGCTCCACTAGAGGGCTAAATTGATAAAAAATCTTATAAATATTTTCCGACTCCTTACTATACTTAGCCATATTCGGCCGCAAATAAAACCCTTGCGGACATCTTCTGTAGGCTTCTGATATTGGCATAGCTGAAGTCAAGCCGAATTTTCTGGCTTGATAAGAAGCAGTTGACACTACCCCCCTGCCCTTTCCGCCTTTAGGGTCAGCTCCGATTATCACTGGTTTATCGGCCAAGTTAGGCTTATCTCTCTGCTCCACCGCAGCAAAAAAAGCATCCATATCTACATGTACTATGTATCTACCCATTTCAATACCTTATCATTCAGAAAATATAAGTTAGAAATTAGAAATATCCATTCTTTTCTTCTCTTTTCTATCTTCTATCATCTACTTTCTATCTTCTCTTCTCTGGATTCTGCCATACGGATATAGCGAATTCTTTCTAAAACCGGTGGATGGCTATAAAAAAGTAACACCTTAATTGGATGCGGGGTAAGGTTAGATAAATTTTTAACACTTAATTTTTTTAAAGCTTTAATAAATTGTTCACCTAAACTAGTACTTCTAACTGCAAAAAAATCAGCTTCTTTTTCATTTTTGCGTGAAATTTGATTAACAAATACCGAAAACAAAGAATTAATTGGCGTATACAAAAAACCAAAGAAAAGTAACCCGGCATAAACTGAGATATTCTCCATTTTAAACGCATTAAATAAACTAGGATTTGTAATAAATAAAGAAAGAATATAAAACATAAGGCCATTAGTTATAAAAGAAATTAAAATCATTTGGAATATGTGCCTTTTCTTATAATGTCCTACTTCATGAGCTAAGATTGAAACTATTTCATCAGGGCTGTGGTTTTCGACCAATGTATCAAATAAAACAATTCTTTTAAATTTACCAAAACCGGCAAAAAAAGCATTTGATTTTGTTGAACGTTTTGATGCGTCCATCTGGTAGACACCTTGTATTTGAAAATTTTGCCAATCAGCATAATCCTTAATTTTTTTCTTTAACTCCCCCTCCTCAATTAGTTCAAATTTATTAAACAAAGGCATAATAAATCTTGGCCAAATAAATAATAAAAATAATTCAAATAAAGTTAAACCGGCCCAACAAAATAACCAACCCCAACTTCTAAATTGACTAAAAAACCAAAAAACAAAAGATAAGATTAACCCCCCTAAAACAATTGAAATAATTGAACTTTTTATTTTATCTAAAATAAAGGTTCTTGGAGTTGTGCGGTTGAATCCATATTTTTGTTCCAGGCCAAAAGTATGGTAGATAGAAAAAGGTAAATTAACTAACTCTAAACTCAGAAAAATAAAAAATACAAACAATAAACCGGTAGGAATAAAAGAGAACTCAAAACTTCTTGCAAATTTATCTATCCAGTTAAACGCACCAGTTAAAATCAAGATA
>JAIPHS010000060.1 GCA_021735105.1 Candidatus Omnitrophota bacterium
TCATAGACCGGAAGAATGGATATTTTCTTCTTGTAATGAATATTTAAGAAGAATTGAGGAAGAAAATAAAATCTGTAATTATAATTATATTTTGGATATTGAGCCAAACTCTTATGAAAAATTTATGAAAAACAGAATCTCATACCAACGAGAATTAGCGAAAATAAAGAATTTATTTTTAGAATAACCGATTCCCACCGCGTAGCTGGGAATTTGAGGATTAGAGATGAAAAATAAGCATAATTTGATAATTGGTAATTTAGGGGAAAGGGTTGCCAAGGATTACTTAGAGAAGAAAGGGTATCAAATTATTGAGCAAAATTATAGAACCAGATATGCAGAAATTGATTTAGTTGCTATTTATAGGCGAGTTTTAATTTTTATCGAGGTAAGAGCTAAAATTGGTGAGCGCTTTGGGTCTCCCGAAGAAACATTAACTAAAAAAAAGATAAATAAAATTACCAAAAATTGCCTGGCCTATATTTATCAAAATGGCTGGAGGAAAGATTACAGGATAGATGCAATATGTGTTGTATTTGAAAAAAATAAAGGGTTAGAGAGAGTCAGTCATTACAAAAATATTTTATTTTAATCTATTTTTTGAGCTGGTCTTTAAGACGATTTGAGATTTCATCATCTTTATTGTGAGAGTGTTTTCGCCAGGAATCAAGGATCATAACTAGATTTTTCCCGCTTTTGCTTTCAAAAGACCAACGAATACCTAGGATTAAAGCTCCGATTAGAAATTGGAGGAAATACTTAGGGATTATAAAGGATAATCCGAAAAAGATAATTGTAGCTGCAAGGAATAATCTTCTTTTTATTACCTTTTTTTGAGATTCATTTTTTTTGTTTTTAATTTTTATTGAATTTAGATTAGCTTTTGTCTTATTTAGGATATTTTCTGGCAGAGAATCAAAGTCATTTTGTTTGTGTTTTTCAAGGGCTTCAGCCGCGATACTGATTTGGCTAAGGCAAAAACTACAGCCGGCAATGTGGTTTTCTAAAGATTTACGCTTTTCTTGATTTAAATTATTTTGAAGATAATCTATTAAGTCTTGATTATCAGGGCAATTTTGGCTTTTTACCGTTGAAGTTGCATTTAATTTTTCTTTTAAATATTTCTGAATTACTTCTTTTTCTCTTTCCATATTACTCTCCCTCTAACTTATAGACGAAATTAAACTCACTTTTCTTTCATTTTTTTTAAATTATTTTTAATTTTTTCTTTGGTGCGAACGATTATCGTAGAAATTGTATTTATTGATAGACTTGTAATTTCTGCAATTTCTTGGTGGGTTTTCTCTTCTAATATATTTAAAGAAATGATAATTTTTTCTTTATCGGATAAATTTTCAATTATTGTATTAACTAGAGCAAAATCATCACGGTTGAGCAAACTTTCTTTAAAACTATCATCTCGAAAAGTTGTAAAATCAATTGTCAAATCTTCTCTATTATTAAATTTTTTTCGCATATAATCAATGGTTTTGTTGGAAGAAATCATTGCTAACCAGCCGGGAAGAAATTTTACATCTTTTAACTGGTTTAATTTGTTTCCTTCGAAAAGGGCTAAGAAGACTTCTTGAAAAATATCTTCGATCTCATTTTGTTGGTAGTCAGAGGTAATTTTTTTGATTCGTTTACGAATTGCCCAATAAATAATCTTTCCATATTTTTTTAAAAATATTTTCCAGGCTTTTTTGTCTTTTCTAAGGCAAAGATTAACTAATTTTATTTCATTCATAAGATTAGAGAATAAAGTCTTTTAAAGGAATTTTACCGTTTATTTTAAAAACTGTAAAGCTTTTTTGCCAGCAAGGAGCAAAGGCTTGTTTTCCCACCTACGCGGTGGGAATCGTGGATATAGGAAAGTTGGAGGTTGAATGCAAGCACGAGTAAATTCCCACCGCGTAGGTGGGAATTGGTTAAAATTGTTGCCAAAGGTTGGTTCTGCTATTATAATAATTATCAATTGTTAACAATAACTAATTAATTATTTTAAGGAGGAGATATGGTAGATTTAAAATTAACTAAGGCTGAGGTTAAAGAAGGGGCTCCTTTTGCGGCACTTTCCTATATTTTTTGTTTATGGATTTTAGTTTTTATCTTTAAAAAAGATAATAAATATTCTTATTTTCATGCCCGGCAAGCTGTAGTTATCTTTTTTGCTGAGGTAGCTTGTTTGGTTTTTCAGTTTATTCCAATAGTTGGAATCATTTTTATTTTACTTAATTTCTTATTGATGTTGGTTTCTCTATATGGAGTTTATATTTCTTTAACCGGAGAGGCGAAAAAAATACCGGTTATTGGAAAACTTGCTGATAAGTTTGTGATTTAATTATGGCTGATTTAACCCCTTATTTTAAAGACGGCTTTACCAATAGTGAAACTTGGCGGGTTTTTCGGATAATGAGTGAGTTTGTTGATGGTTTTGAGGAGTTGTCGGTTGTTGGTAAAGGTATTTCGTTTTTTGGTTCAAAATGCCTAAAAAAAAGCCACCCCTTTTATAAGTTTGCTTACAGGGCATCTTATAATATCACTAAAAAAGATTATCAGGTTATTACCGGTGCCGGCCTTGGAATTATGGAGGCGTCAAATAAAGGCGCCTATGATGCCGGTGGATTATCGGTTGGCCTAAATATACTTATTCCGGAGAAGCAAATTTCCAATAAATATATAAATCATTTAATTGAGTTTCGGTATTTTTTTGTCAGGAAGGTTATGTTTGCAAAGCATTCCCATGCTTTTGTGGTTTTTCCGGGAGGATTCGGCACATTAGATGAATTATTTGAAATTTTAGCTTTAGTTCAAACTCTTCGGATTAAGCCGGTCCCTGTTATTTTAGCCGGCAGAAGTTACTGGAAAGGCTTGATTAGCTGGCTTAAAGATAAGGTATTGGCTACTGGATGTATCGATAAAAGAGATTTAGACCTATTTAAAATTATCGATAAACCGGAGGAGTTACATCCGGCAATAAAAGATTTTTATATACCTGGGGAAAAGAAAAAAAGAAAGTAGCATGAAGTTTTTACGTATTTGGCAAGAGTTAAATTTAGAAGATATTAAACAGCATTTGCTTGTAGTTGGAGAGCTTTCAGCAGAGTGTTTTAATTGCCATGAGCTAAGTATAGATTCAGCCAGCCGCAGCTGTCCTAATTGTGGAACTGTTTTTAAATACATTGGGTTTAGAAGAAAACTACGGGTGCAGGATTTTAAAAGTTTTAATCGAGAACGCACCGGAGTTAAACTAATTGATTTTTTCGATTTTAAAAAAGAAATAAACAAAAAAGGGGCTCGTGATTTTTTAGATATATAAGATAAGGAGTTTAATTTATTATGGGAAAAGACATTAATCAAATTGTAGAAGATGCAAAAAAAATAGTTCAAGGAAAGATGATGCGGTCAGCAAAAAAAGATATTGCCCGCTTTTCTGGTGAAAAGTTTCGCGAAAAGGTATTAATACACGCAAAAGAAATCTTAACTAAATTAGCAGATAAAAATGAAGTTGACTTATCTGAAGGATTAAAAAAAGAGACTACCGATCGAATAGTTTCAGATTTATGCGGGTATGGTTCTTTGGAACAAGTGTTAGAGGATCCTTATATAACAGATATTATGGTTAACAGCCCTTCCCAGGTTTTTATTGAAAAAGAAGGAAATGCTCAAAGATTAGAAATAAAATTTAAAAGTGAAGCACAAATTAAAACTATCATTGAAAGAATGATGATCAATTCAAGTAAAAGAATCAATCAAGCCTCGCCTTTTGTTGATTTTAGATTAGAAGATGGTTCTCGAGTTACTGCGGTAATACCGCCAGTTTCAAAAAGCCCGACTTTATGCATTAGGAAATTTTCAAAAGAAAGGTTTGAACCGAAGGATTTGGTAACTTTAGGAATGCTTGATAATAAAATTCTTAACTTTTTAAAGGCTTGCATAAAGTCAAAGATTAATATCTTAATTACTGGTTCAACTGGGGCGGGTAAAACTACACTTTTAAATGTTTTAGCTAATTTAGTTGATTCAAAAGAAAGAATTGTTGTTCTTGAAGACGTAGAAGAGCTTTCTATGTTAGAGTCCCAGCATTTTTTAAAATTACTTACTCGTCCGCCCAGTATAGAGGAAAAAGGAGAAATTGGCCTTGATAGTTTGGTAAAATTATCTCTACATTTACGGCCAGACAGGATTATTATTGGCGAAGTTAGAGGAGAAGAAGCTTTTTATTTTTTACAAGCTATAAATACCGGCCATGAAGGTTCGATGTGCACGCTTCATGCCGAGCATACTATGGGTGCTTTGAATCGTTTGGAAACATTAGGATTGATAGCTAGATCAAATATGCAATTAGAGGCTTCAATGAGATTAGTGAGGATGGGAATTGATTTGGTTATCCATCTAAGAAGGTCTTCAACTGGGAAAAGAGTTGTAAATCAAATTTCCGAAGTTAATTATAAAAATGGTCAAAGTGTGGTAAAAAATATATTTCTCTATAAAGAAAAATTTAAAGTTGGCCAAGAAAAAGATTATTTTGAATTTATTGGTAACATCCCTGGTTTTATTAATAAGCTAGAAGCCCGTTCTGGGTATAGTAAAGATAAATTAGTTAAATAAGAGAGAATTTTTTTGGAGAGGTCGCATAGTCCGGTCGAGTGCGCGTGTTTGGAGTACACGTGAGCCTTTTCGGCTCCGGGAGTTCGAATCTCCCCCTCTCCGTAGTTCTGCTTTATTTTTGTGAGTTGAGAGGGCTTAGAGGATGCATCGTTATTTGAGAGTCTAATACATTCTGGACGCTTCAAGGAAGAGTTTATTGCCAAAACTTTAAGACTATGTTAAAATTTACCGCTATGGAAAGAATAGTTTAAGGTAACAAAAGAGATAGTTAAACTGTTTGATAGTAATTTACGTAAAGAAAATGTGCTTAGCCGTTGGCGGTACAGGTTATCCCTTAGGCCTTAAGAGCGATGAAATTCCTTTAGCAGCACGGATAATTGCTGTAGCAGATGTTTATCAAGCTTTAATTTCAGATAGGCCCTACCGAAAAGCTTATAGCAAAGATAAAGCAATCGAGATTATGAAAAAAGAATCAGGCAGTCATTTTGATCCTAAAATAATAAAAATTTTCTTAAAAGTTATTAAGGAAGTTAATGAAAAAAGATAATTTGTATATGCGGCAAGCCTTAAAGCAAGCTGAGTATGCAAGAGATGAAGGTGAGGTGCCGATTGGTTCAGTTATAGTTTATCAGGGTAAAGTTATTGCAAAAAGCTATAACCAAGTTGAAAGGTTAAAAGACCCAACCGCTCATGCTGAGATTTTAGCTATAACTCAGGCGGCAAGTTATCTTAAAGTAAAATGGTTAAAAAAATGCAGGCTTTATGTTACCGTAGAACCATGCTCTATGTGTGCCGGGGCTTTAATTTTAGCTAGGATAGATAAGGTTGTTTTTGGCGCGGTTGATCCAAAAACAGGAGCTTTCGGTTCAAAGGTTGATATAAACAAATTAGGCCTCAATCATAACCTTAAGGTAAAAAAAAGGGTGCTTGAGAAAAAGTGCGCAGATATTTTAAAAGATTTTTTTAAGAAAAAAAGAAAAAGTGATTTTAATAAAAAATTGATCAACCAGGTTTAATATAGTATTATGGTTTTTTGCATTTTAAAGATTATTAAGTTTTCTCACTCAATAGTATTGGGTTCGAAATCCTCACAATTTTTTAAAAAAATTGTTCGGAGAGGTGCCTGAGTGGTTGAAAGGAGCTCCCTGCTAAGGAGTTGATCCTATTGCTGGATCCGTGGGTTCGAATCCCACCCTCTCCGCCATTGCAACCAATTCGCACTCTTGTGTTTCTTGTCTAGGAGCGCAAGGGTTTGAATTTTTGTTTTGGCTATATAATACGGTTTGAATTTCTTCTCATCGCCTTCAAAAAGTTGATAAAAATCATCTTCTTTATTTAAAACCGGTTTTAGATTTATCGGCGCAAGCACTTCTTTTAATGCCTG
>JAIPHS010000061.1 GCA_021735105.1 Candidatus Omnitrophota bacterium
GAGAAGCTTTTCTTGAGAAAAAACTAAAAGGAAAATCTAAAAAGATATATGAAAAAATTGGAAATCTTAATTTAAGCTGGATTTTTTTAGTTCGGGCGGTTCCTCTTATTCCTTATCGAGTTCTAGATTTAAGTTTCGGTTTAAGCAAATTGCCTTTTCGAAAGTATTTGGTTGTAGTACTTTTAGCTTCTTTGCCGCGGATATTTTGGATTCAATTTATTTTAGCTTCCATGAAAGGTTTTTCTCTTCAAAAAACAACGGGGTACTTTTTAGAAAATAAATTAATTTTTTTAATAAGTATAGCTTATCTTATTTTTACTTTAATTGTTGCTTTTATTTTACGCAGAAAAATAAAATAATATTATGGATAAAATAATTTATAAACTTCCACATGAATTTATTAAACGGCTTAAAAAAATATACCCTAAAGAGTTTCCGGCTATTTCAGAGACTTTTCTTCACAGAAAAAACCCTTTTTTTAGGATAAATTACCTAAAGACTGATTTAACTTCTCTGCGCAGAGACCTGCAAAAAGAGAATATAAAATTTAAAGAGTTATCTTTTCCTCAAGGGGCATTTCTCCTAAAATCTCCTTTGCGAAAATTACAGAATACAATTGTATATGAACAAGGCCATCTCTATGTTCAAAATTTATCTAGTATGCTGCCGGCTATCTTTCTTGAGCCTGAAGGCGGGGATAAGATTCTTGATTTATGTGCTGCACCTGGGGCAAAAACAACTCAAATCGCTTCATTAGCTCCTAATGCAGAAATCATTGCGATTGAAAAGGTTAGGAAAAGGTATTATAAATTGTTGAGTAATTTAAAAAAGCAGGGGGCCAGCTCAGTTAATGCTTATCTTCTCGATGGCGGAATGGTACGAAAAAAATTCCCCGAAGGTTTTAATAAGGTTTTAGTTGATGCATCGTGTTCGGCTGAGGGCCGTTTTTTTGTCCATAATCCTAAATCTTTTAAATATTGGAAGCTGAAAAAAATAAAAGAGATGGTGCGCAAACAAAAGAAATTATTAGGAGCTTCTTTTTTTGCTTGCGCAGAAGGAGGGGCTATTATTTATTCAACTTGTACTATGGCCCCGGAAGAAAACGAAGAAATTATAGATTGGTTTATCAATAAATTTGAGGATTGTTTAGAAATATTACCTTTAAAGATTCCCCTGCCCAACATAGAGTCTGGAAAACAGCGTTGGAAGAATAAAAGGTTTTTGCCTCATGTAGCTAGGGCTAAAAGGATTATTCCTACCGATTCCATGGAAGGCTTTTTTATCGCAAAGATAAAAAAGATTGCAAGTAGATAGAAAAAAAGGGTACGCTTTTGTGAGCATACCCTTTTTTAAGATATCTTTTTATTGGACAGCTTCTTTTAGGTCTTTAGCGGGTTTAAAAGAAACTTTCTTTTTAGCGGGTATTTGAATTGTTTCACCAGTTTTTGGGTTTCTTCCAGTTCTAGCTTTTGTTTGTTTTACTTTAAAATTACCAAATCCGGAAATTGCAACATCATCGCCTTTAGCCAAACTGCTCTTTAATGTATCTACTATACCTTCAACTAAATCCTGAGCTTCTTTTTTGGTAGCAGTTTGTTTTGCGACCTCTTCAATCAATTGTCCTTTGTTCATCAAAACCTCCTTTTATAAAAAAGTTAATATTTTCAATTACTTTTCTTATTTTATAGCCCAAGGCTGTCTTGTCAAGAAAATAAATGAAAATTTCTAGTTTTCATCTTTTGTTTTGATTAGCATATTTAGATATGATATAATTGAATTGCTAATAGGTATAATATTTTCAGGAAGGTTTTTTGAGCTAATATTGCCTCGCGAGATGATTCATATTACATTCAGGGAGATAGCCGGATTCGATAAAGAGTTTTCTTTGTGGCTTGATAAAGGAGCTACGATGCTTAAAGTTTTGGTTTAAAGAAAAGGGGTGAATGATGTTTAAAAAAAAAGTAATAAGTAAATTTAATATACTGATTGTCGAAGATAACGATGAAACATTTAAGGAACTTAAAGAGGTGTTGGCTGGTACTAATTATAAGTTGTGGAGAGTTTCTACCGGCAGCAAGGCGTTGAAATTAGCTAAAGATATCAACTTTATGGTTATAATAAGCGAACTTTTGCTATTTGATATCAATGGAATAGAGCTAGTAAAGAAGTTTAAAAAGATATCGAGGCAAACAAATATTATTATGCTGACCGCCTATATGGTTTCAAACGAACTGGCGGTAAATGCGATGAAGGAAGGGGCGTTTGCTTATCTTCAAAAACCGTTAAACGGCGAAGAAGTTAAGTTGGTTTTAGAGCGGGCAATGGAAAATAGGGTTCTTTTGAGCCAGGTAAAGCGTAAAGATTATTATCAAATTATATCAAGGTTAGATGGTTTAACCGGGCTTTATAACTACCGCTATCTTCAGCAGGCATTGGATGGGATAATAAGGCACCTAAGGCGTTTTCCTCAAACGTTTTCTTTTTTTATGATTGATATTGATTATTTCAAGAAATATAACGACACAAAAGGGCATTTTGAAGGGGATAAGGTATTGTGCAGCTTGGCAAGATTATTGGAACAGTCTGTGCGTGGTACGGATATGATCTTTCGCTATGGAGGAGAAGAATTTTCTGTAATATTGCCACAGACTCAAAGTAAGGATGCAGAGAAAGTAGGCCAAAGAATGATTGAATCAGCAAGAAAAAAAATACCTGTAACTATAAGTATGGGCCTGGCGGCATTTCCTACTCACTCTCAGACAAAAGAAGGCTTGATAGTAGGGGCTGATAAGGCACTTTACCGGGCAAAGGAATCAGGAAGAAACCGAATATGCGTTTTTGATGAAAAGATAGATAAATGAAGAATTTTACGCTAATTTTAATAATGATAATAAGCAGGTTAGGCCCGCTGGTAGTCATAGCACTTATGGGTTCTGCTAGCGTCAAGGCTTTAGGAAGGGGGTTACTATCTCTCTTCCTATTCCCGCTCTCTATTATATTTTGTATGGAAGAAAAAGTTAAATATGGTATAATTCCACTATGGAAATGGTAAAAAGTCATTCAAAACAGCAATTAAGGAAGCAGATGCTAGCAAAGCTAGTAGCTCTTACCAAAAAAGAATTAAGAAGGAGGAGCAAAAATGTTGAAGCTAAATTATCAAGTTTATCCATATATAAAGATTCAGAAGTTATTATGTTCTATCATCCTATAGAAGGGGAAGTAGATATAAAAGGGATTATTAGGAAGGCATGTTTGGAGAAAAAAGTTTGTTTACCAGTTACAGATTTAATAAGTAAAACTTTAAAGATATTTCAGATTAATAGTTTAGACGATGAGCTGGTAAGAGGAACTTTTGGCATAAAAGAACCAAATAAAGAAAAAGCAAAAGAATTAGATATCAATGAAATAGATACTATTATTGTACCCGGTTTAGCTTATGACCATAAGAGAAACCGACTGGGCAGAGGGGGTGGTTTTTACGACCGTCTCTTAGAGAAGTTACCTAATTCTATTAAAAAAGTGGGAGTTGCTTTTGACTTCCAAATTTTAGAAAACCTTCCTGTTAATCCTTTCACAGATCAAAGAGTAGATTTGATAGTTACAGAAGATAGGACTATCTAGATACTCAAAAGACAACAAGTTAATTTTAATTAGGAGGTCAGTTATGTTAATTACTGTATCAGCAGCTGTTGCAGGTGGCTTATTGTTTGGGTGGCTGATAGGCAAAACTGTTGAAAAGAATAAAACAAAAAGAGTAAAGGAAAACGCTGAAAAGATACTTAAAGAAGCACAAATGAAAGCTGAAGAAATTCAAAGAAAAGCAGACCTAGACGGAAAAGAGCTTCTTTATAAGTTAAGAGTTGAATTTGATAAAAAAAATGCGTCAAAAAGAAATGAGTTAACTCAACTTGAAGAAAGAATCACTCAAAGGGAAGAAAACCTCGAAAGAAGGCTTGATTTTATTGAAAAGAAAGAAACTGACATTAGCGATAAGCAGCAGAGTGTCGACCAAAAGCAACAGCAATTAATTACTAAAGAAGAAGATTTAAATCGGTTGATTGCTGAGGAAAAACGTAAATTAGAAACAATATCTTCGCTAAGCCCCCAACAAGCAAGAGAATTGCTTCTTGGGCGTTATGAAGAAGAACTAAGAGATGATAAGGCAAAAATGGTTAAACAAATGATAGATCAAGTAGAAGATGAATCAGAACAAAAAGCAAAAGAGATTGTTTCTCAAGCTATTCAAAGGTGTGCAGTTGAGCATACAACAGAAACTACCGTTAGTGTAGTGCCTTTGCCTAACGATGAAATAAAGGGAAGAATTATCGGAAGAGAAGGAAGAAATATCAGAACTTTTGAGATGGCAACGGGGGTAGATTTAGTAATTGATGATACTCCGGAAGCTGTAAGTATCTCCGGTTTTGATCCGGTAAGAAGAGAAATTGCTAGAATTTCACTAGAGAAGTTAGTTCAAGACGGCAGGATTCATCCAGCTAGAATTGAAGAAATAGTGGCTAAAACCAAACAAGAATTTGATAAAAAACTTATCGAAGAAGGCAAAGGGTTGGCTTTTGATATAGGTGTGCATAACTTACATCCTGAGCTGATAAAACTTCTTGGTAAATTGAAATATCGAACCAGTTTTGGCCAAAATGCTCTCCAGCATTCTAAAGAAGTTGCGATTATTATGGGAATTTTGGCTTCCGAGATTGGCCTTGATTCCCGCCTAGCTTCTCGAGCCGGGCTCCTTCATGACATAGGTAAAGCAATTGATCATCAGGTCGAAGGTACTCATGCTCAAATTGGGGCTGACCTGTTAAAAAAATACGAAGAATCTGAGATAGTCATAAATTCTGCTGAGTCTCATCATGAAGAAGTAGAATCTAACTCGCTTTATGCTACTTTAGCTCAAGTCGCTGATGCAATATCTGCATCTAGGCCGGGGGCAAGAAGAGAGACTTTAGAAACTTACGTAAAGCGCCTTAAAAAGTTAGAATCAATAGCTAATTCTTTTGACGGAGTTGAAAAAAGTTTTGCGATTCAAGCTGGTAGGGAAATAAGGGTGATTGTAAAACCGAACAAAATAAAAAATCAGGGAATATATTTACTTTCCCATGAAGTAAAAAAGAAATTAGAAAATGAGATGGATTATCCCGGTAACATTAAGATTGTTGTAATCAGAGAAACCAGAGCCATAGATTATGCCAAATAGAAAAGTCCTAAGTCCAAGGTCCAAAGTCCTAAGTCAAAAAACAAAAAGACATAGGACATAGGACATAGGACTTAGGGCATAGGACTAATAAAGGTTGTTTAACTAAAAAATTAGAGTTAAAATAACAGAATTTATGAAAATTTTATTTCTTGGAGATATTGTAGGTAAACCAGCACGTCAATTTCTTAATAAAATACTCCCTAATCTTAAAGAAGAAATAGGCGCAGATTTGACTATTGCTAATGGTGAAAATGCAGCCGGCGGTTCAAGCATTACCCCTGATACCGCAAAAGATATTTTTGATGCTGGAATAGATATACTTACTTCCGGAGATCATATTTTTAAGAAAAAAGAATCAAGAAAAGTCCTAGAGAGTTCACCTTTGATTAGGCCTCTTAACTATGGGGAGTCGGCAGTTGGTTCTGGGTATATAATAAAAGAAGTAAAAGGGATAAAGGTTGCTGTTGT
This sequence comes from Candidatus Omnitrophota bacterium, assembly GCA_021735105.1. Taxonomy (GTDB): domain Bacteria; phylum Omnitrophota; class Gorgyraeia; order Duberdicusellales; family 4484-171; genus PXAH01. The sequence goes on from JAIPHS010000061.1 coordinate 5,681, forward strand.
AAACTTACTAGGCAGAGTTTTTATGAATCCGATAGATTGCCCTTTTAAAGCAATAAAAAAACTTTTACCAAAATTAAAAGAAAAAGCCAAAATTATTATTGTGGATATGCATGCAGAAGCAACTAGTGAAAAAGTAGCTATGGGTTACTTTTTAGCCGGAGAAGTTTCTGCTGTAGTGGG
>JAIPHS010000062.1 GCA_021735105.1 Candidatus Omnitrophota bacterium
GAAGCTTCGCGCGGTCTTTCTCAAGCTTCAATTGTTGAATCAGAAAAATCTTTAGTTGAAAGAGTTAAGTTTATTCATGATAGTATTGGTGATGATGCTATAGCAGAAGAATATATTGACGGCAGAGAGTTTTATGTAAGTGTTTTAGGTGCATACCGTTTGCAAGTTTTGCCTTTGCGGGAGTTAACTTTTGGAAAAATATCTAACGTCGAACCAAGAATAGCTACATATAAAGCCAAGTGGGATTATGAATATCGAAAACGTTGGCGGTTAAAAAATGTTTTCGCGAATAATCTTTCTTCTGGTTTAAAAAAAGAAATTGAAAAAGTTTGCAAACGAGCTTATCGGGCTTTAAATATAAAAAGTTATGCGCGTTTCGATATTAGAGTAACTCAAGAGGGTAAAATTTATATTCTTGAGGCTAATGCCAACCCGTCTTTAGATCCTGATGATGAGTTGGCAGAATCTGCTAAAAAGGGTGGAATTCAATATAAAGAATTAATTGAAAAAATAATTGAATTTTCAATAAAACGTTAAGGAGGTTTTTATGTCGGGCGAGCTAACAATTGACAACTTTAGAAACATGGGCGGTTCAGCGATTCTTGTGACTGGTAAGGTAGAGTCTGGGAATATTTTAGAAGGTGATGTGGGTAAGACCTACAAAGGGAAAAGATGTGCAGTGATAAAGATAGAAAAAAATGGTACACGTGCACCTAGGGCTGGAGAAGATGAAAGTATTAGCCTGTGGATTAAATATATTGTGCCTGCCGATATAGCTATCGGAGAATCCTTATTTTTTTAAAATGAATAAGTTAAAGATTTTATTTACTGTTTTTATATTAACTCTTAGTTTTAATCTTTTTGCTGATGATTTTAAACATGCAGACTTAGCGGGTTCTTGGTATCCTAATAATCCAGAACAAATAAGTTTTTTAATTGAAGATTATCTCCACCAAGCAGACATCAATATTCCTGCAGGAGAAGTTATTGGAATTATTGTTCCTCATGCCGGTATTAGATATTCAGGAAGAATTGCTGCTTTTGGTTTTAAGGCATTAGCTAATAAAAAAATTAATAAGGTTGTAGTGGTAGGTTTTTCTCACCGGCGTAATTATGACAAAATAGCAATTTTAGAAAAGTCTGGTTATAAAACTCCTTTAGGAGTTTTAACTATAGACAAAACTATATCGGACAAATTTGTTAATTTTCATCCAAAAATAGACTATGATTCAAGCCCATTTTATAAAGAAAATTCTGTAGAAATGATAATTCCTTTTATTCAGGTAGCTTTAGGAAATCCCGAGATTACTTTAATTGCAATTGGGAATCAAAGCTGGGAAAATTCTCAAATATTGGGTAAAGCTTTATACGAAATCTTAAAAAAAGAAGATAATTTTGTTATAATTGCCAGTACAGATCTTTGTCATTATTTATCGCCCAAGCAAGTAGATACAGTTGACGAAGAAACTTCTCGATTGATCCAAGAATTTGATCCAAAGAGGTTGTATAATCAATGCAGAGGCAAAAATAGGATGTGCGGAACGGCTGCTGTAGCTGCAGCTATGATTGCTTCAAAAAAGCTTGGGGCCGAAGAATCAGTGATTTTAGCGCGTTCTAATTCAGCTGCAATTATAAAAGAAAGCAAAAAAGCAGTAGGCTATTTAAGTGCGGCATTTTTAAAAAATGGTAAAAGAAAGGAGTTAAATGGTATGGATGAACTTTTAACTAAAGATCAAAAAAATAAACTTATTCAAATTGTGCGTACAACATTGGATCAATATATCAAGGAAGGTAAGAAGTATCAACCTGAGGTTAAAGATAATAAATTAAAAGAAGAAATGGGTGTATTTGTTACTTTGCATAAAAATAATAGTTTGCGTGGCTGTATTGGTAATATTATAGCAAAAGATCCTCTTTATTTAGGTACAAGAGATATGGCAATTGCAGCTTCAACTCAAGATCCCAGGTTTCCTCCGGTAACTGAATCTGAATTAGATGATATCGATATAGAGATTTCAGTTTTATCGCCTTTAGAAAAAATTGATAATCCTGATAAAATCATTTTAGGTAAACATGGCGTATTAGTTAAAAAAGGTTTTCGATCGGGAGTATTTTTACCTCAAGTTGCGGATGAAACCGGCTGGAGTAAAGAAGAGTTTATGAACAATCTTTGTGTTCATAAAGCTGGTCTTGAGTCAACTTGTTGGAAAACAGGTGATTGTGATATTTTTATCTTTAGTGCAGAAGTGTTCGAAGAATAATCAGCAATCCCAGAGAAATCAAGATTAGGCCGCAAATTATTCTTATAATTGTTTCGCCTTTTTTGCTTTTTGAAAAAATTTGGGAAAGCTTTGCCGAAAAAGCTACGATAAGTATAAGTGGTGATATTGCTGTGCCTAAACCAAACGCAAGCGCAAAAGTGCCGGCGTCAATTAGATTTGATGAAATAATTGCAATGTAATTTAGAATTCCAATCAGCGGCAAACAAGGCGCAAACCCAATTAAAAACCCGATAACACCTACATTTCTGATATTTCCTTTATGAAGGCGGCGGCAAAGCCAATTAGGATTGCTTTTTTTGTAGAAAAGAGTGGTTATCCCAACTAAAACAATAAAAACAGCTAAAAAATTATAAACAAGCGAAGAATACTTTTTCAGTAAATAGTCAGAAAATAAATTCACAACTTTTGTCCAAAATAAAGCTAAAATAATGTAACTTATAATTTTACTGGCTGAGAAAATCAAATAGGAGATTAAAGATTTTTGAAAACCTTTTTTAAAAGCGGCAGAATAACTGGCAAGAAGTGGAGCGCAAAAAGCTAAGCACGGCCCTGAACCCAAAACAATTCCGCTGATAAATAAATAGTAAAGATTATGAGCCATTAATCCATTATAAGCGAAACGTAACTATATTGTCTATGGCAATTTTTATAATTTTAGGCATAACGGCTTCTATCTATCAATTAGTTTTGTTGCGGGAATTTACTTTTTCTATTGCCAAAAATGAGCTTTCCTTAGTTGTGGCAATAGGGGCATGGATTATTTTTTGTTCTTTAGGCAGTTTAGCCGGCCGGAAAAAAAGATTTTTGAGGTTAAGCTACTTGCCTTTTTTGTATTCATTGATTTTTTTTACGGCTGTTGTCTTAATTCATTCGGTAAAAAAAATGGTTGGGTTAGGTTATTATGAGATGGCTAGTTTTGGTTTTATTGCAGCCTCTGCGCTTATTTTTTTTGGCGCTATGGGATTTTTAGTTGGTTATTCCTTCTCTTTATTTTCTCGCAATTATCTTGATCAGAATACCTATTCTTTTTCTACCTTTGCCAAATTTTTTGGCTGGGAAGCATTAGGTTTTTTTATTGGCGGTGTTGTTTTTACCTTTTTTTTAGCTAGTTACCGTAATCCATTTGTTTTTTTAGCTTTACCATTTGTTTTTTATTTTTTCATCTCGGCAAGGCCGAAGAAAAAAATAATTTTTATTGTTTTTATAATAATTTTAACTTTTTTTTCAGTACAAAGTTTTAGAAAATTAATCGAATCAGAATTCGAAGGAGCTAAAATTGAGTTTTATAAAGGAACTCCTTATGGGCCGGTTATTAAAACCCAAAAAAATGAAGTTAATTCTTTTTATGTAAATGGTTCTTTGGTTGGTTCATCTGAAGACCTGCCTTGGGATGAGAAATTTATTCACACCACTTTGTCGGCGCTGGAGGAGCCAAGGGATATATTGTTTATTGGCATCTCTTTTTCATATCAGCTGCCGGAAATTTTAAAATATAAATTTAAAAGCTTAGATTACATAAATTTAGATGAAACTACTCTGAGATTAGCGCAGGAAACAGTTAGTGAGCCGCAAAAAGAGAAGATAAATTTCATTATTACCGATCCCAGAAAATATCTTCAAACTAATCTAAAAAAATATGACTGCATAATCCTTAATAAGCCTGCACCAGCCTCTCTTTCTTTGAATCGTTTTTTTACTTATGAGTTTTTTAAATTAGTCAACAGAAGGCTTAAAAAAGGCGGAATTCTTTCTTTTTATTTTCCTTCAAAGCGGGATATTTTAAGCCCCCATATTTTAAAATTTAACTCGTGTATTTTAAACACTTTAGATAAAGTTTTTAAAAATAAATTATTGGTGCCATCAGATTCAATGATTGTTATCGCTTCTAACCAGGCTATTGCTTCTCAACTTATTTTTAGTAATTTTTTACAAAGAAAAATCAATACAGATTATTTGACTATTTATCACCTAAAAGACTACTTGGCAAAGGACAGGCGTGATTATATTAAAAAGAAAATTGATCCGGCAATTGGTATAAATAAGGATTATTATCCTTTGGGTTTTCTTTATTATTTATCCCTGCAGCAAGCAAAATTCTATCCGCAAATCTTTATAAATGTTGAATCAATAAAAAGCTATACGGTTTTATTTTTTATTTTATTTGGATTATTTTTGGCCTTATTAAGCTTAAAAAGTAAAAAAGCAAATTATTTTATTTCAATTTTTGCAGTTGGGTTTAGTTCAATTATGCTAACTGCTTTTATTTTTATTATTTTCCAGGTTAATTGTGGAGCTTTGTTTGAGATGATCGGTATTTTGACCGGCTTGTTTATGTTGGGCCTAGCAGGAGGAGCTTTTTTTATAAATAAAGTTTTAACTAGATTCGGCATAAGAAAGTTAGCCCTTAGTTTTTATTTTGGGGCCTGGGCTTTATCTACTTTGATTTTGTGGCTGGAGATAAGCTTTTATAATCATTTCTATCAAGCTATGTTATTTTTGTATTTTTATTCTTTTGCTTCGGGTGCCTTAACTGGAGCCGCCTATCCATTACTCTCTTTTTATCTCACTAGAGATCATCAGATGAAAAAAACTATCCCCATTTCATTATATGCGGCAGATTTAAGCGGTTCTTTTCTAGGGACTTTATTGGTATCAATTTTTATTATTCCTTTTTTAGGGGTTTGGGTTGGTTTAGGGTTGTTGGGTTATTTTTTTATATTGTTTTGCCTGAGAAATTTCTATTGATTCCAAATACCGGGGATTTCTTCTTTGCAATAGGGGCATTTACCGTTTTCAATTTTATTTTCTAAAATCTGATAACCAATTCTTTTGATTAAAAGTTTATTGCAATTAGGACAATAAGTGTTTTCCCCGATATGCTGAGGTACATTTCCAATATAGACAAAATGTAGCCCTTCTTCTTTGGCTATTCTTTCTGCTCTCATTAAGCTGGATAGCGGAGTAGGAGAAAGGTTAGTTAGTTTATACATTGGATAAAAACGGGAAAAGTGGATAGGTGTATTCGGCCCCAAGTTTTTAACAACCCAATGGCAAAGCTTATGCAAATCTTTTTCACTGTCATTTGCTCCAGGAATAAGTAGATTAGTAATCTCAATCCAAACTCCCTCTTGTTTTAGAATCTTTAAACTATTTAATACTGTTTCTAGATCACCTTGGGTGTAAGAACTATAGAAATCCTGGCTAAATGCTTTTAGGTCAATATTTGCAGCTGTTAGGTATTTTGCCAGTTTTCGCAAAGGTTTTTCTCTGATTTGGCCGGCTGAATGCATAACGCATTCAATACCATTTTTTATTGCTTCTTTTCCGATATCAACCATATACTCATAAAATATAGTAGGTTCTGTATAAGTAAAAGCGATGGTTGGGCAATTTTTGCTTTTTGCTAATTTTACTATTGTTTCAGGCGAATAATAATTTGTCTGAACTTTTTCGG
>JAIPHS010000075.1 GCA_021735105.1 Candidatus Omnitrophota bacterium
ATTACTTTTATTTTTGGTACAAATGGTAACGAAATATGGACCATCCGATGAATAATCATAACCCTGCAACCTAACGTTTTTTCTGACGTGCCATTGCATTATATTGTTAATAGGATACGATAAATCGTGTCCCTACCAATTGGCTTTGGCGGTTTTGCCGGTTTGGTTTAAGAGGACGCGATAAATCGCGTCCCTACTTTCTGGTATTAGTCCCTCCTTTTTTTGATTTGCCCCTCTACTATATAGACGAAACAAAAGGAGGAATTCTTTCAATTTTTTTTTAAGAATTTGATTAAAGATTACTGCTAGAATACCTGCTAAACCTTGAAAATTTCATAGCCCTCTCGCTTAGCGAAAGATTCAAGGTACTCCCTCTGCACTTCAAGGGAATAATCTTCTTTTGCCTGATCTTCGGTTGATACTCGAATGTAAATAGCTACTTTCATTTCTATATCACTATACTCTTTTTCTACTCTATTGAATCGAATACTTTTTTTAACTGTGCCTCAACATTCATTGCAATCTGTTTTAACTTTTCATTGTCAATCATTCCCATTGCTACTGTCGGTTTTATAATTGAAATCGCTGTTCCGCTCTCCTTTTCGTAAACAATAACATTGCACGGGAGCATCAAACCGATATTTTCTTCCGTAAGAATAGCCTTGTGAGCATTGGAAGGATTGCAGGCTCCTAATATCACGTATTTTTTAAAGTCAATACCGAGTTTCTCTTTTAATTTTTCTTTCACATCAATTTTAGTAAGCACTCCAAACTTTTCTTTTTTTAGCGCTTCAGTGACTACTTCAATTGTTTTTTCGAAAGGAATATTTACCTCCTTTATAAATCCATAATTAATCATAACACACCTCTCTTCAAATTCAGCATTCGATAGACTTATAATTACTGCTCTAACCTTACCGCTCTAAGAAATTATTTCTTTTCTAATAGTTGAACAATTTTATCCAGCTTTACAACCACAAGTATTGAGAACACAATAAACCAGATAAAAACTGCCCACCAAAGAAGTATCATGAAACCGCCCATCATATATCCTTCACCAGCTATATGACCCCACATTTTACACCTCCTATTTTGTAAACCTGATCAACCTTGCATTAATAGCTACAATTACCGTACTCAATGACATAATAAGCGCTCCTACTGCGGGAGCAAGTACTATCCCGTACCTATAAAGAACACCTGCGGCAAGCGGAATAGCGAATATGTTATATCCTGTAGCCCATGCTAAATTCTGAACAGTCTTTCGTTGGGTAATACGTGATAAAGAAAGAACATCAACTACACTTCGAGGATCATTTTCTACCAAAACTATGTCTGCTGTCTCAACTGCAACATCTGTTCCTGCTCCTATGGCTATACCCACGTCGGCCTGAGCTAAAGCGGGTGCATCATTGACACCATCTCCTACCATTGCCACTTTTTTACCATGTCCCTGAAGTTCTTTTATTTTTTCTGATTTTTTATCGGGTAGTACTTCTGCGAAATAATTATCGAGATTCAGCTCTTCGGCTACATACTTAGCGGTTTCTTGATTATCACCTGTGATCATGCCTACCTCTAGCCCCAGGCTTTTTAATCTTTTAACTGCCTCTTTCGATTCATCTCTTATTATATCCGCAAGGCTAATTATACCCTGAACCTCTCTTTTGGCTGCAACAAATACAATAGTCTTGCCTTGAGATGTCAATTCATCGGCCTTCTCCTTGGCTTCACTTGATTTTGCATTTGATATCTCAAGGATTCCTTTATTGCCTACATGGATCTCTTCACCTTCTACTGTTGCTTTAGCTCCTTTCCCAGCGATAGCCTTAAATTGTTCTGCCTTGCTAAAAGCAAATTCCTTTTCTTGTGCTTTCTTAACTATTCCTTTGGCAATAGTGTGTTCCGAGTTAAATTCAATCGAGGCAACTTTACGCAATAATTCTTCCTGGCTCCAGTCACCCAAACTTATAATATCGGCAACTCCAAATTCCCCCTTTGTAAGAGTCCCTGTTTTATCAAAAACGACTGTGTTCAGATTTCTTGCTGCTTCAAACTGCGTCCTGTTTCGTATAAGAAGTCCGTTTTGGGCTGATATTGCAGTTATAACTGCAATTACCAATGGTATCGCAAGTCCTAAGGCATGAGGGCAGGTAATCACCATAACCGTTACCATGCGTTCCAGCGCAAATACAAATTCTTTACCAAGCACAAACCAACTTACCAATGTTATAATTCCTGCTGTTATAGCAATAATGGTAAGCCAAAACGCAGCTTTATCGGCAAAACCTTGCGCTTTTGATTTACTCTCGCTTGCATTCTGATCTTCCCCCGAAAAAGTGGACACAATGAAGAGCGAATGATAGGATAATCATAAGTTCTTAAAGGAGGTGTCCGATGGAACGAGGCAAGATCAAACGGTTTGATAAGGAATTTAAGATTTCAGCCGTAAAAATGGTTACCGAAGGTGGCCACAGCGCTACTGAAGTAGCAAACAGCCTAGGAATAGACCGCAGGCTCTTGTATAATTGGAAGAAAAAATATGCCGAAGAAGGGAAAAGGGCTTTTGTGGGAAAAGGCCAGCTAACTGAACTTTCCGCACTGCGTAAAGAATTACGCCAAACACAGATGGAGCGGGATATCTTAAAAAAAGCAGTCGGCATATTTTCAAAAGAAAATCAGAACGGTTCAGATTTATAGATAAGTATTGCTCTGGTTACCCGCTCGGGTTAGTGTGCCGGTTGCTTGAGGTGTCAACGAGCGGTTATTATGCTTGGAAAACAAGGCCAAAAAGCCAACACCGAATCGAAAACGAAAAATTGCTCATTGAGATAAAAAGAATATTTTTAGAGCACCGGCAAAATTATGGTAGCCCTAGAGTTTGGCATGCATTGTGTAAGGAAAGGATTTTTTGCTCAAAAAACCGGCTAGCAAAGCTGATGAAGCTAAACAATTTAAGAGCTGTGCATAAACGCAAGTTTAGGCAAACAACCGATTCTAATCACAAGTATCTGGTTGCCCCAAATTTATTGCAACGTAACTTTACAATTGGCCAGCCTAACCGGATATGGGTTACAGATATAACTTATATCTGGACCCTTCAGGGGTGGCTCTATTTAGCATTTGTGCTTGATTTATGTTCCCGGGCTGTGGTAGGATTAGCTATGGCTGACAGGATAACCGATGAGCTTACTCAATCAGCCCTAAAACAAGCATTGTTGCAGCGCAGGCCTCCGGAAAGCTTGATTCATCACTCCGATAGAGGCAGCCAGTATGCCAGTAATGATTACCGCAGGCTAACCCGGGAAAACAAAATCATTGCCAGCATGAGCCGGAAAGGAAATTGCTGGGATAATGCCGTTGCCGAAAGTTTCTTGCATACGCTCAAGGTAGAGCTGGTTAACCGTTACAGATTTAGAACAAAAGAGGAAGCTAAAAGGACAATTTTTGAGTATCTCCAGATGTACTACAACACCAAAAGAATTCATTCAACGCTTGGCTATTTAAGCCCTTTTGAGTTTGAAAAGAGGCTTTTTGTCAATCAATAACCTATCCACTAAAAAGGGGAAGTTCATTCCTTACAAGCTCAACAACCTTTGAAAGATATGAGTCTTTGCCAGTTTTTTCAACTTGCACTGTAAGAGAACCATTTCCATTCACAGCACCACTCATTACTTTATCGCCTTTTCTTTTATCAATGGGTTTGGATTCTCCGGTAAGCATAGCTTCATTAACCTCGGATTCACCGTCAACTACTTTGCCATCTACCGGTATTTTCTCTCCCGGCTTAACAAGAACCTTGTTCCCTCGTTCTATTTCTTCAATTTTCATATCTTTTATTGATCCATCGCCATTCACAAGGTGCGCTTCCTGAGGCATAAGTTTTGCAAGTCCTTTCAGTGCCCGTGATGCTCCCATGACCGAACGCATCTCAATCCAGTGCCCCAGAAGCATAATATCAATTAATGTTACAAGCTCCCAAAAGAAAACTTTACCTTTTATGCCTAAAACTACTGATGCGCTATAAAAATATGCTACCGAAATAGCCAGAGCTATAAGTGTCATCATCCCAGGCTGTTTTTTCTTTAGTTCATCAAAAATTCCTTTAAGAAAAGGCCAACCACCATAAAAGTAAATAAAGGACGAGATGCCTAAAAGTACAAACATGCTACCCGTAAAATCTATTTTATAACCAAGAAATGTCTGAATAAGTGGCGATAAAATTAAGACTGGGATTGTAGCGATAAGCGAAATCCAGAACCTTTTCTTGAAACCAGCAATCATATGGGCATGATGAGCGGCACGTCCACCTTTTCCGTGGTGCTCGTGTCCTTTATGCATCTTATGTCCCATTTCCATATTATCTTTAGACAAAAACTTATCTTTGCAGTGCTGGCTACAGAAATAAAATGTCTGGCCATCTTTTTCGCCTTTTAAGGCCTTGCTTACATCAACATCCATCCCGCAAATCGGATCTTTAGGCATAATCGAACTCCTTACTCATTTTTTAATCAGAACTAATAGCATCTTAAATCGCTCTTTTGCTTGTACCGAATGAGGCTTATTCGTAGGCATAATTATTATTTCGCCTTCCTTTACAATAAAGGGCTTTCCCGATATTGTAACCTCTGCCTAACCGTCAATTATATTTACTAAAGCGTTAAAAGGCGCTGTATATTCGCTTAGTCCCTGGCCTTTGTCAAAAGCAAATAAAGTCCAGTTCCTGTTTCTTTTTTGATTATTTCCTTGCTTACAATGGAACCATCCTGATATTCAACCATTTTCTTAAGTGCTAGAGCTTGCATATGCAGTATCCCTATTTTTTCTCGTATCCTTCAACTACTTTGCTATATTTCTCGTGAATCATATTCTTATCAAATTCCCACATCTCATTGAGCATGGCATCTCGTTCCTGCTCTGCAAAGTAGTCCATGCAAGGTATAAAGAAATGCTTGTCCTCTTTTTCGATATGGTTAGGATAAAATCTAATCAGTATCTCCATATTGAATATGATATCCTTTAAGGCATCCTTGTTGCCTTGGATATATTTCTCTTTTGCCTCAACTAATTTCTTTACATTATTTCTTCCCATTGTATGCTCTTTTATTAACTCATTCATAATTCTTTTATCCTCAGCTGAAATGTCTTTTTTGGCAAGGTCTCTAAACAATATATCTTCTTCCTTGCCATGATGACACCTATCAGCATAAGTTCTTATAAAATCTACTGTTGTATCAACAAACGATGGATCAACCTTATTTTCTTTCTTGATATTTTCTAAGTTGGCGTTCATTATCCTTATCATCCGTTCGATAAGTCTGTGTTCCTTCATCAATGGTCCTACAGGCATCATATTAAACCTCCAGTTTCTCTCTCCATCGCTTTATCTCTTCGATGTCGTCTTTGGTAAAAACAGGATATTTGCGATAGTCTCTTTTGGGCTTGATCCATCCCTTTTCAATCCAATTGTAGAGTGTCTGGCGAGTTACGCCTAATTTCCTTGCGGCGTGTGTAATATTATATCGCTTGTTCATAACGTGCATTATTTTACAGTAGTAGACAGTAATAGTCAAGATATTCCTTTTAAGGGGAAATAGGCGAAGCCTATTTCGGGTGGGGGGGGGTTTATTTT
>JAIPHS010000074.1 GCA_021735105.1 Candidatus Omnitrophota bacterium
CTTTTGATGCTATAAGAACAACCCTAGATTATGCACCTTACACCATCGATATGATCTATGCTAAAACAGAGGAAAACGCAACTAATCTTAGAGATGATAGATCATTAGCTGGTGTTAACGTTGCTTATGATTGGGCTTCTTACAATGGGTTAACCGAAGGTTATTTTTTCTATGAACAAGGAACAGATGATGAACAAGCTTCTGAAGAAGATGAAGATAACATTTGGGTAATCGGCGCAAGAGCTCAGATGGACCCAAATGACAAATGGACTTTAGGTGCAGAAGGCGCTTTTCAAGGTGGTAAAGATGCTAGTGGTAGCACTAACAGAGAAGCTTGGGCTGGTATTGCTAATGCTGAATATCGTTTCTTAAATGACTATAACGCTAAATTAGGTTTAAAATTTGCTTATCTTAGCGGTAATGATGATTCAGCTGATAGTGACACAAATGCGTGGGACCCAATGTTTGAAGATCAAACTCCGGCTGAAATTATTAACATCCTTTTTGCTAACACCAACATGATGTACACAAATTTAAGCGGTTCTATGATGCCCAGAGAAGATATTACTTTAGGTTTAAATTGGACTTGGGCAAAACTGGCTGAAAACATTGAAAGCTTAACAGTTCCAACAGCTAGTTCTCAAATTGTTGGTAATTCTTACTCTATCGACCGCGACGAAACAACAATTGGTAATGAAATCGATGCTTACGCTTGCTATGATTACACCGAAGACGTGCAAATTAAATTGACCGGTGGATGGTTTATTCCCGGTGATTTCTTTGCTTCAGCAAATGATGACATGGCTTACTCATTGAGAGCCGGCATCAACGTAGACTTCTAAGACTACTCACAACCGTATTCCACCTACGAGGTGGAACCGATTCGCAATCACAACCCCACGTTCTTCCCGAACGTGGGGTTTTTTTATCCAGCCCCTCACAGTTCATTCTCTCAACCCATTCCACTGCCGCAGTGGAATGCACTTACTGCCACCCCCGGGGTGTAAGTACCTTTTCACTCCCGAACCAACTGAAAACTGTAATCTTTTGTAGACGTCCTATTTTTGGTCATTTGGGGACACCCTACATATTTTTTTAATTTTCTCCAAATTTATAAAACTCAATAAAATCAACCCTCATTCTTGTTAACTGCGGGAGTTGATAATTTTTTTTAATTTTTTTGAAAGAATTTGGCGATTTGTTTCGTCTATAAGTAAAGGGGCAAATAAAAATTCGAAATACGAAATGCAAAATTCGAAACAAATTTTAAAATTTAAAATTGAAGTAAACCAATGGATATTGATTTTTTATCAAGGCAATTAAATAAAACATCTTCTCAGGTAGGCACAAGATTGTCATTGGTGTATTTAAAAGGACTAGTAAACCAAAAGGCAGGTAAGTATTATGTTGATTCCATATGAACAGATTGCTCGAAAAATATTGTTGATTAGAGGCCATAGAGTGATGTTGGATAAGGATTTGGCAGAGCTTTATGGGGTAACTACTGGAAATTTAAATAAAGCAGTGAAACGGAACATAGAAAGATTTCCCAAAGATTTCATGTTTCAGTTGAAAAAAAAAGAGTTTGAAAATTTGATATTCCATTTTGGAAGATCAAGCTGGGGTGGAGTTCGCAAAACTCCAAAAGTTTTTACTGAACATGGTATTTTAATGCTTTCTTCGGTGCTAAAAAGTAAACGTGCTGTTAAAGTTAATATACAAATTATGAGAATTTTTATAAAAATGCGAAAAATATTATCTAATTATAAAAATCTCGAGAAAAAAATAAAAAATATTGAAAAAAAATATGACTCTCAGTTTAAAGTAGTCTTTGAAGTAATAAGACAGTTAGTATCTGAAGAGAAAAAATCAAAAAGACATATAGGATTTAAGTAAAGATATCAATTGCGGGAGGTGAATGAGATTTGGGAAATAATTTAAATTTTTTTATTTTTTTGAAAGAATTTCGTGATTTGTTTCGTCTATAAGTAAAGGGGCAAGTTAAAATTAGTTCCGGAACTGATAAAACTTAAACCCTTCGCTTTATTCTTTGATAGGCAAAGGATGACGCTCAGGGTTAATTTAGGTAAGTTTCATTAAGGAGGTGGAAGATGGATTTAGGTTTTAAAGTCACCCGGCTTTATAAGTTTGATGGCCAGGGGCCGGTAAAAGCAGTTTGCGATGTTTCAATTGATAACCAGTTTATGGTAAAAGGTTTTCGGGTGGTTGAAGGTAAAAACGGGTTGTTTGTGGGTGTACCGCGTGAATCAGGTAAGGATGGTAAGTGGTACAACAAAGCATTTCCATTGACACCTGAAAGCCGTAAATATCTTGATCAGGTTGTTTTGTCCGCTTATGAAAACAGTTGAGGCTAACGGCTCAAGGTATCCGGCATTGCTTAAAGAGATTAAGCCTCGGCCCGATAAGCTTTATTATAAAGGCAAGTGGAACCAGAACATTTTTAAAAATTGCTTAGCGGTTGTCGGGTCGCGGCGAATGACTACCTATGGCAAACAAATTACAAATAAGTTGGTATCAGAGATAGCTTCGGCAGGAATAACTATTGTTTCAGGATTTATGTATGGGGTTGATGCTCAAGCTCATCGGGCTGCGCTTAGAGGCAGAGGAAAGACTATCGCAGTTATGCCTTGCGGTATCGACCGCATACATCCTGCCTATCAAGATAAATTGTATAAACAAATTTTAGATGAAAAGGGTTTGGTTATCTCTGAAATTGAAGGTGATGCCATGCCGCAGTTATGGAGCTATCCTCAGCGTAACCGGATAGTTGCCGGTTTATCTAAAGCAACTTTAGTGGTAGAAGCTGGCCTGGAAAGCGGTTCTTTGATTACGGCTGATTTAACTAATAAGTTTGGACGAAAGTTATTTGTCATACCGGGCCCGCTTACTAGTTCGGTGTCAAAGGGGACGCTGAATTTAATTAAGAATGGTACAGAAATGGTGATCTCGGCCGATGATATTTTAAATTTTTATGATTTAGGGGGCAAGGGAGAGTTAAAAAATAGTTCTTTATCTTTCAACTTAGACAAGTTAGAAAAAGAAATTATTGAACAGTTAAAACAAGAGCCAATGGATATTGATTTTTTATCAAGGCAATTAAATAAAACCTCTTCTCAAGTAGGCACAAAATTGTCATTGATGCATTTGAAAGGATTAGTTAACCAAGAGGCAGATAAGTACTATGTTGATTCCTTATGAGCAGATCGCTCGGAAAATATTATTGATTAGAGATAAAAAAGTAATGCTAGATAGAGATTTAGCAAATCTTTATGATGTTCTCACAAAACGATTAAATGAACAAGTTAAAAGAAATAGAAAGAGGTTTCCTAAAGACTTTATGTTTAAATTAACTAAGGCAGAGAAGAATGAACTGGTCGCAAATTGCGACCGGTTTAAAACCATTAAACATTCTTCGGTTAAACCAAAAAGAAATATAGGATTTGAGTAAATAAATGTTGGTAAAAGTTTCATCTGCTCTTAATTTAGGCTTAAATACAGTGGGGATGGATGTGGAGGTAAATGTAGCTAGTCGAGGCTTACCGGCTTTAGAAATTGTAGGATTACCCACTAAAGCCGTAGCTGAAAGCAAGCAGCGGGTAAAGACCGCGATTGTGAATTCTGATATTCAATTTCCCAAAAAAAGGGTTGTGATCAATCTTGCTCCTGCCGATATTCCCAAAGAAGGTTCTTTTTATGATTTACCAATAGCAGTGGGAATTATTGCGGCTTCATCTGATTGTCAACTGCCAAAAGAAAGTTTATTTTTTGGTGAGCTTTCTCTAGATGGTAAATTACGTCATACAAAAGGTGCTTTACTCCTAGCTTTATTTGCTAAAGAAAGAGGGATAAAAAATATTTTTATTCCGAAACAATCGGTAAATGAAGCTGCTGTTGTTAAGGGTATTAATATCTATCCGGTAGAAGATCTAAACCAATTAATTTTTTCATTTTATGATCAAGATATTTTAAAACCAATTAAAAATACAAAATATAGAGGCAAACAAGTTTTTAAAAAATGTGAATTTGACATGTCAGAAATATTAGGACAAGAACAGTCAAAACGAGCTTTAGAAATTGCCGCAGCCGGGGCTCATAATTTGTTTATGACCGGCAGCCCCGGTTCAGGAAAAACTATGCTAGCGCAAGCTTTTTCCGGTATTCTTCCTTCTTTGACTGAGGAAGAATCATTAGAAGTAACTAAAATCTATTCAGCTTCCGGTTTGATTCCGCCGGAAGGGTCTGTTATTAAAAATAGACCTTTTCGGTCACCACATCATACAGTTTCATCAATTGGCCTTATCGGAGGCGGCAGCAAGATAAAGCCGGGGGAAATAAGTTTAGCCCATCGAGGTGTTTTGTTTTTAGATGAATTTAACGAATTCCCCCGTTCTGCGTTAGAAGCCTTAAGGCAGCCCCTAGAAGATAACCGGATAACTATTTGTCGCAGCCGGGGAAAAGCAACTTTTCCGGCTCAGTTTATTTTACTCGCATCGGCCAATCCTTGTCCTTGTGGTTATTTGTATCATCCTAAAAAGAATTGTATTTGTACACAAAGAGAAATTGAAAAATACAGAAAAAAAATATCAGGGCCGCTTCTAGACCGGATTGATATTTCGATAGAAGTTCCAGTTGTAGATGCAGGAGACTTTTCTGCCAATCAAAATGTAAACAAATCTTTAGAAAGTTCAGAAGCAATTAGAAAAAGGGTTTTGAAAGCAAGGAGAATTCAAAACGAACGCTTGCGTCATGAAAACATTTATACTAATGCCGAGATGGGTAATAGCCAGATAAAAAAGTATTGTTTTCTTTCTGATCAAGTAGAGAGGATTTTAATCCAAGCTACTGCAAAGTTTTGTTTATCAGCGCGCGCTTATTTTAAAACCATAAAAATAGCCCGTACCATTGCTGACTTAGATTCTTCTGAAAATATTGAGGTTGTTCATATGGCAGAAGCCTTGCAATATCGGTATCGGAAAAGTGAAACTAATATTTTTTAACCCGATTCCCACCGCGTAGGTGGGAATTTAGGAAGTGGGGTAGATATGCGAAAAAAGAAGTTAATTACAGGCAGCATTTATCATGTTTTTAACCGGAGTATTGCAAATTTCAAAATATTTAAAGATGAGCTTTGTTATTGGCGAATAATAAATGTAATTCGTTATTATCAACGGAAAAAACCGACAAAAAAATTTTCTGATTTTATAAAAACAATGAATTCTCATGAGAATAATTCTTATATAAATATTCCTTGTTTTAGAAGCCAAAACCTTGTTGATATAGTGGCATATTGTATTATGCCGACTCATATACATTTGGTTTTAAAGCAACTTCAAGATAAAGGCATATCTATTTTTGTTAATAATATTTTTAACAGTTATACAAGGTACTTTAATGTTCGGCATAAACGAAGAGGCCCTTTATGGGAGAGCAGATTTAAAAATGTTTTGGTTAAAACTGACGAGCAACTTATTCACCTAACAAGATACATTCATCTCAATCCGGTAACAGCCTATCTTATTCATAGACCGGAAGAATGGATATTTTCTTCTTGTAATGAATATTTAAGAAGAATTGAGAACGAAA
>JAIPHS010000063.1 GCA_021735105.1 Candidatus Omnitrophota bacterium
AAGCGAAGAATCTTGGGTGTCACCAAAATAAAGGTATTCGCTAAATAATTTCATTTTCAATGAGACTTAGCTTTTCAAAGAAAAGCTGTAGTCGAATTGATACTGAGGAATGAAATGACGAAGTATCTTATTTAGGTTCCTAAGGCACTTCGCCAAGGAATTTGGCTCAGTGCCGCTGAAAATAAAGGTATACTCTATATAATTTCATTTTCAGCGGGCGGGGTTCAATGGTAGAACACTAGCTTCCCAAGCTAGTAACGGCGGTTCGATTCCGCTCGCCCGCTTTAACTAATTATTGATTGATTTTATTTCATTTTACGTTATCATATTTTTTATATTCATAAAACTTATACATGGACCCTTTTAACAAAAACCCCAACTTAATTAATCTTTCAAAAAGAATTAATGCTTTCGAGCGGGGCTACCGTCAAAATATAGCTATTCTTGCTGATGATAAAAACGAAATATCAAATTTAATCAACAGTTATCTCTCTTATAAAAAAACCGAACAACTAATCCACATCTATCTCAACCCAACTTATTTAAACAAAAATAACGTTTTTAAATCCATAGCTTTTTGTTTGCTTTCCGAACACAGTTCAACTGTTATGAGCCTAGACCAATTGATAACTATTTGTTTTGATATTTTACCTAAAACTACCCATTTAATTAAGGGCTTATTACAAAAAAGCATTACCTTTCTAGATATATTAAACTTAATAAATGAATTTATCCAAGAAAGCAGTAAAAATTGTATTTTCATAATTGAAGAATTTCCTCAAGCCGATAAACTTTTTAAAAACTTTTATCAACAACTTGCTAATTTTGCAATATCTCAGAGAAAATGCATGCTTGTTATCAGCTCATCTCATCCAGAAGCTGCAGATAAAACTCTGGGCAATGAATTGAACCTTCTTTTTGGTAACTTTGAAAAAATATACCTTAATAAAAATAATTTTCTCCAAAACTTTATCTTACTTGAAAACAAATTA
Organism: Candidatus Omnitrophota bacterium; assembly: GCA_021735105.1. Taxonomy (GTDB): domain Bacteria; phylum Omnitrophota; class Gorgyraeia; order Duberdicusellales; family 4484-171; genus PXAH01. The sequence continues at coordinate 993 of JAIPHS010000063.1, forward strand.
AGTAAACTTAAACCTTCCCCAGCCTTTATATCTTTTTTTATCAACATTATCGGCAGCAATCAAAGCTACTATCAATTATTTAAAAATGTTATACATCAACACTATACAGAGGTAGAAGAAAATACTATTATAAAAGTTTTAAAAGATTTACTTTTTAATCAAGAAACTTATTTTTTTCAAAAATTTAGCAATAAACTTGATAAAATCAAATATCATTTCAAAGAACCTGCACCGGTAATTAAACTACTTTTTTTGCTCTGTAAAGGCTACCTGCGCAAAGAAAACCTTAAAGACTTAACCGGCAGCTCCAGCCGTGACATAAATCATAAGTTGAATAAGCTGATAAACCTTAACTACCTAAACAAACATGGAAACATTTACAAAATAAAGGATAAACTTTTTTCATTTTGGATGTCTCACTTTTTTAAATTTTATTCTATTTTTCCTGTGTCTGAACCCCAGAAACGAGACAATCTTTGGCAAAAGGAGATTCAGGAAGAGATAAACCTTTTTAAAGAAGAATTTGCAAAAAATAGATTGAAAAAAATAGTTGAACTCTTTATGGCTTTTAAGGATGACTCCTTATCAATCGACAAAGATAGATACAATCTGCCTAAACTAGATAATACAAAAATTATTTCTTATCCAGAAGATAATTTTCACCTTTTGGTGGGAGAAGGAAAAAAAATTGTATTTGCCGGAATAAAAGAAAAAACAACTGACGACAAAGATATCCTTGAATTTATTAAAAAAGGCGCCAATATTAAGGGCAAAAATGTTCAAAAAATATTTATTTCATTAGATGAATTAACTGATACTGCCAACTTACTGGCTAAAAACAAAAAAGTTACTCTTTGGGATAAAAATAGAGTAAATAATCTTCTTGATATTTATAATAAACCAAACCTTCTCCACTATTTATAAAATGAGAATATTAGTAATTTCTGACAGCCATATAACTAACCCCAACCAAGGCTTTTTTTTAAAATTAGATAAAGAAATAAAAAAAAGTGACTGCTGTATTCACGCTGGTGATTTTACTGATTATTCAATATACGAAGAGCTTTCTAAAAGAATTAAAACTTATGCAATTGCCGGAAATATGGATGATGAGGTAATTTTACAAAAATTACCTCAAAAAAATATATTTAAGCTGTCTAGCTTTGCTTTTGCCCTTACCCACGGCAGCGGCACTTCAAAAACTATAGAACAATATGTCCGGCACCAATTTCAAAAAGATTTTGAAAAAATAGATATCTTTATCTATGGCCATTCCCATCAGGCTGCTGATCACAAAATAAATGACAAAATATATTTTAATCCCGGTTCAGTTGGTGATACAATAACAACTCCAGAAAAAACATACGGAATTATAGAAATAAAAAATGGCCGGTTAAACAGGAGTATTAAAAGAATTGGATAAGCTCTGGGCGCCTTGGCGAATAAAATATGTGAGTCAAAAAAAAGAATTGGGTTGCCTTTTTTGTAAAATTGCTAAACAAAAAAAGGATAAAAAAAACTATATAGTTCTACGTTCAAAATATTGCTTTGTGGTTTTGAACCGTTTCCCTTATAATAATGGGCATCTTTTAATTGCCCCGTACAAACACACCGCAAAACTGGAACAATTAAATGATGAAGAAACCCTTGGTATATATAAAATAACGATTAAAATGAAAAAAATGATTCAGAAAGTTTTACGGCCGGGGGGATTTAATATAGGCTTTAACCTTGGTGAAGTTGCCGGAGCAGGTATTACAGATCATATACACCTTCACTTAGTACCGCGCTGGAGAGGCGATACGAATTTTATGCCGGTTTTGTCTGAAACTAAAATAATTTCACAAAGCTTAGGTGATTTATACGACAAACTGAAAAAGGAGAAAAAGTGAGTATTAACTTAACTATGTTTTCGTCATATCATACCCTCTATAGATTAGCAACCACTTTTACAGATATAAAAAGTTTTGCTATCGGAATAGCTAAAATATATAAAAGCGCCTTTGAGGCCGATAAAGTAACTGTGGTTTTAAAAACTATTAATTCTGCGCAATATGTCAAAGTGAGTTTTAAGAACCAGTCAAAAATTATAAAAAAGGGAGGAGTTTCAATACTTACCAAAGTTGAAAAAAATATTCTCAAACAAGAAAACGAAATAATATTGAATAAGCGATTGGTTTATCCTTTCACTTTTATAAAAACATTAGGTGGAATTTACATAAAACGAAGTAAAAATCTTAAAAAATTTACTCCCAGTGAAAAAAAATGGTTTTATTCGTTATGTGAAGAAACCAGCCTAACTCTTAAAATATTTGCTTTATATAAGGAACAGCAAAAACTAATTTTAAGTTATATAAAATCTATATCTAACTTTCTTAGCCAGCATGTCCCAACTTCACGACTTCACACAAAACATATCCTTCAAATTTTAAAAGCAATGGAAAAAGAACTATCTTTGTCAAAGGCGGAAATAAGATCTCTGGAATTTGCGGCACTGCTGCATGATGCCGGAAAAATGGGCCTTCCCCGAAAACTTCTCAAAAAACGAAAACCACTGACAGCTGAAGAGTTTGAACTTATTACCAAACACCCTCGAAAAGGTACCGAATTAATTAAAGATCTTGAATCCTTAAAACCAGTCATGCCGATAATCCTTTACCATCATGAACGATATGACGGCAAAGGCTATCCTTCCGGCCTAAAGAAAAATCAAATCCCTTTGGGCTCCCGGATTTTATCTGTAATTGATTCTTTTGATGCTATGTATTTCGGACGTCCATACAGAAAAGGAATCTCCATTGAAATCGTTAAAGAAGAGTTAAAAAAACAAAGAGGAAAACAATTTGACCCAAAGATAGTAGATGTATTTTTAAAAATATTGCGGCGGAAAAGCATAAAAAAAGTTTTAGGAATATGTTAACAAAAAAGAATAAACTTAAAAAAATTATTTCTAAATTCTCTGATAAAAAAATTTTAGTGGTTGGAGACCTTATTTTAGACCGCCATATCTCCGGTAGCGTAAACCGCATTTCTCCTGAAGCTCCTGTCCCGGTAGTTTGGGCTAAAAAAGAAACATTTAAAGCCGGCGGAGCTGCAAACGTTGGCTTAAACTTAATAGATTTGGGCGCCGAAGCAGCACTTTGCGGAGTGGTTGGCCAGGATACCTTTGGCAAACAACTATATTCTCTGCTCAATAAAAAAAAGCTTAACACAAAATATATATTTAAAGATAAAACCCGGCGGACTACTTTAAAAACCAGAATCATCGCCCATCATCAACAAGTCGTTCGCCTTGACTGGGAATCAACTGATAATTTTTCTAAAAAAACCATAGCAGGCATTATTAATAAAATAAAAAATAACTTAGCTAAATTTGATGCCGTAATCATCGAAGATTACGGCAAAGGAATGATAAACCCTTTATTGGTTAAGGAACTTGTTAACCTTTGTGCCCAAAAAAATAAAATTATCACTGTAGACCCAAAAGAAAATCACTTTCAATACTATCAAGGAGTAACTGCCTTAACCCCCAATATTGCCGAAGCTCAAACAGCAGCTGGCCAAAAAGCTAAAAATAAAAACGAAATAAAATGCATTGGTAAAAAACTTTTAAAAGACTTATCTCCAAAATCTCTTCTCTTAACCTTGGGAGAAGATGGAATGATGCTTTTTGAAAAAGAAAAAATCCAACATATCCCCACAGCTGCTCTGGAAGTATACGATGTAACTGGAGCCGGTGACACAGTAGTCTCTTTATTTACATTAGCTTTAACTTGCGGGGCAACAAGCATAGAAGCAGCTCAGCTTGCTAATTTGGCTGCAGGATCTGTAGTAGGTAAACTAGGGGCAACAACTACAACTAAAAAAGAATTAAGAAAGATAATCAATGAAAAAAGAAATTAACGTTATCGGAGTAATCCCAGCACGGTATGCCTCAACCAGGCTTCCCGTTAAGCTTCTCCAAAATTTATGTGGAAAATCTATACTTCGCTGGACTTGGGAAAGTGCTTCGGGGGCGCGCCTTCTCGATAAACTAATTGTTGCTTGTGATCATCCAGAGATTGAAAAAGAAGCAAAGAAAATTGGAGCAGAAGTAGTAAATACCTCTGACAAACACACATCCGGAACCGACAGAATAGCTGAAGCAATAAGAGACATTGATGCAAAACTGGTAATAAATATCCAAGCTGATGAACCTTTAATGCACCCTTCAGTAATTGATAGCCTGGTTCAAGAAATGCTTACAGCTAAAGATTTACCTATGGCAACCGTTAAGAAAAAAATAGAAGAAAAAAACCAGATTGATAATCCTAATATAGTAAAAGTTATCTGTGATAAATTCGACTTTGCAATTTACTTTTCTCGGCTCCCAATACCTTACTATCGCAACAAGAATAAAAATGGCAATCTCGGAACTTCTTACAGCCCCTATTACAAACATCTGGGAATTTATGCCTACAGCAAAGATTTTCTTTACACCTTTAAAAATTTACCAGTTTCTCAATTGGAAAAAGCAGAAAAACTAGA
>JAIPHS010000064.1 GCA_021735105.1 Candidatus Omnitrophota bacterium
GTGGACTTTCCTTTCTTATCGGCAACCGTAATCGCTCAAGAAGAATCTTATTCTTATATTCTTCTAAACTTTGATCTTCCTTGTAACTAGCCATTAATTTATAGTATTGGTAAGCTAGTAAAGCATTCAATACGTTGATGCGGCTATCGATGTCCAGTTCTTTAAGGAAAGGAGCAAAATTTTCATTATGGCTATTTGTAATATTTAGATATACTCTGCGCTCTTCGCTATTGAGGCGTTTGGTCTCGTAAAATAAATAACGCCTAGCCGAAGGGATATATCTTATATTTTTAATCAACTTTTTTTCTTTATTTTCTCGTCTTTTCGCATCGATCTGCTGCAATCTATGGAACAGTTCTTCCGGCACATAAATCGGATAATTAAAATTATAAACATCTTCCTTGATGAAGATGTCGAGAAGAGCGGCTATACCTTGGGCACAATTGGCGCTCAAAAAATAATACTTAAAACGCCTGGTGAGCAGTTCGGCAAGGTGATAGACAAGTATCTTTTTTTCAAAAGCGGTAAGCTGGAGTGTATACTCCCACATATCTCTGGACTCTCTATTTGATATAACCTGATCATGGAAGTAATAGAATTTATCGGAATACGTAGCGGTGTAACCACCAAATAGTCCATTGAGCACATACATTACCATGTTTTCGTTAATTGGAACTGTGGCGCCATAAGCTATGGTCGTGTCGAATAGGCCGAACAGTTCATCACTGTCCTTTATCTTCAGATTTAAAAGGGCATGACCGAATGAAGAAGCGGGGTTTCCCAAATATGCACTGACATAAATCACACTGATCTCTTCAATCTGATTAAGACGGGCCCATTGACTTAAAGCTGGGCAGAGAACTTCATCGCATCTGTAATCCGGAAGATCCAGTTTCTCATTAAGCCAAGCATATCTAGCTGGAAAGATACAAACAATGTTTGTATCACCTGACTCTCTCTTGATTGTATGCTCCTGAGTAAAATAGGCTTCGATCGTCGCTTTCAATTCTGCTTGGGGATCAGTTTGCCCTTTGTCGGATAGAAAGAAATCTTTATCCAGTATTAGGCTGCGCCCTCCTTTAAAGTGAAGGAGGTCTCTCCAAAATGGGTCATCTGCTAAATACAACGCATTTGCTTTTTCGACATAAAGATCGCTCTCTGATGCACAAACAACAGATGCAGATAACAAATAGCCGATAAGAAAGAAAAGAAACCATACTCTAAGCATCAAAGTATGGCCTCTTGAACTGTAGAAAATTCTAGTATTAATGATTTTATGCTAAATCTTGAATGATTGTGTACATCATCTTTGCTTTTTCAAGGCGATCCTTGCATGAATAGCAATCACCTTCAACCGCTTCACGGAGATTTTCTCTAAGGTCCTGAATAAACTTTTCCTTTTCTCCTGTCTTTTCGGACAATACGACCAACATATCTAAATACTTGCCATCTCCTTTAGCGAGATCTTTTTCGATAGAATCATATGATTGGTAGATATAGAATGCTAATTCTGCTTTACCACCCTTACAAGCTTCTGGTGTAGTCAATCCGGAGGTTGACGCTGTAGTGCCCCAATCCCAAGTAAAGTTACTGACACTTGCGCCTATTGGCCAATCAGGAAAAATCATCGCACCTAAACCACATTCTTCATAAATCCCCTTTAAATCCTTAGTTTCTTCGGCATAAATGATTGAAGCCGATGCAATTACTACTCCGATTAAAAGCAGCACTACTAAACCTTTTTTCATTTTCCCCTCCTTTTTTTACTAAATTTATATTAACAGTCGAAAGTTTCTCCGGCTGATTATAAAAATTACTTCAATTCATGCGATATTGACAGATATCCAACATCTATAATACTTATCTACTTACATAAAGTCAAGTTCTTTTCACATTTGCATTATGTGTATGCTAACTTTAGCAACCGGACATCGATTGGAGTTCCGGAGATACAATACTTAATTTTTAGCAAAAAAGTCGCTGTTACATTTTTCATTCGTTTCTCCAGTCAAAAGATCTCTTTTCTTAATTCATTTCATTTATAGAGAGGATTTCGACAGGAACAAAACGCTAAATTTCAAACACTTCTTTATCTCTTAATATCTTAACATTCTTGTGCAAGCCCAAGAATTCTTGAGGTTCAAAGGTGTGTATTGGAACTAGAGTTTTGGGATTTAAGGCAGCAGCAAACTGCTTTAGGTCTTTACCAATGGCATGGCCAGCTGTATGAATTTGAATTATTGAAATACCTTTTTCTTTACAGTTTCTTACAAACTCATCTTTAAGATAACCTTCCCACATAGAATATATTATGGCCATTTCGACAGTTTTCCCTAAGCTTTTCAACATTATCGGGAATAAAGAATTATCCCGCAATATCATCAATATTTTTTCTCTTTTTTGTTTTATTTCTTCTATCTCAATCTTTTCTGTGTTGAACTTATAAATTAAGTCTTTATGCTCAGTTTTTGCCAAGCTATCTACATGGCTCTTAAAAAACTTTACCCTGACATTTTTCCAGTTGTATTGCGGCAGGTGTTTTGAAAAGCTGCCTAAAATATGTAAGATAAAAGCCGTATAAACATCTATTACAAATATTGTATCTGCCTGAAGGCAAGCCCGGTAAGCTGAAACTAACCTATCGATATTTTGTGATGAAGAAAAGAAAAAAGTTATATTTTTCTTATTTCTTAACATCTTTACCATTTTCTTTTCAATATCAGTTTCGTTTTTAAACTTCTGCTTTCCTCTGCCAAACATGGTTCCTTCCATAACCAAACAATCAATATCGCGCGGAGGGTTATTTATCATTCTTTCAAAGAGAGCGCTCTTTCTGCCGTGGCCGCGGAAATCACCTGAATAAAAAAGCCTTTTTTTACCTGACTGGATTAAGAAAGCAAGAGCATCAAAGCCGGAGTGGTCAACAAGGCAGGCAGTTATAGAAAAATCACCTACCTTTACTTTTTTTCTTTTCTCAATAATTACAGCTTTAAAGCCAGTTGTTTTTTGTGGTAAGAATATGTTCGAGGCTTCTATCAGCCGGCTTGAGCCTTGGCTCATATAAACCGGTATATCCGGATGGACATATCTTAAGAAACCATAGTGGTCAAGATGACAATGGGATATAAATATTGCATCAATTGACCTCTTTTCATTTCGGTAAAGGCCTTTAACCTGCGGAAGTATTCCCAACTTCTTAAGCTGAGGGATAGTTTTTCCTTCTAAAACTTTCGTGTTAAATCTTTCTTTTTTGATATCAACCAGAGGAATACCCAAATCCACTATAATCCGGGTTTTAGCAGTTTTTAATTCAACACAGCTTCCGCCGATTTCTTTTGTTCCGCGATGAATGATGAGATTCATAAAAAATTCTTTATTAGGCAATATTTCTGTACTTTAAAGAAGAAGAATAAAATAATATCTTTATCCCCTGTTCCTTGGCAGGTTTTTTCCAATCACTTCTGCCTTCAGAATTATCAGCATCTTCCATAACCATTATACCTTTAATATTATCAAATTTTTTAACTGGATTAATCGGATAATTTGCCAGCAATTTTTTCAATACTTCAATTTGAGGTTGTTGTTTATAATAATTTACATAGTTTGCAACCTGGTCAATCTTTTTAGTTCTAGCTTTTTTAAGCTCAAAAAGATATATATCTTTTTCATCATAACCCACTATATCTACTCTATTTGGACCTTTTTCTAAAATTAATTCTGATGCAATAAAATGAATATACTTATTCTGACTGCCAAGCTTTGCGGGTAAATTCCTGTCTTTAGACATTGTATTGATCATGGTTGCCTGTATTTTTTCTTCTAAGATATTTTTAGGTTTTTCTTTTGAACGACTTTTGAATTGTAACTTTTCCATAACTTCACGTTTTCTTTCAGGGTTAAGAGATGTTATTTTTGCATACTCATTGTTTATATTATTTAATATACTAAAGAGATCCTTCTTAGTTTTAATTCCAGTAATACCCCTCATCTCATAATCTGGCAGAGTTGATACTATTGTTATGCCGCTATTGGTTGGCCTTAAATGAAAATAATTTTTTATCTTTTCGTTATCATCGTCTTTGACAAACTCTTCCCATGTTGAAGCTGCCATTTTTGCATACTCTATAATTTTTTTATTCGCATGTTGTTCTCCCTGCGTTTTTTTTCTCATGTTGATCTCCCCGGTTCTATCAGGTTGCTTATAATCTCATCCACGCATTGTAAAGCTTCTTCATCGTCAGGGCAAAGTTCAAGCCCTTTGTTAAAAGAAACAAAAGCTTCCCAATACTCACCTTTGTTTTTTAAAACCATGCCCTTATTAAACCACACACATACATTTTGTTCAGCTATTTCAAGCACTTTATCAAAACATTCCATCGCTTCCTGCTCTCTGTTCAAATTTAACAAATACGCGCCCTTATGTTCTAAAGCATCAATGTTTTTCGGATTTATCTCCAAGGCCTTATTATAACACTTTAACTCTTCATTATTGTTATCCAAAAGAAAACAAATATACCCCTTACGAAACCATGCCACGTCATCTAGTGGATTGCATTCTATAGCGTGATCATAACAGGCAATGGCATCGTCATACATTTCCGCATTGCTGTAAATCTCCGCTGTTTCATGCCAATTTATAGATTCTCCCATATTCCCCCTAAAATTAAAAAATCCCTCGCCGTTGCCAGCGAAGGTTTTGCTTTTTTAATGTCCGGGATTTAACCCTTCTAACTCGGGACAATAACTAATTATAATTTTAATATATATCTAAACTAAATTCCCGTCAAGGTAAAAAATACCCATTATTTTTTAAAACCGCCCTCTACGGCAAACAATTTTTTTCCAGATTTCCCTTCGCCATATTCAAGACAAATCCTTCGACAGGCTCAGGATAAATTTTTTAAGATTTTTTGCGGCTCTTTTTTTTCTTTTTTTCTTTTTTTTCTTTCCGGGGGATAAAACCACCCCTATTGGCAGAGGCTTGGCCGCCGCAGCGAATGTTCAAGGAGCGAAGGCGGGCGGCCGAACTCCTGCTAAATAAATGTTGCTTATATACTAAAGTGTTGTGAGGCCGGTGGTCCTTGACAATCGAGCTACTAAAGAGAGTTTGCCTGTCAAGGGGCAGCAAGCCGCTATAACTTATCAAACCACCACCAAGGCGGCCGGCTCAGGCCGCCGCTAAAGCGAAGCTTTGCCCCAGCAAAGCTGAAGCGACACTTGTCCAACCAGCAAGGGCGCCCCAGCGCCCGGATAAGGCTATGCCTGTCTTCCTACCTTATAAATTCAACTATATGGGGAGCCATGTCTTTTATTCGCACCTATTTTTATGGATTAGATTCGGAATAGTTATTGAAACTATCCATTCTGAATTAATTCTAAACGGGGAGCCAGCATTTTTTTTATTTACCAAACCCGTGCTTTCAGCACGGGTGTTTTTATTTTCTCCTGCCAGATTTTTTGGCTGATAGAAAAGATTCATTTCTATTGATTTTTTAGATAATTTTATTGATTTTAGGAAT
>JAIPHS010000065.1 GCA_021735105.1 Candidatus Omnitrophota bacterium
TAGGCCTTATTTTAAGCAGACAAAAGAGATATTTGACCAAATTTACAATAAATGCCAAGATAGCCGCTGGCGGTATCTTTCGATGGGGATGAGCTCTTCATATAAAATAGCAATTGATGAAGGTGCAAATATGGTAAGAATTGGAACAGCTATTTTTGGCCTCAGAGATTATGAACGGAATTGAAAAACAGACTAAAGGTAAAAGAAAAAAGACATTCTTTTTAAAAAATGCAAAATATGTTGGAAAAAATATTCTTGGAGATTTTTTAGTATTAAGAAAAAAGAAATATTTTTTAATTGGCCGTATAGTTGAGACTGAAAGTTATCTAGGGATAAATGATGATGCCTCACATAGTTTTTCCGGCAAAAAAACCGCTCGCAACAAAATTTTATACCAAGCAGGCGGTATAATTTATGTTTATTTAATCTATGGCCTATATTGGTGTTTTAATATAGTTACCTCATCTAAAACCAATCCCCAAACTGTTTTTATTCGTGCTTTAGAGCCTGTTGAAGGAATAAGAGAGATGGAAAAAAGAAGAGGCAGGAATAGAAAAAATTTAACCAATGGCCCCTGTCGCTGGACAGAAGCGTTTGGAGTTGATAAAAAGTTTTTAGGCAAAAAGATATATTCAGATCAAATTTATATTTTACAAAAAAAGAAAAAAAATTTTGATATTATTGAGACAGACAGGATAGGTATCGATTATGCAAACCAGTCAAAAGATTTGCCCCTGCGTTATTATATAAAAGAAAATAAATTTGTTTCGAAAAAATAATTAATTAAAGAAAGGATAATTATGCCGACAAAAGGGTTAGAAAAAACTTTTTTAAAGACGATAAAAGAATATAATCTTTTTAAGAAAAAAGATAAGCTTTTACTTGGTGTGTCGGGCGGGCCGGATTCGATAGCTTTACTTTATAATGTTATAAATTTAACCAAAGATTATAAACTTAAAATTGTTTGTGCTCATTTTAACCATGGAATAAGAAAAGAAAGCGACCGGGAAGAAAAATTTATTAAAGAATTATGCAGTAAGCTAAATATTGATTTTGTTAGTGAGAAAAAAAATGTAAATGATTTTTTTGCCGGTGACTCTCTAGAACAAACGGCACGAGAGCTGCGTTTTGATTTTTTTCTAAAAGTTTCACGTCAAGTTAAGATAAAAAAACTTGTCTTAGCTCACCATAAAAATGATTTAGCCGAGACTGTTTTAATGCGGATTATCAGAGGCACAGGTTTAAAAGGTTTAAGAGGTTTTTTACCCAAGTCTCAGTTTAGAAGCTTAACAGTGGTCAGGCCTTTTATTGATTTAGAAAAAGAACAAATTTTAAATTGGCTAAATGAAAAAAATATTCCTTTTTGCTTAGATAAAAGCAATCAGGAGGTAAAATTCTTAAGAAATAAGATAAGAATTGGCCTATTGCCGCAACTTGAGGCTATTAATGAATCTATTACAGATAGATTGTCTGATTTAGCGGTTAACGCCGGCCTTGATTATGATTTTATCTATAACTTTTCAAAATCTGAGTTTAGGCGGCTTAAGCAAAAAAGGTCAAGCCGGGGTTTGTCTCTTGGCCTAAAAGGCCTAAAAGAATTGCATCCGGCTGTATTTAATAATGTAATAAGAATTGCTATCGAGCAAATTAAAGGAAATACACGCAGGATAGATCAGAACCATCTAATTGAGGTAAAAAAACTAGTTTTAGAAGGCAGAGAAGCGGCAAGCATACATCTACCTAAAATTGTAATAAAAAAAGAAAAAAAGGCTCTTTCCATTCAATCCTTGATTTTGTAGTTAATCTAAGTATAATAGCTATCGATGCAACCAAATAAAAAGAAGAAAAAACAACCTAACCCCAATTTTTTTCGCCGGGCTCTGTATGTAATAATCATATTTATGGCGGTCATCTGGTTAGCTAACCTTTTTGGTGCTAACATGGGGGGGTTTGCCAAAAAATTAAAATATCCTGAATTCTACTATTTAGTCAAAAACAATCCAGAGATTAATCAGATAAAATCAATCACTTTAAAAGAAAATCTTGTCCAGGGCCAGTTCAACCGGTCAAAAGACCAGAAGTATTTCTACGCATATATTCCCAAAGAAAATGAAGAAATTGTTTCTTTGATTAGGGAAAATGTAGAAGATTTTGAGATTGAGCCGGCGAGCACTGCTTTTACTAACTTTCTTTACTTTTTTGGGCCGATGCTTATCTTTATTTTGTTCTTGTGGTATTTTTCTAAAAAAGGGAATCAAATGGGTTCACAAATTTGGGGTTTTGGTAAGTCCAAACATGCTATTTTAGATAAAAATAGAGCCAAAAAAGTTACTTTTGGCGATGTAGCCGGTATTGACGAGGCAAAAGAAGAGCTGCAGGAAGTGGTTGAATTTTTAAAAGACCCTAAGAAGTTTCAGCGTCTTGGCGGTAGGTTTCCTAAAGGAGTTCTTCTTATGGGCCCTCCCGGCTGCGGCAAAACTTTGCTTGCTAAAGCTGTATCAGGGGAAGCAGAGGTACCATTTTTTTCAATAGGCGGATCTGATTTTGTTGAGATGTTTGTAGGAGTTGGAGCGTCTCGAGTTAGGTCTCTATTTGAGCAAGCTAAAAAAGCTGCTAGAGCCGAAAATAAAGGGTGTATTATTTTTATTGATGAAATTGATGCAGTTGGCAGACAGCGTTTTGCTGGATTAGGCGGCGGCCATGATGAAAGAGAACAAACTTTGAATCAACTTTTAGCAGAGATGGATGGATTTAAAACCGAAACCGGGGTAATAATTATAGCGGCTACAAATCGTCCTGATGTATTAGATCCTGCTTTGCTTAGGCCGGGTAGGTTTGACCGTCAAATTGTAATTAATTCGCCTGATATAAAGGGAAGAAAAGGAATATTAAAAGTTCATACTAAAGGTATAAATCTTTCTAAAAAAGTAAATTTAGAAGAAGTTGCGAAAAGAACACCTGGTTTTTCCGGAGCTGATTTAGAAAATCTTTGCAATGAAGCAGCTTTATTGGCGGCACGCAGAAATAAAAAATCAGTTACCCAAATTGAACTTGAGGAAGCAATTGAGAGAGTAATGATGGGTCCGGAAAGAAAGAGCAGGGTAATGTCAGAAAAAGAAAAAAAGATAACAGCTTTTCACGAAGGAGGCCATGCTTTGGTATCTTTAGTTATTCCAGAGGTTGATTCTATGGCAAAAGTATCAATTATTCCTCGGGGAATGGCTGGTGGTTATACTTTTATTCCGCCTCAGGAAGATAGAAGCTATAAATCAAAAAAGCAACTTATGGGTGAAATTACTATCGCTTTAGGAGGAAGGGCTTCTGAGGAGGTGAATTTAGAAGATGTTACAACCGGGGCTATGAGTGATTTGGCAGCGGTAACAAAATTAGCTCGGAAGATGGTTTGTGACTATGGCATGAGCGACAGATTAGGAAATTATACCTTAGGCGAAAGCCACGGTCCTGTATTTTTAGGCAGGGATATGATGAGAGAAAAAGATTACAGTGAGGAGACTGCCCGAATTGTCGATCAGGAAGTAAAAAGGATTGTAGACGAGTGTTACATCCGGGCTAAAAGTATTATTCAAGATAATAAAAAAGAATTAGTTAAGCTTGTAGGTGTTTTATTAGACAAAGAGGTATTGGATGCCAAAGAGTTTAAAGAGATTGTTGGTTTATCCAAGCAAGAGAAAAAAGACTCAACTTCATAAGAAATATTTAATTATATTTTATCTTTCCTTAAACTAAATGAAGATAGTTCCGTTAACTTTAGATAACCAAAAAGAAGCAAAAAAGGTAATTCTTTCTCTAGGGGCAACTGAAGAGGGGGCTAAAATACTTGCTCCCAAGTCTGTATTTAGGAGTTTTAGAGTCCAGGGAATAAGGTCCTGGGAAGCCAATATATTGAAACAACACCTGCTTTCTCTTGGTTCTGATGCAGCCGCAGAAAGAGATGCGTTAATTAAGGATATTGAAACTGGAGTATTGCTTTTTGGCACTATTAATCAGTTGAAAAAACTTTGTCAAAAATTAAAAAATCAAACTAAAAGGCTAAAGCTACTATCCAGGCAATTGTCAGAAAGCTTAGAAAATAGCGAGAAAAATAATTATAAATATAGAGCTAGAGACAAAATTCTAAAGATAAATAAACCTATCATTTGTGGGATAATAAATATTACCCAGGATTCTTTTTCTGGTGATGGATTGCTGGCAAAGGCCGGTGAGTCTTTTCCTAAATTAAAAAAGTTAGTTTTAGGCAAAGTTTTAGAGATGATTAAAGATGGAGCTAAGATTATTGATTTTGGGGCTGAATCAACGCGGCCGTTTTCTAGGCGGATAAAGCCTCAAAAAGAGATAAAGAGGCTTATACCGATACTAAAGGTAATTAGGAAAAAATTTAAAAATTTAATTATATCAGTTGATACTTATAAGCCTAAGGTGGCAGAAGCAGCTGTTGAAGCCGGAGTTGATATTATAAATGATATTACCGCCTTAAGAAGCAGTAGAATAACTGCTTTGGTAAAAAAGCATAATCTAGGCTGTATTCTTATGCACATGCAGGCAAATCCGCAAACTATGCAAATTAATCCTAATTATAGGCAAGTTAGTCAAGAGATAGGAGAGTTTCTAAAAGATAGGATAGAATATTGTCAAAAAAAAGGAATAGATAAAAGTCAAATTTTTATAGATCCCGGGATTGGCTTTGGAAAGTCAAAAAAACATAATCTGGATATCATAAATAATTTATACCAATTTAAAACTTTAGGAGTGCCGATCTTTATTGGCTTATCGCGTAAATCTTTTATTGGTGATATAATTAAAAAAGGCCCAGCTCAACGACTAGGGGCTACTATTGCCGCCCAAACGGTTGCTTTGGCTAAAGGAGCTAATGTTTTAAGAGTGCATGATGTGGGCCAAACAAACGATGCAGTTAAACTTTTTTCTGCTTTGGTAAAAAAATGACAAATTTAATTAAAATGCTTAGCTGGAAATCAATTGTTGAGATAATAATCTTGTGGATGGTTATCTATAGGGTATTTTTATTTTTAAAAGGAACCAAGGCTGTTTATCTTCTAAGAGGCATAATTGTTCTGATAATCTCTTTACTTACTTTTCAGCTTTTGGGCTTACCGGTTTTAACTAGAATACTTACTTATCTTTTTGCTTTTTTTCTTGTTTTGGTAGCTATAATTTTTCAACCTGAGCTAAGAGAAGGTTTGATTAGATTAGGCCGACGCCATATTTTTCATATGGAGCCTCAAATTGAGGAAATGGAGCAAGTTTTAAGAGAAATTACATCTTCTGTAGGGGTTCTCTCCCGTAAAAAAATAGGGGGCTTGATTGCAATAAAAAGAGAGATGGGTTTAAGAAAATATACTGAAAGCGGAGTTGTTTTAGATGCGGATATAACTTCCGAATTAATTCAGAATTTATTTTATCCTTCAGCTCCATTGCATGATGGAGGTGTTATTGTAGAAGG
>JAIPHS010000066.1 GCA_021735105.1 Candidatus Omnitrophota bacterium
TAGCCGTCTAACCAATCAGTAAGTGAGGCAATTATAAATAAACAAAGTGCTATAACATGGAAGGTGAAGGTATTAAGTAAGATAAAACCTACACAAAAAAAAGCAAGAAACATGCGCAAGAATGTAAGTTTGTTAGAAACATTCATAATAAAACAGCCATTATAAAATTCATCACCCTTATGCAACAAAACAGGTTCAAACAGAAATGTTGCATAAGGATTAAACTTGCCTTTTGTATTATACTATTTTAATTATCAATTATCAATTATCAATTATCAATTATCAGTTATCAATTATTCTGCTACTAAATCATATTCAAGGCTGTCGGTAACTTTAACCTTATAAAAACGGCCTATCTTTAGTTTATCTCTTTTGATAAAAACTATCCCATCCACCTCCGGTGCATCATATTGAGATCTGCCGATATAAAAGCCTTTTCTTTTTTCTAAAACCAAAACGGTAATTTCTTGGCCGACAAATTTTTCTAAATTATCTGCTCCGATTTTTTGCTGCGCCTCCATGATTCTGCGCTTGCGCTTTTTCTTGGTCATATGATGAATCTGGCCGGGAAACTTCGCAGCTTTTGTGCCTTCTTCTTGTGAATAAGTAAAAACACCTAACTTTTCGAACTTTATTTCTTTTATAAAATCAAGCAATTGATTAAATTCTGATTCAGTTTCTCCGGGAAAACCAACTATAACCGACGTCCTAATTGCACAATCAGGTATTTTTTCCCTTATTTTTTTAATCAAAGAGATAATATCTTCAGGAGTAATTTTTCGATTCATCAATTTTAGAACTCTTTTATTTATATGCTGAATTGGCAAATCTATATAGTTGCAAATTTTTTTTTCGCTGGCAATTAAATCAATTAAATCATTACTGAAATGCTTAGGATAGGTATAGATAAGACGAATCCATTTTATCTTTTTTATTGTCTTAACTATATGCTTTAACAAATTAGCTAGATTTTGTTTTTTGCTTAGGTCTTTTCCCCAACTGGTAATATCTTGGCCGACTATATTTAGCTCTTTTACTCCAGCTTTATCTATTTTTTTGACTTCTTTTAAAACCTCCGGGATAGGCCGGCTGGCCAAAGGCCCTTTGATAAGAGGTATTGCGCAATAACTGCACCGGTTTATACAACCTTCACATATTTTTATAAAATCTACTGGTTTTTGACCTAGTTTTCTTTTTTTATATTTTTTTTCAAAACTCTCTACCCCCCGCCATTTATCAACTTGGGGGAAATGCCTTGCCAGTTGATTTTTAAATCTTTCCACCAAGCAGCCAAAGACATAAACTTCTTTTACTTTTTTCTCTTTTTTCAATTCTATTGCTTCTTTAATCACCTGAATTGACTCAAGCTTAGCCGAATCAATAAAACCGCAAGTGTTAACTAACAAGATATCGGCTTTATTTTTCTTACTTATCTTATCAGGCTCTAATAAACTGTTTTCCTTAGTTAGAAATCTGTTTGTTACAACTCCTGAATCATAGCGATTGCGAAAACAACCCAAAGTTACTATAGAAAAAATTTTCTTTTCCATTTCTATCTTCTAACTTCTAATTTCTATCTTCTATTTATTTACGGTAATTCCGGAAGAGTTTATAATTAAACTTTTTATCGGTTTGTGTATCGAAGAAAGTTTTGGAATGGATTCACCGTCAACTTCCAAGTATACTGCTGAAGCATCACTTATCTTAAATTCCAATTTTTTATCAGCCCTCCAGGTCTCAACTTCACCTTTATCTAAAACACCCTCAAAGATAACTTTTCCATCTGAGATAGCTCTTATATAGCAATCTTCTTTTACCGTCAAAGATGCGGTTATCTGATCTAACTGGCCAATATTCATAGATTTCGGTTTATCTGCCTGAGTTTGCCCTAAGGCTTCTTCTGCCTCTAAAGCTTTCTCCGGGGCCAGTTGTTCTGCTTTTGGTTTATTTCTAAAAAAAGCTAAAACTTTTCTAAAGGAGAATCTTATTCCCAAAAACCCTAACCACAAAATAATCAAAACAACTGCAACAGTTACTATCTTTTTTCTTGTCCTGGGCGGGATCTTAGTTATTTTTTTAGTTATTAGTTTAAATATTTTAAAGATTGGGCTTTGGCTCAAATCTTTTTTTCTTTTTGGCCTTTTTATTTGAGAGCTGACTTTTCCTTTTATTTCTTCTAACTCATCTTTTACCTCAATTCCTAAAAATGATGCATAGATTTTAACAAAACCTTTTATATAGATTGGAGTTATATTTCCTAGATTGCAGCCTTCTATATCTCTTATTACCGAAGGATGCAATTTTGTCTCCCTGACAACTTCTTCGATGCTGTAGCCGGCGGATTTCCTTTTTTCTTTTATTTTTTTACATAACTCTTCAATCATACTAATCCTTTCTCAGCTAGGTATTTTTCCCCCTCAACTAGTATATCACGCGCTTTAGAACCGCAAAAGGGCCCAACTATCCCTTTTTGTTCCATCATATCAAGCAATCTAGCCGCTCTGGTATAGCCGACTCTCATTCTTCTTTGCAAGAGCGATGCTGAAGCTTGATTGGTTTGTAAAACTAGCCTTACCGCATCATCAAAAAGTTCATCGCTGCCTAAATTCATCTTCTGTTTCTTTTCTTCTTCGGTTATTGATTCCTCATAAACCGGCGCGCCTTGGTTACGGCAAAAATCAGCCAACTCTCCGATATCTTGATCATCGATAAAAGAACCCTGGCCGCGGGTAAGTTTTACTGCTCCCGGGCGCAAGAATAAAAGATCCCCCTTACCGATAAGTTTTTCGGCTCCCATAGAATCCAGAACTGTGCGTGAATCAACCCGGGATGAAACTTTAAACGATATCCGCGAAGGAAAATTAGCTTTAATTACTCCGGTGATAACATCTACCGAAGGCCTTTGAGTTGCAAGAATAAGATGAATACCTACCGCCCTAGATAACTGAGCTAAGCGCTGAATAGCAGTTTCAATACTTTCTCTGGCAACAGTCATAAGATCAGCCAATTCATCAACCACAATTACAATATAAGGCATCTTTTCAGAGGCTCTTTCATTATAAGCATCAATATTTCTTGAACCTTCTTTAGCTAACTTTTTATACCTTTGTTCCATCTCTCCCACTGCCCAGTTTAGGGCGGCAAAAGCTTTTTTGGCCTCTGAAATTATCGGATGAATTAAATGAGGTATACCGGAAAAAGGAGCTAGCTCTACCATTTTAGGGTCTATTAAGATAAATTTTAACTGATCCGGCCTGGCTTTATAAATCAGAGAAGATATCAAAGAGTTAACACAAACAGTTTTACCCGCGCCGGTTGCACCGGCAATAAGCAGATGCGGCATATCCCCTAAATCAGCAATTATCGAATTACCTGATACATCCTTACCAATAGCTAAGGTAAGTTTAGAATCAGCCTTTATAAAACTTTTCTCCTCCAACACTTCCCGCAAATGAACCAGGTGTTTATGTGAATTAGGAATTTCAATTCCTACTGTGCCTCTGCCCGGTAAAGGAGCAACTATTCTAACCAGCGAAGACTTCATGGCTAAGGCAATATCATCAGATAAAGAAGAAATTTTTTGGATTTTAGTCCCGGGCCGAGGCGAAAGCTCATACATAGTTACAACCGGGCCTTTTTGCACACTTACCACTTCAGCCTCAACTCCAAAGTTTAACAAGGCATTTTCCAGTTTTTTTATATTAGCCTTAATATTACCTTTACTCTCTGAATAGTTAGCCGAAGGCGGCTTTTTAAGTAAATCCAGTGAAGGTAATTTATAACTTAAAGGATCATAGCTATCTTTATCTGTTATCGTACCTTCAGGGCTAGGTGCCTTGGGGCTAGATGAAGCTTTTTCTTTAGTTTTATTTACCTCTTGACTCCTTAGATTATGATCAGCTGGTTCTTTTTTGTTTGCCTTAGGTTGATACATTTTTATCTGCGGATCTTTATTTTTTAGTTTTCCCTTAGCTGCAGGCGCTGCTTCTTTAGCTTGGCTTCTTTTTTCTTTAAAGTTTATTAAAGCTTCTTTTGCAGAAGTTGACAGGCTTAAGGCTAATCTTTTTAAAACCTTAGAAAGATCCATAAAAAAGAAACCAAAAAGTAAAATAGCATTAATTGCCATAATCAAAAAAACTGTAATAAATGAACCGGTTAAGCCCAAATATCTTCTAAAAAGGCCACTTAAATAAAATCCCAACAATCCTCCTGACCTAAAAACTTGGGTGCTTTGCTGGGAAAAAAGGCTGATAAAAGTAGACAGAAAGGTAACAAAAAAGATAAAAGCAACTATATTAATAATTTTATTTCTGCCCAAACCGTGAAAACGTAAAAATTCCAGCTCGGCCCAGCCTAAAAAGAAAAGATAAAAAGGAATAAAATAAGCCGCATAACCAAATAAAAAAAATAAACCAAAAGCAAGATAGGCGCCAATTATCCCAATAAAGTTAGAAGTTTGAGCCGGACGAGGCACAGAAATGGATGAAATATCTTGGGGATTATACGAGATAAGGCTTAAAAAAACAAGTAGGAAAATGAAAAAGAAAATAGTACTTTTTAAAAAAGAGGAGAGTCTACTCATTGTTAATTAAAAAAACCCTGTTAGCTTATTAATTTATTTTAAAATAAGAGCTTACAGGGCTTATTTTGCTTGTTTTAAACTTAGTTTTAATTTACCAAAGTTATCTTTTCCGATAACTTTTACTTTGACTACATCGCCCTCTTTCAAGTGTTTTCTTACATCTTTAACAAAGCCTTCGGCAATTTCTGAGACATGGAGAAGGCCGGATTTAGACGGACTAAGCTCACAGAAAGCCCCGTAATCTACGATTTTATCAACTTTTCCTTCAACAACGTCGCCTACTTCAAACTCTCTGACTATATTCTCTATTGCGGTAATAGCTTTGTTTAGGTCTTCACTTGTCTCAGCCACTACTGAAACCATATTTCTGTCATCGTCAATATCAACGGTAACATTATAATCCCGGCTCATCTTCCTGATGTTTTTACCGCCCGGGCCGATAACCATACCAACTTTATCCGGGTCAACCTCAATAGATTTAATCTTAGGAGCATACTTAGAAAGATCTTCTCGCGGTTCTGCCAAACTTTTAGTCATGTTTTCTAATATAAAAAGACGTGCTTCTTTAGCTTTATCTAGGGCATCTTTGATCATCGCCAAAGTTATGCCGTCAGTTTTTGTATCAACCTGAATTGCGGTAATTCCTTTACTGGTACCGGCAACTTTAAAATCAAGGTCACCGCAATGATCTTCAATTCCCGCAATATCGGTAAGGATCTTATAACTGTTTTCACCAGCAACCATTCCAATAGCAATTCCTGC
>JAIPHS010000067.1 GCA_021735105.1 Candidatus Omnitrophota bacterium
TAATAATATCCGCAACTTCGGTAGTAAGCCTTTCTTGAACCTGCAATTTTTTAGCAAGCACATCTACAACTCTAGCAATTTTACTTAAGCCGGTTATTCTTTTGTTAGGAATATAAGCCACATGGGCTTTTCCAATGAAAGGAATAATATGATGCTCACAAACTGAATAAATTGGAATATCCTTTACCAAAATTATCTCATCATGGGTTTGTTCTAAAATAACTTCTAACTCTTTACTCGCATCTTTAAATTGGCCCGCTAAAATTTCTTCATACATTTCTGCAACCCTTCTGGGAGTAGAGGCTAAATCTTTTTTTGTTAAGTCTGCCCCTAACGCTTCCATCACAAGCTTTACCCCCTTTTCTATCTTTTTTTTATCCATAATTAACCCCCTTTTAGTCACAAGTCATAAGTTCAAAGCCACAAGTCATATGACTTATGACATATGGCCTATGACTTATTTATTTGCCGATACAAAAATTACAAAATATATTTTCTAAAATTTCTTCTGCTATAACTTCTCCAGTAATTTTTCCGATAGAATCTAGACAATCTTTTAGAGAAAAATTTATAAAATCAAGAGTATAATCTCCTGTTAAGTATTCTTTTGTTTTAGATAAATTTTTAGCTAAATTATCTAATTCTTCTTTCTGGTATTGGTTTAAGAATATTAAATCTTTTTTATCTATTGGCTTTGTATAAACAGATTTATATACCAATTTTTCAAATTTATTTAAATCTGCATCCTTTAACGCACTTATTTTGATAAGCTTATGCTGCTTTTTAATTTTTTGGCCTAACACTAACTTTTGACCAAGATCAGATTTATTAACTACCAAAATCGTATTTTTATTTTTAGCTTTACTAAGAAGAAAATTATCATCCTTACTCAATTTCTTTGATCCATCAAAAAGTAAAATAACTAAATCTGCTTCATCAAATAGTTGGTTTGTTTTTTGAATAGCTTTTTTGGTAATAAAATCATTGGGTTCTAAAATTCCAGCTGTATCATAAATCTTTATCGGAACTCCTTCTATATTGATAGTTTCCTCAACTACATCTCTGGTTGTACCGGGAACTTTACTTACAATTACTCTTTCTTGGCGCAAAATACGGTTAAAAAGAGTTGATTTACCCGCGTTGCTTCTTCCACAAATCACACAACGCAAGCCTTGAGTAAGTATTTTTGCCGACTCTTGGCTCTTTTTAAAATTAGATACTTTTTTTATGATTTTATCTAATTTTTTACCTAAATTAACTTTATTAAATTCAATATCTTCCCCAGGAAAATTTATAGCGCTTTCAGTTTGAGTAAAAAGATCTTTTAATTCTTCTTTTAGGTTTTCTAACTTAGTTGAATTTTCGCCTTTTAATTGTTTTGATGATAAAGAAACCGCCTCTGGTGTCTTTGCTTCAACTAATCTTAAAATTGCTTCTGCCTGTAGGAGATCAATTCTGTCATTGATGAGAGCCCGGTAACTAAACTCACCCGGCTTAGCTAATCTGGCTCCTTCTTTTAAGATAAGTTCAACTATTTGACTTAAAACCAAAACCCCTCCGTGGGAAGATATTTCTACCACATCTTCAGTTGTATAGGAATGTGGCGCTCTCATAATACTAACTAAAACCTCATCAATTATTTCTTCAGACTTTGGACTTTGGACTTTGGACTTTGGGCTATTTATAATCCAACCATAATGAAGCGTAAAAGTTTTTGCCTTTTTTATATTTTTCTTTACCTTGGGCATGAATATTTTCTCTAATATAGATAAAGATTTTTTTCCCGATATTTTAACTACTCCCAAAGCCGCTTTTGAAGGCGGGGTTGCTATTGCGGCTATAGTATCAGATAATTTATAATCTTTTAGATTAAATTCTGGCATATCTTTCCTTGGTAAATTGATAATTTTTTTTAAAAAGGCTTTTAGCTTCAGCCGCTAGAAAAAATGAACCGCAAATTAAAATTAAAGACTTCTTATCATATAAATCTTTAGCCCTTTTTAAAGCATCTTCTAAATTTGTTGTAACTATTGCTTTTTTCTTAAAAACTTTTTTTAACTGAAAAACATCAAAAACACGCCGATGCTTAAATTGGGTCAAGATAATACTATCGTAATTTATTAAAGAAAGCATCTGGTTCGGTTTTTTATCATTTGAACATGAAAATATTAAAATTATTTTTTTATCCGGATAGTATCTTTTTAAATTATCAGAAACCGCCCTAGCTGAAGATTGATTATGGGCAACATCTACTACTATCAAAGGATTACTAGATACAGATTCAAACCTGCCGGCCAACAAACATTGGCTTAAGGCTTGTTTAAATAAAAACTTTTTTATATTTTGTTTTTTTATAGTAAGAATTGAAGCTAAAGCTAGGCCGGCATTTTCTACCTGGTAACTGCCTTTGGGATAAATTTTTAAATTCTTTATTTTATTTTTTCCAAATTCAAAGTCAAAAGATGTATGATTTTTTCTTATCTTTATATTTGTTGTTTTAAAATCCTTACCTAAAATAAAAAAAGGAGATTTATTCTTTTTGGCTATTTGGCCAATAACTTTAGCTGCTGATTTTCTTTGAAAAGAAGAAACAACCGGCGTTTTCTCTTTAATTATCCCAGCTTTTTCACCGGCTATTTTTGCTAAACTACTACCTAACAAATGAACATGGTCATACCCGATATGAGTGATAACAGAAACTAAGGAATTAATTATATTAGTTGAATCTACCCTTCCTCCTAAACCTACTTCAACCACTGCATAATCTATCTCTTTATCTAGAAAATACTGAAATCCAATAAGTGTAATTAATTCAAAATAAGTAGGTTTTTCTTTATTAAAAACTCTTATTTTATCCTTAAACTTGTTTATAATTTTAACTACTGATTTTTTAGAAATTAATTTTTCTTTAAATTTATTATCTACCAATCTTACAATTTTTATTCTTTCCCGAAAACTAAAAAGATGGGGAGAAGTAAATAGCCCCACCTTATAACCTAAAGAAGCTAAAATATAAGCTGTAAAATGAGCAGTAGAACCTTTTCCTTTTGTTCCCGCAATATGAATAGCTTTTAGGTCTTTATAAGAAACATTTAAGTAGTCAGCCGCTTGATAAACTCTCTTTAGCTTTAAAGAATTCTTGTAAGAATAAAAAGGTTTCTTTTCTAAATTGAGAAACGAATTAAGATACTGGCAAGCTTGCTGAAAATCTTTAGTCATAACAAATTCAGAGTAGGTATGATTTTTTATCTTATCTTCTTTCTGTGTAATCTGTAATCCTGCTGTTACCTAGGTTCTGTGTAATCTGTGGCTCTAGTGGCGGAAATGACGGATTCCAGTAAAAACCATAGCAATGTTGTAATGGTTACAGGCCTCAATAATATCTTTATCCTTAATCGAACCGCCGGGTTGGATTATAGCTTTAACTCCACGTCGATGAGCTGCTTTTATCGAATCTGGATAAGGAAAAAATGCATCTGACGCTAAAACTGATAATTTAGTTGATTTTTTTGCTTTATCCAGAGCAATTTTTACCGCTCCAACCCGAGAAGGTTGGCCTCCTCCAATACCTAAAACGGCATTATTTTTTGCGATGACCACTGCATTTGATTTTACATATTTAACAACCTTCCAAGCAAAAGATAAATCATCTAGTTGCCGTTTGGTCGGCTTCTTTTTTGTTACTACTTGGAGTTTAGCTTTATCTAGAGTTAATTTATCTCTTCTTTGCACTAAATAACCAAAGTAAGTACCTTTTATATCACGATAATCAGAGTCTTTAGAAAAATCAGTTTCTAAAACTCTCATATTTTTTTTAGCTGAAAAAATCTTTAACGATTCTTTAGAGTAAGACGGTGCGATAATACATTCTTTAAACCCACTTTTTAGAATTTGAAAAGCTGTATCTTTATCTACTTTTCGATTTAGGCCAATCACTCCCCCAAAACTCGATAGTGTATCTGCCTTATAAGCTTTTTTATAAGCAGAGACTAATTTTTTATCTGTAGCTGTACCACAGATAGATACATGTTTTATAACTGTTGCCGCCGGATCCTTAAATTCTTTTACCTGCATCATAGCAGTATCTATATCTAGATAGTTATTGTAAGATAAAGCTTTTCCTTGATGTTGTTTTATTTGAAAATCTTTTGATCTTATCTTTTTATAAAGAGAAGATTTTTGATGAGGGTTTTCTCCATAACGCAATGATGATTTTTCTACCATATTCCAACTTATGGTATCTCTGCCTTTAAAATAATTATAAATCGCGTTATCATATTCTTTTGTCAGATAAAATGATGCTTCTGCTAATTTCTGTAAAACTTCTTCAGAAACTGCTCCTCGGTTTTTCTTTAACTCTGTGAGAATAAGTTTATACTGAGATGGAGAACTTACTGAAGCAACATTTCTAAAATTTTTAGCTGCAGCCCTAAGCATTGAAGGCCCGCCGATATCAATATATTCAAGCATCTGAGACCAGGCTAAATTTTCTTTTACTTTCTGAGTAAAAGGATAAAGGTTTACAACCACCATGTCTATTGGCTGAATTCCTAAAGTTGAAATTTCTTCTAGATGTAGGGGATGCTTCTTGTTGGCTAAAATACCCCCAAAAACTTTAGGATGAAGAGTCTTTACCCTTCCTGACAGAATTTCAGGAAAAGCTGTAATTGAAGAGACTTCCTTAACCTTAATTTTATGCCGGCGCAATAAAAGAGCCGTCTTTCCAGTTGAAATAATTTCTATATTAAGCTTCTCCAACTGACGGGCAAAATCTGCTATCCCTCTTTTTTCCCAAACACTAATTAAGGCTCTTCTTACTTTAATCATAATTACACACTAAATTTTACATAAATTATGTCACCGGCTTGGACAACATAATCCTTACCTACAGTTTGTACTAATCCTTTGCTTTTGGCTTCAGCCATATTATAAAAATCTTCTAAGTTTTTGCAATTAACCACCTCAGCCCTAATAAAACCTCTCATTAAATCACTATGTATCCTGCCTGCTGCTTCAAGAATAGTTTTACCTTCTTTAAGATCCCAGGCCTTTACCTCTTTATTTGATGCAGTAAAAAATAAGATTCTGCCGGCTGCATCCAACACCTCTTTGATCAAAGCTTGTATCTGTTGCTCTTCGCCTTGAAAATTATCTTTTATCACTATTGGCTTTAAACTAACCAATTGTATATTTTTCAAAAAAG
>JAIPHS010000068.1 GCA_021735105.1 Candidatus Omnitrophota bacterium
GATCCATTCATAATTTACCTAAATTATATTATTAAATCAAAAATAAATGAAATGTCTAGAAAATATTTTTAAAAATCTTAGAGGAGAATAAAATCTATAAATTTTATTCGAGCAGATCTTTTATCGATTTTAAAACTCTTTCCGGAGATTCTGTCTTAAGCAAAAACCTATCCGCTTCTTTAGCGTAAAGTGAATTTTCATAACGGCCAAAAGCTGTATAAACTATTATCTTCAAGTCAGGCACGATAGAACGAAGAATAGAAATAGTCTCTAGGCCGTCTTTTTCCGGCATCATTAAATCTAAAATTACAATATCCGCCGAATTTTCCCGCAGATAATCAAGCAGCTGGTAGCCATTACCTACGGTTTCAACCTCATAACCCTCATCACCGAGCAAATCTTTAAAGGTCTGACAAATCCCGGGGTTATCATCAGCCACTACTATTTTCCCATTTTCCTTTGCCATAATTCGCCCCCCCCTTTTTGTATCTATTCTACTACGCCGGCAGTTGGCAATCAAATAAATTATCTTATCAACCTAAAGGTAACTTTACTAACATAGTAGTGCCTTTATCTTCTTTGCTTCTTACTTCAATCTGGCCCCGGTGAGCTGTGACTATATTTTTACAAGCTGAAAGGCCCAGGCCGCTGCCATGAACCTTAGTTGAATACATCGGTTCAAATATTTTATCTTTCTCTTTAATTCCAGCCCCGGTATCAGAGATAATAATATGGACAAAATTATCTTCTCTTTTTATGCTTATCGTTAATTTTCCCCCCTCAGGCATAGCTTCAACCGCATTATTGAAAAGATTTATAAATACCCTCTGGAGCTGGTCTTTATCTCCTTTTATTTTAGGAATATTTTCATCTATTTTTGTTATAAGTTTAATATTACCTGGTATATTAATCTTTCCTATAGCTCTTTTAATTTCTTTATTTAAATCAATAGTTAAAAGCTTTATATTTTTCAACCGGGTAAAACTTAAAACATCTTCAATTATCGTATCTGCTGTTACAATTTCTTCATCTAAAATTTTAAGGTACCTTTTGATTTTAGAATCACTGGAATCAGATAGTTTTTTCTTTAAAATATAAATAGAATTTCTAATCACCCCTAAAGGATTACGCAAATCATGAGCAACAATACCGGAAAGCTTACCTAAAGCAGCTAATTTTTCAGTTTGAATTAATTTTTCCTGAATTTTCTTTAATTCCCCATAAGCCCGGCTTAACTCTTTAGCTTTAGCATGTTCAGATTTAGCTTTAACTGAAGCTTTCAGGGCTTCTTTTTCTTTTTTTTCATATTCAAAACGCAGAGACAGGTCAGTAAAAAATCCTACCATTAGATTTTTACTGCCAAAATTAAGAAGTTCAGCACTTATCCATACCGGCTTGATTATCCCCTGGCTGTCTTGGATATGGCCTTCATAGTCAGCATTAGTCCTTTTTTTGACATGTTGTTTGAATATTTTTCTATAATTATTTCCTTTTTGAGGATGAAGTTTAGTTTGATGCATTCCCACCAAATCCTTACGGGATATCTGCATTAACTCTTCTGCCCTCTGGTTGCAATCAAGGATTATCCCTGTTGTTGGATCAGCGACAAAAATAGCCGTGCCTGCCTTTTGAAAAATAGTCCTGAATTTTACCTCAGACCGCTTAGTCCTTTGATGATAACTTATCTCTTCGGTAATATCTTTTTGAAAACCAACTAAAGCCACAAAGTTGCCTTCTTTATCTTTTAACTGATAGATTGCGCTTTCTGCTATAAAAACTTCCCCGTTTTTCTTTTGATTCTTTAATCTTTTTATAAAGGTTTTTCCTTTTTGGACTTCATTAAGTATATTGTCTTCAATCTCTTCTGCATTCGATTCAACATTTAATAATAAAGGGTCTTTGCCTAAAAGCTCTTTGCTGCTATAGCCGTAAAGCTTCTCGGTGGCAGGATTAACATAAACTATCTTTCTGCCTTGGTCAGTTGCGATTACAGACAAAGGGGCGCTATCTAACATCCCTGCTAAAAATTTATTTCGCTGTTCTGCTTTTCTCTGCTCAGTGACATCGGTAACTATTGATTCTACAACTTTTTCGTCCCCGTCTTCTTTTATCAAGAATGAATTATGCAAAACCCACTTTTCTTTTTCGGCTAAAGTCTTAAAATGATATGGATAATCGCGAATACTTCCTTTTTTATCTATTAAGCTTCTTACCTTTCCCGGCTTTTCAAGATAGAATAAAAGATCATCTATCTTTTTGCCAATAACTTCATCCGGACTGCAATTAAGTTCTAATATATTTATCAAACCTTGATTAGCAAATAAAATCTTACCATCTTTATAGCGATAACGATAAACACCGTCACCGGTAAATTCAACTAATCTTTCGATAATTCTTAATTTTTGATTTGTTTCTTTTAACCTTTTTTGGGTTTTATCCCGATAACGAATATCTTCAAACAAGCGATAGACAAACCAGCTGAATATAGAAAAAAGCACAGCTATGGATATCAAAAACCAAAAAGTAAACTTTTTCTGGACAACAACAAATTGCTTTCGAAAAACACTTTCAAGATAAAGCACCAAAGACGCCATCTGGTGTAAATTTAAAGATATGAGTTCACCTGAATTTTTATATTCAGGATCTACCCTATGTTGCTTATCTTGACTGCCTTCTAAAAATTTCAATGACAAAAAATAATATTTCGCCGAATTAAATTCTCTTATTATTTTTTTAACTATTTTTATCTCTTCTGGGCTGAGATTTTCTTTTTTTAACTGATTTATCTGCTGCTTAAATGTCGCATAACTTATATCCCATTGAATCTTCATTCGCTTAGTCGGCTTAAGCAGATAGTTACCGGTAAGATAGTTTAGATTAAAGGAACTCTCAACTATTTTTCTTGAAAGTACAAGTTTTTTAGTGATAACCTGCAGTTCTTGGTATGAATAAAAAACCAAACTAAACAAAATAATCCCGCCCAACAAGACTATTGACATTATCGGAATTATTCTTTTGATAGTTTTCACCTTTTTTAAAACTAACGAATTAAATTAACTCTTTGCGGGTTAGCTGCATCAAGAGCATAAGGATATATAAAATTCAGGTAATTAGGAACTTTTTTTTCTTTTGTTAGCTGATTTTCTATTCGCCAAAAAGCCTGATTCTCAAATTCAAATAAAAGCGCCTGAGGTAAGTAAACATAATATGAACTCCGTTCTAGCGCTTTTTTTATACAATCATCCTGGTAGTTAAGATTTTTTTTAAAAAAAATAGGCAATCGATTGCTATCTTTAGCTATAATCTTTTCTGCCTGTAATAAAGCTTTTATAAAATCAGAAGCGCTTCTTGGATGGTCATGAATCCATTTAGTTTTTGCAATGAGAAGAAAATAAAAAGGCTTATGGCATTGTGGGTCCCAAACAACTCCTTTGTTAATTATCTCATTTTCTTTTTGACAACTATTTAAACCCCGAATTATCCCTGCATCAATTTTACCAGCTATGAAATCAGATATTATCTGATCAGGTTTTAAATTAACTATTTTTATATCAGAAAATTTTAAATCATATAAAGGAAGAAAATGCCTCAAATAATATTCATCAGCACTGCCTTTAACTAAGGCTGCCCTTTTACCTTTCAGGTCAGTTGGTTCTTTTATGCCGTGGTCTTTTCTTGCTATGATTTTTCTAGTTATGCCTTCTGAAATTACAGCTAAAACTTTTAAATCCCGATATTTAAAACTATTAGCTACAAAGGTTGAATCGCTCGCTACTGCAATATCGGCATTATCAGCAACTAAACTATCGGCTGCATACTTTCCTGCCGGATAATTCTTTATTATTACCTCAATTCCATTTTTTTCAAACAAGCCAGCTTGTTTGGCTATATAAATTAAAGCAGCCGAGCCTCCTCGATAACAAGCCAGAGTTACTCTATTTTTAGAAACATTTTCCTTCTTTAGATAATTAACAATGATATAGGCAGAAATAAAAAAGAGAACTAACATAACTCCGGATAAAACAATATATTTTTTAACTTTTAACATGATAAATTTTATTAATTGTTACTTTACTTCTCTTTTTCTTTCGGCTAAAAGAACCACATGTTTTAGCTCATCTTTATTTTTTGCCTCAATCCACATCCGGTCAAAATCAGGGCTTTGGGTTATTTGAGCAATAGCAGCCAATATTTTTAAATGCAGCACCCTTTCTCCTGATGAACCAACTAAAACAAATGCGGTATGAACTACTTTATCACCGGGAAAAATAATACCGGCTTTAGCCCTTACTAGGATAATTTCAAAAATACCTGATTTTTCAACAAAAATATGCGGAATCGCCAGGCCTTCCTTAATAACTGTGCTGGAAGCTTCCTCCCTCCAGATAAACTTATCAAATAGTTTCTTTGATTCTGAATCTGTCTCTTTTGCAAAGATATCTGATGCTATTTTAAAAAAAGCTTTAGCCGTTAGAATTTCTTCTATATCTAAGACATGCGCTTTTTCAATTAGATGATGAAATTTATCTTTTACTAAATCATCTCTCTGAAAAACAATATTTTTTAACTCGTTAAGAAGATCTTCTGAATTTAATTCTCTGTCTTTAGAAACCAATCTCTCTAAAACATGGATAAGCGCTGAGTCCTGACTGGCTCTCTTTTGAACATAAGCTTTATACCAAACAAAGCCTAAAAAAATAAAAGCAATGGTCAAAAAGATTGTAAATGAACCCATCTCTATCAATAAAAACCCCCCGCTCAATACCCCAAACACTTGCATGTAGGGATAGTAAGATGAACGGAATTTTGGCCGGTAACTGGAAATCTTGCTTTCTCTAAATAAAATTACAGTCAGGTTGGCAAAAATAAACAATATTATTAAAAGGCTGGAGGCAACTTTAACTAACATCTCTAATTTTAAAAGTAGAATGGCTAAAACCATAAATATTCCTGTGAAGATAATGGAGATATAAGGGGTTTTAAAGTAATGGCTTATCCTCTGAAAAACCTTTGGTAAAATTTTATCCCGGCTCATGCTTAACGGGTATCGGGAAGCTGTCATAATTCCCGCATTCGCGGTTGATATAAAAGCGAAAAAAGCGGCAATACTGATAATAATTTTAAAAATATCTCCACCGAAAATTCCCGCGCTATTAGATATGGGAGTAAGATCTTGTTTTAGGCCTTCTGTGTCAGATAC
>JAIPHS010000069.1 GCA_021735105.1 Candidatus Omnitrophota bacterium
ATCTTCATTGATTGGCCTTTTTCCTTTTCTTCCATTTTTTTAGCTTTTTCTTTTGCCTTCTCTGCTGCCTTCTCTCTTGCCTGTTCTGCTTCTACCTCTGCCTTTTTTTGCATTTTTTCAGTTTTTTTAGCGGTTTTTTCTTGGGTTTTTTTTTGCTTGCGTTCGTTTAATATCTTCTTTTTTTCTTCTTTTGATTTTCCAACTGTTGCAAACCAATCTCCAACTCGATTGAATATCGACCGTTGGCTGGCTTGTTCTTGAGCTTTAGAGCTTGCTCCTTTTTTACCACCTTCAGCTGAAAATACAGGTGTAGAAATTGCCAGAAAAACTAATGCTGTCAAAACTAAAATTAACTTTTTCATACTGCCTCCTTTTTTATCAATTAATATTAAAACTCCACCCTTAATTGTTAATTTTTCCACTTATTTTACCACTAAACCAGGTTAATGTAACCATTATAGAAAATTTCCTTATCTTTGCAAGAAAATGTTATTATAACACAAAAGCCTGTGTATCAAGCATTCTTAATACACAGGCTTTCATATTTTGAAACTCAACACTTTCTGTTAGCGCCTGTACATATCCATCATCCGATTATCTTTCATCATCTGGTGGTCACGTTCCATCATTTTATTTTTCATCATTTTTCTTTTGTTTCCATAATTTTTCATCAAACATTTTTTCTTATAAATTTCCTTTAATCGCTCTGTTTGTTCCTTTGAAAGAATATCTTTAAAGCTAGCGTAAGCCTTAATCAACGCCTTTGCTTTATCTTTTTTAAGGTCGTATTTTTCATCAATTAAGGAATTAATCTTTTCTGTGTCAATATCATCTTTCATTAATTGTAGTTTTAAATCTAAGCCAATATTTTTAATTTCTGCTTTTTTTATCGTATAATCTTTTTTAGTTTCAACTTTTAAATTAACTATTTCATCCACCTGGGAATCAGATAATTTTAAATCTTTTTTCTCCTTCAAAGCAATATACATTTTCTTAAAAAGCTTATCACCTAAATCTCCACTCTTACTTTTTGCGCTGGCTATCCCTGTTGATAAGGAAAACGATACGGCACAAATCGCTAAAACAACTAAAAATTTTTTCTTCATTTCTA
This sequence comes from Candidatus Omnitrophota bacterium, assembly GCA_021735105.1. Classification (GTDB taxonomy): domain Bacteria; phylum Omnitrophota; class Gorgyraeia; order Duberdicusellales; family 4484-171; genus PXAH01. Next base: position 1,112 of record JAIPHS010000069.1, read on the forward strand.
CCCCCTTTTTTTAAAACCCACAAAATACAACTACCTGTTATTGGCTATTTTTTTAATTCAAACCCAAACTAAAATACTGCATTATCATTTTAATTAAAAATAATTTATTCGTAAATAGCTTATTTCTACTCATTTCTGGCCTTTTTCATGTTTAATTTGTTCTTATTATTTTTAATCACAGTAGCATGGCCGGCAAGTTTTAAAGTTATATCGTCAATTATTGCATAAATACAAGGTAAAACCACCAAGGTTAAAAAAGAGGCACAAAGAATTCCCCAAACAATAGTTAAAGCCATCGGCTTTAGGAAAGGATCGCCACCGCCAATCCCGTAAGCGGTAGGAGTCAATCCTAAAGAAGTGGTAATTGTAGTTAAAATTACCGGCCGCAATCTTAATTTACCTGCCTCGATTATAGATTCACGCCTCCCTTTTCCCTGCCGGCGGAGGTTATTTATAAAATCAACCAAAACAATAGAATCATTAACTACAATTCCAGTAAGCCCCACAATACCTACCATCATAAAAAATCCTAAACTTAAGCCATGAAAGAAAAAAGCCCAAATAACACCGATTAAGCCAAAAGGAATAGCCATCATAACCACAAGCGGCTGCACTAAAGAATTAAAATTAGCCGCTAAAATCAGAAAAATTAAAAACCCGGCCAAAATAAAAGCCTTTAAAAAACTACGTGTCGATTTTACATTTTCTTCTTGTTCCCCTCTAAATTCAAGGCCATAGCCAGGATAAGTTTTAGAAATATCGCTGAATTTTTCTTGTATTTTTTGATTTGCTTCAATAGAGGTGATATTTTGCTTATCGACACCGGCTCGAACTGTAATTGCTCTCTTCCCGTCAAGATGATTGATCCGGTTCACTGAAACTTTATCCTCTAATTTTGATACCTTCTCTAATCTGATAAGTCTGCCTGCTTTATTTGGCACCATAATTTTACTAAAAGCAACTGCATCTTTTCGATATTCCTCCGGAAAACGAACCAAAACATCAATTTCCTCTTCGGCTTGAGTAGGCTTTATTGATGTTGCCAAACCGCCTCGAAATGCATTGTTAACAGAACTTGCAATATCAGAAACTGTTAAATTAGCAATAGCTGCTTTTTCTTCATCAACTATAACTTGAATTTGATTCTCTCCTAATTCGTAATCAGAAGCAATATCTTTTACCCCTTTTATCTTTTTTAGATAATCCTCTATCTTTTTTGATATCTCTTCTAAAGTTTCAAACTTTTCTCCCCTTATCGTTACAGCTATTGGCCTGCCCACCGGAGGCCCCTCTTCTTCCTTCTCAAAATAAATATCTTTAAAACCCTTTATACCTTCCATTTCTTTGCGTAAATAATCAATAATTTCATTTACCGAACGCGTTCTCTCTGTGTGCGGCGCAAGATAAACAGTAATTTGGGCAACATGAGATCCTTTTTTACCATAGGGATCAAACATCCAAGATTTCCCAATTGAACCTACTTCTGTAGTGTAGGCATCAATCTCATCTTTAGGAAGTTCTTCTATTTTCTTTTCAATTTGGCTGATTAGCTCTTCAGTTTTATAAAGATTTATTCCCACCGGAGCTTCGGCTCTTATGTAAAATTGCTCAATGCCTTCTTCGGAACCAAATAAAATAAACGGCATTCGACTTGCTGTAAAAATAGTTGTAACAAAAAGAATTATTATAGCCAGCATTACCCAATACTTTCTTTTTAAGGCTTTATTGATAATTACAGAATAAAAACTAATAATTTTCCTAAACCAATGATCTTGCTCCTTAATTTTTGCTTTTTTCTGATTTGGAACAAAATCAGAAAAATGAGATGGTAAAATTACAAAAGCTTCAAACAACGAAGCAATAAGGGCAATTATAACTACCACTGGAATCCCCCAAATAAATTTACCAAGCATTCCTTCGATAAAAAAAAGCGGACTAAAAGCAGCAATAGTTGTGATTATCGTTGTTGTTACCGGTTTTACCACTTCGTTTGTACCTAAGATAGCAGCTTTTTTTGAGGAATACCCCATTTCTTTATAACGGGCACAATTTTCAGCTACAATTATTCCATCATCGACCAGCATTCCCAATACAATAATCAAGCCAAACATAGTAATTAAATTAATACTTAACCCTAGAATCGCCATAGCGGCAACAGCCGCACAAAATGCAATTGGAAGGCTAACGGCAGTAATAATTGCAGTTCTGTAATTTAAAAAAAGTAAAAGCATCCCACAAATCAAAATAAAACCGATTATCCCATTGTTTTTCAAAACTCCCAGACGCCGCTGGATATAAAAAGAAATATCATCTATATAGGCAATGTTTAAGTTGGGATTAGCAGTTTCTAAAAATTGACTTACGTCTTTTTTTAATTGCTGAACGATTTTTATCGCATCTCCGCTTGACCTTTTTACCACAGTTAGATTTATCGCACGAGTTCCCAGGCTTTTGTTGATTACATTTTCATCTTCGTGGGCAAATCGAACTTCAGCCACATCTTTTACCTTCAACCAATTGCCTAATTCATTAGCCCGGATCACTACCTTTTCAATTTCAGCAGGCCTATGGAATTCAGCTACCGTCCTTATTGTATATTCTTTATCTCCACGTAATTTTCCACCGGGAATACTCACATTTTTTCTGCTTAAAGCCTCTATTACCTCAAAAAGGCTTAAATGAAATTTACTTAATTTATCGGGGTCAACCTCAACCCAAACCTCTTTATCCCGCCAGCCTTTGCGGGTTACTTTAGAAACTCCGGAAACATCTTCTAAAATATCTTCGAGGCGCTCCGCATTATTTTGAAGTTCAAATTCAGAGATATTACCGCTTAAAACAACTTCAATCACAGGAATTTCACCGGAAGTTATTTCATTTACAATCGGCCTTTCGGCTTCACCAGGAAGGTCTTGAACTTGATCAACCGCTTGTTGAATATCGCTGATAGTTTTGCGTTTATCCTTTAGGCCTTCATTCAAATCTAGAAGAATAGTTGATACTGTATCCAGAGAAGTCGAGGACATCTCCTTTATTCCATCAACTCCCTTCAATTCTTTTTCTAAAGGTATAGTAATTAATTTTTCAATTTCTTCCGGAGACGCACCCCGGTAAGTGGTAGTTACCACCACTTTATCAAAAGAAACTTCTGGAAATGCTTCTCGGCGTATTTTATAAACATAAAACGTATATAACCCCGCTAATAAAATAAAAATTGAAATTAAATTAATTAAAAGAGAATTTTTTACTGAAAATTCAGATAGTTTCATATAGATCTATTCCTCATAAGGATTCATTCCAATACTTATCTAATAAACTATTTTTTACTAATTCCAAATCAATTATACTAACTCGGTATTTAAATAGAGAGTCAACTAAACTTAAACGTGACTTCAGCAAGTCTTGATGATAATCAATAATAATATCCGCTGAAGATAACCCGGCTTCTAGCCTCTTTTTTTCCAGAGTTAATTTTTCTTGTTGAATTTCGACAATTTCTTGATTGGTCTTTATCTGACTAAAATAAGAATTAACATTACTTACTTTATTGTTAATATCTTTTAAAATCAAGCGCTCTATCTTTTTAAATAAAATAAGATTCTTCTTACCTTGCAATTCTACAGCTTTTAATTCTGCCTGAGCCTTATTATTTTCTAAAGGTAACTTTACAGAAACTCCCACTGAAATCTGATTATGACTTTCATCCGTAAAGTTATTTATAGAATCACTGTAGCTGCCGCCAATATTATTACGGGCAAAAGAAGCTTCTAAGTCAATTTCCGGCCAAAGCGCATTTTTTTTAACAATCACTTGAATATTATTCTTTTTTAATTCATTTTTTATTTGTTTATAATCTCTCCTGTAATTAATAGCTTCTCTTAAGGCCTGATATAGGCCTGCTTTTTCTGTCTGAATAAATAAATCATCAACTGCTTTAATTTCTTTATTTATTTTTGAAATATTAAGTAAAAAGAAAAGATTATTTTTTGCCTTAAGCCTTTCTAAGCTTGCCACCTCCAACTCGGAAATTCTTCTTTTTACTAAAGCC
>JAIPHS010000005.1 GCA_021735105.1 Candidatus Omnitrophota bacterium
TCATCGATTAAAATATCTCCTATTTTTTTATAACGTGCCATAATTTAATTTTTATAACTTATTGTGTATTTATCTAAAACACCTTTAACTGATTCCCGACGGCTTGGATGGTGCTGTTCTCTTTTTAATAAATTCACCTCGCTTTTCTTTTTAACAAAATGATTATCTTGCATTATTTTAGGTGTAATAAAAACCATAAGTTCCCTATCACCGGTGCCTGTACTATCTTTATGCCTGAATAAAGCCCCTAACAAAGGAATGTCCCCTAAAAACGGGACTTTGCTTATAATCTCCTTTTCATTATTTCTAATTAGCCCCCCTAAAAGCAAGGTTTCCCCTCCTCGAAGCCTAACTACCGATCGAGTACTTCTATCCTGGATATTCTTGAAAGTATTACCCTGCTCATCAATAAAAGTTGAGTCTATCGTATCCACTACCGAAGGATGAACAATTAAAGTAATTTCATCGGTTGAAGGCACAACTTGAGGAGTTACCCGCAAAGTTACCCCGGAGCCTTTATAGCTTCCTGCATCAGAAATTCTTTGAGCTTCAGTTGACTGAATATTGCCATTATCATCATACTCTGTTTTTGTTCCAATTACTTCATCAGTTATAATATTAATTTCTGCAGTTTCGTTATTAAGAGTTAAAATTTTGGGCCGAGCCAGAATTTTTGCAGTTGTATCTTTCCGATGAAATTCTGCAAGTAAATCATTATCAGTTAAATCAAAGGTCGCTGTTCGCCAAGGAATCGGGCCTTTATTGGGTGAAAAAGAATTTGGAAAAGGCGTAAATAAGCTAGAGACTCCAGCTGTTGTGCCCTGGGTGCCATATTTAAACCCTATTTTATCAACTATATCTTTACTCACATCAAGAACTTCAACTTCAATCATAACCTTTAGAGGAGGAGCATCTATTTTATTTATAACTTCATCAATCATCGAAAATTGAGAAGGTACATCAGTCACAATCAAGACGTTGGTAAAAGAATTTTCAACAACTTTTCCCTGAGCAGTTATAACTCCTTCAATAATTTCTTTTAAACTGCTTCTTTCACTAGTAGATTGGCCTCCTCCATCATCCTCGTCACTCAAAGATCCTCTTTTTTCAAGAGTCTGATCAATTTCTGTTTGCATCCTTGAACTTTTAACTCTTATATATTTCAAATGATACACCTTAGTTTTAAGCTCTATGCCTGGCCTGCCTATCTCCTTTACTATAAATATTTTCGCTTCCGGATAAAATTCATAAGTTAAATTATTAGCTTTAAAAAGAATATCCATAGCTTCTTTAAGTGGCACTTCATTCAAATAAGCAGTAAGTTTTCTTTTTTTTATTGCTTCTGTAGATATAAAGTTAAGGCCGGTTTCTCGCGAAAGCATCTTTAACACATCAACCAATTGTGTTTCTTCTAAATCTAAGGAAATTTCTTCCTGGGACGAAAAAAGAAAATAATCTCCATAAATATCAAAAGAAGATAAACCGGCTCGTTCTCTTCTCTCATTAAGCTGAGACCCGCTCCATCCTTGGCCAAAAACAGAAATCATTGTAGTTAAAAAAATAATCACTAAAAAAGAACTCAATTTTTTCATCTTGCCTCCCTTTTCTTAGCTTCTTTTTTGAAAATCTTACCGGAATAAGATATATAAACGATGTTTTCTTTTATTTTGAATATAGTCGCATTCAAATCTTTAACTTTATCTCCAACATAATAAACTTCACCATTAATTATCGTTTGAGGTGAATCAGATCCCCAGAAAACTGCTTCGACATTTACCCAATCCGGAAGTAATATTCTTTCCTGAGGACGTCTTTGCTGAATAGGCTCTTCTCCTTCTTCCTCCGGTAAAACAGATTCAAAAGGACTCTTAGCCCAGCCAGAAAAAATAATTGATATACTCATTAATATAAAAACTAAAATTTTCATTTTTTAATCAATACGGCTTTCAAATTAAGATTTATCCTCAACTTCTTATCTTTCACTTTTTTTAATGACATCTTTTTTATATCTATATTTTTTTTCTCAAGCTCTCTAATAAAATTTACTAAATCTTTATAAGAAGAATTCAGTTTTAGTTGAATAACCGCTTCTTGGTAAAAATCTTTTTCACTTCTTGAAATCCTTAAAGAATCGATAGTTACATTTGTATTTTTAGCTTTTTCTTCTACATATTTTTTAAAAGCTATAGAGTCGTCTTTAAAAAAATAATTCACTAGCTGCTTATATTCATTTTTTGCTTCTTCCCATCTTTGAAGCTCAATTCTTGCCTGCTCTAAAGCCTTCTCTTTGTCCTTTATTTTTTCTAAATTGTTTTGATAACCGCTATAGCTACTATGAATAAATAATAAAGCAGCAATAATCACCACAATAACAACAATTATGTTTTTGTATTGAAATAAATCTTTAATATCGGTTTCTGATAAATCCTTCATAAAACCCCTTAACGTAAATTTACTACAAACTTAGTTACAGTGAATTCTCTAATTGTCTCTCTGTCTGCAGATGTAGCTTCAACGATGTTAAATAATGAATTCACAGATTCATTTGCTCTTAAATTACTAACAAAATCATTAACTGCTAACCTTTCTTGATAATCATCAGCTCTATAGGCATACCCTATAATTTCAACACTATATTTTTCTTTTTGTTTTTTAGATATATTAATCAAACTTAACCACATTTTATCTGGAATAACACCTCCATCAACAAGCAAGCTTAAAAAATTAAATAACTTTATGCTTTTTTCTTTCAATTGTTTCAATTGCGTTATTTTATTGAGTTTTTCATCAGTAGCTATTTTTATATTTTCCCATCCTACCTGCTGCAGCTGTTCAGGTAGATTTAAATTTTTTCCTTTTTTCGTAAATTCATCTTCAACTAAAGATAATGCATTATTAAAAAACAGCGAAACTAAAAAACAAACAATTACAGCTATGGCCGCTGCTGAACCAATTAATCTCCAGTGCCAATCGCCTCCGCCGGAAAAAGAAGCTTCAGCTTTCTTAGTTTCTTCAAATTCCTTTAAAACCGGACTAAACTTATAAGAATAATCATTTCTTGAACCACACCCTAAAGCTTTTATATTTTCTATCGAAGCCTCTTGGCGTGAAGTCAATTCATAAGGAGTAACTTTTTTGGCATCTAACGAAAGAGTCTCTTTTAGCGAATCAACTAAACTATCTAATTCAGGTTGATCCGATACAACAAATATTCTATCTAACTTACCGCTTTTAAATTCTCTGCGAAAATACTGAAAAGAAAAGCTTACCGCTTCCACAAAATTATCTAGATCCAGTTTCCCTTCCTTTTCCTTTATGTTCAAATAACGATTAAATACCGGGAGATCATCTTGAAAAAAAGTTAAATATGCTTCTTGTAAAGTTAAATCCAACAAAACAAAATTTCGTATATCTTTAGTTTCTTTTGTTGATTTTAGCATACGAGCCAAAGATAAACAGCCTGGCTCTATAGTTGCCGCTTCAAGATCAATATTAGATAAAATTTTTTTGGTTTGTTCTAAGCTGCTTTTTCTAATACCCACAAAAGAAACACTAACTTTTTTCTCTTTGGGAATTCGATTAAATTGATAATCCCAAACCAGCTCTTCAGACCTAAAGGGAATATACTTTTCAATCTCATAGACAAGAGAAGCTTCAATCTCTTTTTTCCCCATCAAAGGCATCTCTAAAGACCTAATTATAAAATCACGGTCTGCCAAACTAAGATCTATTATTTTGCTGTCAACATTCGCCTGGCGCAAACTTTTTCTAATCAAAGCCTGCCAATGCAAATTTTCATCTAAGGTTTCAATTTCTCTGGCTTCGATTGAAGAAATATCATTGCTTCCTAAAAAAAGCAATTTTTTGCCTTCTTTTAAAGCCAATCCTACTAAACTTGTCCCCAAATATAACCCTACTTTTCTTTTAACCATATTTATTCTTTACTTAAACTTTTCAGCCACTTATCTATATATCTTCTGTCAAACCTCCAAACTTTGCCAATCTTTATCCCGGAAATTTTCTTCTGATGTAACCAATTATAGATGGTTTGCTTTTGCAAACCCAAATAATCAGCCAACTCTTCAACAGTCATTAAACGTGGTAATCTTTTTTTCTTCATTTTACACCTCTTTACACATATCTATATTAAAAACGTTATATTATCCATTGTCAAGTATAATTTGTTATAATTTTTAATAATCTCCTATGTATTGTAGCTATTTAACATACCCCCAATATCTTGGGGGATAAATAGATTAAATTACCGCTATATTTTAATTGATTCCGATAAAAGAAAGATTGCGCTGGATGGTTTTATCTCTTCTGTAAGAAAAAAAATTACGCTTTGAACAATAACTACATAAGCCTAAATCAAAAAAATTATCTTTATTTAACCCTTTAGAGATTAGTTGATCTCTGGCAAACTGAACTGGATTGAAAAAGACTCCTTTTGGAGTTATTTTTAAATAAGAAGATAATTCCTCAAATTCCCTAAATTCATCTCCAACCTGATAACAACAACTGCGCAGGCCTAAACCTGCTGCTACTTTAAAATCAGCTAAATTAAAAGGAATATTTTTTAAGATTCCTTTTTTAGCCGGCCGCCAACCCATATGGATAACACCGATGAGATGATCCTTGTCTGCAAAAAGCAAAGGAAGGCAATCTGCGGTTTTTACAACCAAAAAATGATTCTTATTTTTAGTAAATAAACCATCCGCTTCATAAAAACCCGGGTTTTGAATAATAACTACCTCAGATAAATGTTTCTGGTCCATATAACTGAAACTGGCTTTTTTACCTGTATATGATAATAATCGGTTAAAATCAGAAGGAAGTCTTCCAGAAAAAGAAGAATTGGTAAATCCAGCAGTTATTCCAGCAGAAAAAATATTGTCAATAAAAAAACAAGCTTTATCTTCAATTAGTTTAGTATTTTTATTGACAAAATTATTATTTAGCAAAATATTATCTATCTACTTTAATTATTTTATTACGTATTTTACGCCCGCTTACTACCAAAATATTTCTCTTTTTAGTGCCTAGATGATCAGCTAAAACCTCTTTTAACTGTTTATTAGCCCTGCCCTCTCGGGCTGAAGCAGTAAGATGTATTTTTGCTGGCTGAACTGATAAATCTACTCTTATCTTTTTAGCATTGGGGATAACTTTAACTTCAAACTTCATCTTTTTGATTTTCGATAGTTTTTAACTGCATCGACACACTTTCTATCTTTTGATCCAACTCTTGATACTTTAGGCTCGCTGAGCGCAGATGAGTTCCTAATACTCTATAATCTTTGATAAAACTTCCTACATCTTTTTCAAGTCTGCCCAAGGTATCATAAATTTGCTTTGCGCTTTTTTCAATTTTTAAAGCCTTGAATCCAATACATAAAGTTTTTAAATAGATATATAAACTGTTAGGGCCAGTGATAAATACATTTTTAGACCGGGCAAAATCCAAAAGAATTGTATCTGTAATTATAAAGTAATATACACTTTCAGAAGGAACATACATTAAAGAAAAATCCACAGTGCCCTCATCCGGATAAATATACTGAGAAGTTTCTAAAATTCTTTTTTTGATGCTTTCTATGCATACTTTGCGTTTTTGTTTTTTTTCTCCTTGGCCTGCTTCAACATAATTTCTAAAGGTATCTAAAGAAAATTTTGCATCAATGGGAACAAGCGCGTTCGGCAGCTTAATTGCAAAATCAACCCTTTTTCCGTCTCGAAAAGTATACTGGCTTAATATAGTTTCATCAGGCAGCACCTCCCGCAATAAATTCTCAACTAAGTTTTCTCCTAAGGTACCCCTCTTCTTTGTGGGTATTAAAATATTTTGAAAAGTTTTGGTAAGATTATGAATCTCTTTGCTTTCTTTATCCAGCCCCCCCATTTTTTCGTACAATTTTGCTAATTGAGAAAAAATAGAATTAAAAGAATTAAGGTGGTTGGTCTGGGTCTGATTTAGGTTATTAAAAATCTCTTCTTTTAACAAATCTAATTGTCGAGAGACTTCTTCTTTTCTGGGTTTTTTTAGATAAATTAACAAAATGACAAGAATTACAGCTAAGACAAAAAGCAAAATAAAAAGAAGAATTGTTTCCATATTAATTTTTATTAAATAATAGCCTCTATCTTTTGATAGATCTCTTCCGGCTCAGGCATCCTGCCTACTCCTTTAGCTCCACAAGCAAGACCTCCCGCTTTTGGTTCAAAGATTATATAATTCTTTATTTTATTCAGGCGGGATAAATTTTTTTTAATGACCGGATTATTCCACATTTTTTCATTCATCGAGGGCACAAATAAGACCGGATTTTTTGGGTCAAATGCACAAATTACAGCAGTCAATAGATTATCACAAATACCGCAAGTAATCTTTGAAAGGGTATTCGCTGATAAAGGAGCTACCATTACTAAGTCAGCCCAATCTGATAATTTTATATGCGGAGTATTTTCTGCGCTATAAGAAAACATATCCAAATAAACCGGATTCTTTGTCAATTCTTTAAACACAAGCGGCTGAATAAATTCAGAAGCGGCGGGAGTCATCATTACCTTTACCGAATAATCATCTTTTACCAAGATTCTTATCACTTGACAAATTTTATAGGCTGCTATTCCTCCACAAATCCCAACTAAAATATTTGCTTTTTTCCCTTTCATAACCACCTCATTTTAATGCTTCCAATCCTTTTTGTAAACCCCCACCCTTATCCCCCCCAATGTACACACCGGGTGTGTACATTGTGAACCTATTCAATCCATAATTTTTTCAATCCAGCCAATTCTCGTTGATAATCTATTTGAGAATTCACAAAATATTCATATTCTTTTGGTTTAATATCTAAAACATTTGAATAATTACATATTTTATCTTTCTCTTCTTCTTTATCTAAAAATTCTTTATAAGAGGAAAACCCCCAATTTTCCGGTCTATCCACCAAATAAGCAGTTACAGGATTTAAATGGATATAACGAGTTAAATGCATGAGTTGTTCTTCGGTTTCAACAAGAACGTTCTCAAAGCGAGATTGCCATAACGGCCCCTTTCTTTTAGTTTTAATATTAAAATATTTAGCATAACTATCGAGAATTTTTCTCATAAAGGTTGAAATTGCCTTTTGGTTTAAATTTTTCAAAACTAAATGGATATGAGTAGGCATTATACAATAGCTAATTATATCCACCAACTTCTCCATTTTTGTAAAATAATTATCATGAACTTTTTGCTTGTCTTCCATCTCAAAAAAACGAGAAAATTTCCAAGGTAAGTCTGTAAAATTATAATATGTTAGTAAATATTTTATCCTTTGATATTCCGAATTATTCCGAAATATCGTAAAACCAGCAATACTTTTCGAAAATATATGATAGACTCTTCCTACCTCTAAAGGTACTTTTCTTTGTGCCATAACTATTTTCCCACTCTTCTTACCCTACTGTCCACACCGGGTGTGGACAGTAGGGTAAGCTATAGAGTTAGGATATTATTAATTTCTTTAGCTAAATCATCTTTTGAACTGATTTTAGTTATATTTTTTTGCTTATCAACCAGCATTGCTTTGTAGCCATCCCTTAAATCTTCTAAAGCATTAGCCACTACATAATTTGAACCATTTTCTTTTAAACTTCGATAAGCTTTATCAATTATCCCCCTTTTTTTTGCCTCAAGTTTAAATTGGATTAATATAGAATCTTTAGCCAGTTTTCGAATGATTTTGATTATTTTTGGAGCAGGGATTAAAGAAATATTAAGATTTTTTTTTCCGGAAGGAATTTTTCCTTCTTTTTTTTTCTTTGACAAATAATCACTTACAGCTGCCATATGAATTATAGCATCAAAATTATTGCTTTTTAAGAGATCTGTTATTTTCTTTTTAAACTCAGCAAAATAATAAAAATAAAGACTATTTATGCCGGTAACTTTACCAACTGAATAAGGATTTATAATTAAGGTAATCTTATGGCCTTTCTCTGATAATTTATTAGCTAAATAAAGACCGGTTCTACCGGTAAAACGATTAGTTAAAACTCTTACCTCATCAACTTTTGCCCAAGTAGGGCCGGCTGTAATTAATAGTTGCATAACTTTAAACCAGATAATCCTTTAAAACAAATCCTCTTTTTGTTCTTTAGTTGTATATTCTATAATTTTCCTAGCTATCTTTATGACCTCAGCCGGATAAGCGCCTATTGCAGTTTCTCCGGAAAAAAGTAAAAAATCTGCTCCATCTAAGATAGCATTGGCTATATCTGATACTTCAGCTCTGGTAGGAATAAAATTTTTGGTCATAGTCTCAAGCATCTGCGTTGCAACCACCGAAGGCCTCAAAGCTTTTTTTGTTTTTTCTAATATTTTTTTCTGAAGATACGGCACTTTGTAAATAGGAAGGCAAATCCCTAAATCACCCCGGGCTACAACTATTCCGTCAGCTTCCTCGATTAACTGATCGATATGTTTTAGGCCTTGGATGCTCTCTACCTTAGCAAATATTTTGGGTATTTTACCGGCTGCCGAGGAATGAATTCTTTGTTTTTTCAAAAAACCTCTTAAAGTTAAAATATCTTTTTTATTCCTTACAAATGATTGCGCAATATAATCAACCGGATAACTAAGGGTAGAAATCAAATCTTTTTTATCTTTATCGGTTAAAGGTTCAAAATCAAGTTCAGCCCCGACTATATTTATGCCTTTTCTTTTCTGGAGCCGGCCGCCTCTTACAACTCTAGTTTTAATCTTTTTCTTATTGATAGCTTCTATTTTAAGTATAATTTTACCGTCATCTATATAGATAACATTTTCTTTTTTTATCTTTTTTAATGAACCTCGATAATCAAAAGGAATAATCTTTTGATTCCCTACAATATTTTTTTGGCTAAGGTAAAGTATTGAATTATTCTTTAGAGTTATTTTTTTTGATTCTAACTTTCCTACTCTTACTCGATATCCCTCTAAATCCTGCATTATTTTTATCTTTCTTTTGCTTTTTTTATTAATTTGATTGATTAACTTTATTTTTTTTAGATGCGCAGCCCGAGACCCATGAGAAAAATTAAGCCTCACCACATCTAAACCTTCCTTAGCCATCTTCGTTATAGTTTTTTTGTCCCGGCTAGCAGGGCCTAGAGTTGCAATAATTTTTGTTCTTTTCATAAGTTTAATTTAACCTCTAACTGCATAAGTTATAAAATGGACAATATTGACACCTTCTTGAATCTTTATCTGGACTAAAAGGAACCCCCGGATCAAATAGTTCATCTAATATAAATCTAAGGGCTCCTAGGCAAGTGTCAACAACTTTTTTTCTTTTTAGCCAATCAGCCGAAGAGATAAAAGAAGTTATTTCGGCTGTACGTAAATTATAGACATAAGCATTAACTTTTTTTTCCTTAAATCTCTTTTGGACAAAATAATAATAAAGCGGCAATTGAAAAGATTTTATCTTTGCCCTTATCTCTTGCCGGCAATAGTTCATCTTCTCCAGGCTAGTTAATTTAGCAGGAACAACATCCCCGCCGCCGGTTTTATAATCAATTACCAACAGATTATCCCCCCTAGATAGGTCGATTCTATCCACAATATACTTAAAATTTAATAGGGTTTCATTAATTCTCAACTTATCAGAATACTCTTTTTCTAAAGCTTCAATCTTTTCAATATTTGGAGCTCTTTGGCTTTCCTGGTCAAAAAACTTATCTAGGCGAGCTTTAATAATTTCTTTAAGTAAAAACGAGTCAGATTGCATTTTGGGAACTATTTCTTTATCATATTTCCGGTTAAAAACTTTTTTAAAATAATTATTAAATTGCGAATCAAATACCGGTTTTTTTCCTAAAAACTTTTTATAAACCTCATAAAGAAATTCATGAATAAAAGTTCCAATTTGTGAATCCTCTACCCCTTTTAATAGATCTTTTTTTTCAGCTAAACCCAATACATATTTATAGTAAAACTGCAACGGGCATTCTAGGTAAGTGTTAATTCTTGATACTGAATAAGTGGAGTTTTTTAGAAATTCTATAATTTTAGGGCTTTTTTTAATTGATTGGCCCGGTCTTGGAAAAGATAAAGAAAATGAAAGTTGAGGTACTAAATCTAGATTAATCTTATCTCCTTTTTTTTGTTTCTGCCAAATTATGTTTTCAACAAACCTGCTTTTTTCTAAGGCTTGATTTTTAGCCCAAATCAAAGACACATCTTTAGCAGATTCAACCAGGCGCATAAGATGGTACCTTTGAATTTCTTCTTCTTTTGATAGAGCCGGCAAGCCTAAGCTCATCATTACTTCTGCAGGGATAAGAGGTTCGGTAACTTTTAATTTAGGTAAAATACCTTCATTAGCATCTAAAACTATAACATTTTTAAACCGTAGGGCTCTTGTTTCAAATAAACCTAAAATTTGAGTGCCGGATAAAGGCAAACCTTTAAAAGAAATTCGAGTTGATTCAATCCTTTGTTTAAAAATATCCCAAATCTGATCACTTACAAAAGTTTTATCTGAAAAAGATAAAGAACTAAAATTTTCTTGAATTTTATAAATTGCATCTAGGCTTTTTAGCTCAAGAGGAAACTTCAAAAGTAACTGATGATTCGATAAACAATCAAGCACTAATTTAATCTGTTGAGAAAATTTTTCAAAACTATCAATTTTTTCCCAGCCGCGAAAAAATAAATCATGAATTTGGTTAATTATTTTACGGTAATCAGACAAACTTAAATTATAATCAATCGATTCAAGTGTTTTCTGACATTCTTTATAAATATTTTGGTCATCTTCTATCGATTTAAGTAAAACAAAGATAGTTCCGCCTACTGAGGAATCAAAAGCTCCAGTCAAGGCTTCTTCTATTTTATGAGCCAAAATTCGAGTCAGCAAAGGATCTTTTACTATTAATATATTTTTTATCAAGGGATGTTTTAATACTTTTAAATAATCCCTAGAATAGTATTTTTTATTTTTTCGGCTTTTATGAGCATCAAATAGATAGTTAAAAAGAGCCGCTAAAGAGGTTTTTAACAAAGGGTAACCTAATGATATATTAAAATCTTTAAGTTGAGAACTTGCCTCTGAAAGCAGGGGAATCAAAGTTTCTGGGTTAGGAAGTAAAATTAAGGTTTTATCTTTTTCTTTTACGCCTTTTAATATTTCTTTAGCCAAACAAACTTGAGACTGGGTATCAAACCCCTGATAAAACTTTATATTAGAATAATCAACTTTACTCTCAAGAGGCCTTATCGGTTGATTTAATAACTTAGAATTTTTGCCCAAAACAGGCCATCTTTTTGCTGAACCCTGGAAAATACAGTCACTTTTTCCAATTTTAAAAAGCTGACTTATCACTTCACTCTCTGTTTTATAAAGATAAAAAAGATCACAAAAAAATATTTTATCAAACTCAGTTAAACTTTCTTTGTCTATTTTGCCTGCTGCATCTAAATAAATTAAACCTCGCGAATATAGTTTATTCTTTCGTAAAAAACTATGATAATCTTTTCGAATCGAAACAATATTTTTTAAAAGATTATTGATTCCCTCAGGTATCTCATAACCAATTGCTGCACTTTTTTCAACATCTAACAAAGAAGCCCCGTCTACATTCTCTAGGTCAAGTTGGTCGATAAAAGCTGCTATTTCTTTTGCCCAGCTTAAAAATTGAGAAAAATTTACTTGTTTTTTACCTAAAAAACCTAGTTTATTCTTAGAAATATTATAGATAAGATAATAAAGTTCTAATTCGGAAATTTCAGGAGTGGCTTGATTCCTAGATACTATATAATGCATAAACTGGTCCATAGAAAATATAGCCGGTGGTAGAAAACTATTTTTAATTTTTTTTGAAAGTTTGTCTTTTAAAAATAATCCCGGTCTTTTTCCTCCAAAAATACAAGCTACTCTTTCTAATGATTTATTCTTTTTATAAAAATTATCATATAAAAGATTAGACAGTTTTTCAATTGGGTCACAGCCAAAATTACAACTAATTATTTTTGATCTTTCCATTTTAAA
The DNA here is from genome assembly GCA_021735105.1 of Candidatus Omnitrophota bacterium. Taxonomy (GTDB): domain Bacteria; phylum Omnitrophota; class Gorgyraeia; order Duberdicusellales; family 4484-171; genus PXAH01. The sequence goes on from JAIPHS010000005.1 coordinate 12,021, forward strand.
ACAAGTATTCTTTTTGACATTCATTTAGGTAAACAACAGCTGCCTTTATCATTTTGTTAGGATAAATATCGGCTATGGCTTCAGCATAACTTTTTAATCGGTTATAATAAACTCCTTTAGGTTGATAACCTTTTTTATAATCAACGATTACCGCTTTATCTTTAAAAATTAATAGTCTATCTATTCTTTTGGTAGCCCCGTTTTTATCTACTATCTCTTTTTCGCAATAAACAGAAGCTTTCGGCGCAAAAAAAATATCCTTGAAATTGTTATGAGTTATAACTTCTTTTATTTTGTTTCGATAACTATTAATATCTTTTACAAAAAAACTATTTTTTATCTCAAAAATAGCTGCATCAACATAGTTATCTATATCTTTACCGGAACAGTCCTTTATAACCGATAAAGCTTGATGCAAAATTATACCTTGTTTTATTTCTTCTCTTGCTTGCCCTGTCCCTGCCTCAGAAAATTCTTCGTTTAAATACCTGGACCAATCTTTATAGAGCGAAGCTTCTGATTTTTTTACTTTGGGCCTAACTAATAAAGAAGGATAATTAACTTTTTTACCCTTCTCTTCTTTTTCTTTATCAATTAAAAATAGAGCTTGATTGGTTGATTTTCCGCTTTTTTTGGGAATGAATAGATAAAGCTCATACTTGGGCCTAGTTAAGGCTACATAAATGCTATTAAGCTCATCAATACAAGCAAGCCTGTAATTCTCCTGATAGATATTTTTTAGCCTGGTTGAATAACGCCGGTACTCCTTGGTAACTCTTAATAGGTGCAGCTTAGAATTATTTGTTGTCTCTAGATACGATTTGGTACCGGCTGTTCCCGTTTCTGGGGAAATATTCATCTTTAAAAACGGAACAATCACTACCGGAAACTCCAACCCTTTTGCTTTATGAATAGTTAAAATTTTAACAGAGTTTTTTAAAGTTGTATCAACGTAAAGCTTTTCAGGGCCAGGGTCTTTAAGATATTCTAAAAACCCCCAAAGCCCTATTTTTTCCTCTTGGCTGTCCTTACAAAGCTGAAGAAGTTTTTCAAAAAAGGCTTGAAATTGAGGAAAATTTTTGGTCAAATCAAATTGTTTATAAATGGTAATAAGCAGCTGATAAGGAGAGATAAACCCTGCGGTTTTAAAAAATGGGGCTATTTCTTTTTTCCAAACTTCCGGAAATTGATTGAAAAACTTTCTGTAAAGATTAGCTTTATCTTTTTTATTGTTCTTATGCAAATCAAAAAGAAAAGCCCTCAGCTTACTCTTGTCCAGACCGGTTTTCTTGCTAAAGATATCTCCTAAAATAAATGAAGCAAAACTTAAATCATCAATTGGAGAATAAAGAAATCCTAAAAAGCTTAATATTTCTTTTATTTGAGGATGCTCTAAGACATTTAAGGTTTTTTCAGACTCAACCGGGAACCCTTCTTCCAGCAACCACCCAGTTAAAAGCTCCAACTCGCGGTTATCTCTAGTAAGTAAAGCTATATCGGCCAAATTAAAGCGCTTTTTTAGGTCTTTAACAAGGCTTACTATTTTTTTTCTTACTATTTGATTGCGCTGATTTTGGTTATCTTCATCTAGCTTTTCAACATAGACATATCCAGAGTCATTGCTTTTTCGATAGTTTTGTTCTGAATCGCTAAAATTGTTTACAATTTGCTTTAGATAAATACCATTTTCTAATTCTTTTGAAATTTTTGATTCCTTTAAGAATCTTGAAAGATTCTGAAAAGAAAAAATAAAATTATTAAATTCAACTATCTCTTTTTGGCTCCGCCAATTCTTTTTTAAGAGTAGAATGTCCGGTTTATAATCTAGGAATCTTTCCCTTATCCTATCAAACAATTGGCTTTGCCCGCCGCGGAAACGATAAATTGCCTGCTTTTTATCTCCTACATAAAAAAGAGTTCCACCGGATGACAAGCCTTCTTCAACCATCAGATTCAAATTATCCCATTGGATTCTGCTAGTATCCTGAAACTCATCAATCAGATAATGCTGGAATCGGGTAGCCAAACGATAGTAAAGCTCAGCTACAGTTATCCCCTGCCGGCTAAAAAGAAACCGGGCTTGATGATTAAGCTGACTTAGGAATAAAACATCCTCTTTTTGCGAAAAAGATTCAAAAACAGCCCCAACTTCATTAAATAAACCAATATAAGAATTGTAAGAAACTTCCGCTTCCAATTCAACAACTTGTCCAATCTGTCTATAAACTGTTTCCCATTGTGTCAAAAAATCCTTATTAGCTGGTTCTCCTTTATTTAGAGAAGGATATTGCTTAGATAAACTATTAGGCAATTTTGCAATTTCAAATTGCGGATTATTTTGTTCGATAAAATTTAAAATAGATTTTTTACTGCGTTTATTGATATTAGAAGGAAAATTTTCAGACAATTTTTTTATTTTTTTATAAACCCGGCTTTTAGCTTTAAATAATGAATCGAGGCTAACTTCATATTTAGAAAAATCTTTGCCATAACGGTTAACTAATTCAAAAAGAGCCATCATTAAATCTAAAATTTTGTCTTTAGAAAACCAACTTCCTCTATTTTCAACAAATAAATAGTGACGCAAAAAATCATTGAGTTCCCTGCTTAGGTTCTTATCAGATAACGACCTATCTATCAAGCTATCTAAAGCATAAATAAGATAATCTTTATAATCCCTTTTTATTTTAAATGTTGCAGAACGGCCGATATGCAAAGAACAGCCTAAGAGTAAAGAGTTGATAAAACTATCTATAGTTTTTACTCTAAAATAACTATAGTGGCAAATAATTTCCTCAATTAACAAAAAAGCCCTCTGACGGGCAAAATCATAGTCACCACCCAGGCTACCAAGAATATCTTTTTTTTGTTCATCAGTTTGGAAAGAATCTAAAGCAATATTCTTTAAAATCTCTAAAATCCTTTCTTTCATCTCATAAGCAGCTTTATTGGTAAAGGTAATAGCTAAAATTGTGCGTAGATAATCAGCTGAAGGCGCAGAACGGTTAATCAAAATTTGTAAAAAACGTTTAGCTAGCGTATAAGTTTTCCCTGATCCGGCAGAAGCTTCAACTATAGCTATTTGAGGAGATTTAAGGGGTATAAAATTTTTATTGTCTGCCATAACCAAACTATAACTACCGGTTACAACCGGAGCTTATTTTATCTGATCAGTTAGCTAAAAATAAAGGAAGTTTAAAAAATGCAGGAAAAAATAAACTTAAAAATAACTGATTAGGAAAGTTTTTCTTTAAGTTTTTTATAGTAGTAATGAGCGAACTGGGCTTGCTTTTTTTCCTCGATTTTTGCAATTTGCCCTCCACAAAAATAACCTTGCTTTGAACTGATAAACTCTGACCAAATGACTATCATTTTCATCTTCACCGGTTCATTATCTTCAGGAAGAAAATAATTTATTGCAAGCACTTGTCCATTTTTCCATTGCATCGATGAACAAAAACAAATACCCATAAAGGTGAAATCACTAGACTGAGCTTCATAGATTTTTCCTACTTCATTAATTGGTTTAATTTGTAAAAAATCAGAAGCTTCTAACCTAACTAACTTTCTTTTATTGTCCATAACAATAAATTATAGCACAATTAACTCTTTTTTCTAGCCTTAGCATAAGAAACTTTTTTTAAATATCCCCAAATTAAAATATCAGTACCGATTCTTTCTATTTTTGGTTTTTTTAATTCAGGACTTTGTTTAATCTGCTTAACTCCAGCGCCACCTACCGAACTTAGAGCGTCTTTACCTCCAAAAATCTTAGGTGCGATAAAAAAATAAGCCTTATCTACTAAATTTTGGCTAAAGAATCTTCCTAAAGTATCAGCCCCTCCTTCAACAAATACAGACATAATGCCTAACTGGTATAATTTATTCAGAAGCTTTTTCAAAGAAATTCCTTCTTTAGTTGCTTTAGATGAAAAAACTTTAATATTTTTCGGAAGTTTATTTCTTGCCTTTAAATTTGATGATGTAAAAACATAGGTTTTATTACTAAAATTTTTAAAAATATATGAATTTTTGGGCAAATCCAGGCTAGATGAAATTATAATTTTATAAGGAATTTTATCTAACCCATTGAGTTTTGGATCATCCTTACGTAAAGTTTCAGCTCCAATTAATACCGCATCATACCTATCGCGAAACCTGCGCGAAAACTGCCTGGCTTTATCTGTAGTTATCCACTTTGACTCACCTAGGCTGGTTGTAATCTTTCCATCTAAGCTCTGGGCTGCTTTTGCAACCACAAAAGGAAGGTTGTCTTTAATATTTTTAAAAAAAACTTCATTTATCTCACTAGCTTCTTTTTGACAAACTCCTAAAGATACTTTAACCTTATTTTTTTTAAGTTTTCTGATAGATTTACCTTTAACCTGCGGATTAGGATCTTTAACTGCTATAACGACTCTCTTTATGCCTGCTTTAATTATCTTATCTACACAAGGTGAAGTCCTGCCAAAATGAAAACAAGGTTCGAGGTTAACGTACAGAGTTGCACCTTTAGCTCTAACTCCAGCTCTCTTTAGCGCCACAGCCTCTGCATGAGCCAAGCCGCACTTTTTATGAAAGCCTTTTGATATTATTTTATTATTTTTTACAATAACAGCCCCAACCAATGGATTAGGAGAAGTTTTGCCTTGGCCCTTTTTGGCTAACTCTAAAGCTTTTTGCATAAAATAAATATCTTTTTCCATCATCTATGCCTTACATATTCCTTAAGGCAACCATTTCTTTTTTTCTTTGTTTCATCTTTAAAACCCAATCATAAGGAATATCTACACAGCCAATTCCGCATAATTTATTAAAATCTTGGTGAAAATCAGAGCCCCCGCTTAATAAAAGATTATTTTCTAAAGCATATTCTTTATAAAAAGATTGTTCTTTCTGGCCCATGGTCGGATAAACAGCTTCAATACCGTCAATGCCAAAAGATAAAAAATCATCTATCCACTCTCGCTTAATTAGTTTATGAGGATGAGCTAAAAAGGCTAAGCCTCGGCTGCGATGAATAAAATCTATAGCTTCTTTAGAACTAAACCGGCTCTTGCAAATATATCCGGCCTTACCGGGGCCAAGGTATCTTCTGAAGGCTTCGTAGATAGAATTAACCTGCTTAATCTTTAAAAGATATTTAGCTAAATGAAGGCGAGTAGGTACAATATCTTTGACCTCTCTTAATATAGTTTCTTTATCTATAGCTACTCCTTCTAATATTAACCTCTCCACCATCTCTTTAAACCGAATCTGTCTAATCTGATAAGCTTCATCTATTTTCTTATTAAAAAAATCACTCTTTGTATCAACTAAATAAGCTAGAATATGAACTTCATCATTGTAATAAGAAGTGGTTAATTCCAGCCCTTCTATCAGCTCTAGAGAACCTAGGTAAGAGTTCTTTTTTACTTCTTCAACAGCTTTTATACAGTCGTGATCTGTAATCGAAATAGAAAAGAGTTTGGCTCCCTTGGCTTTCTCTACTAGCTCTTTAGGAGATAAAATTCCATCGGAATAATAGCTATGTATATGTAGATCGCACTTTTTTATTTTTTTACCTTTTTTAAACATTTATTAGGCCTTTTTTTGAATGGCTTTTTCTGTTTTATAAATTTTATCTAAAATACCATTGACAAACCGAGCTGAATCTAGATCACCATAACGTTTAGCCAGCTCAATTGCTTCATTTATTGAAACTTTAGGCGGGATATCACCTAAGAAGAAAAGTTCAAAAATTGATAACCTTAAAATGTTTTTATCGACAACTGCCATCCTATTGATTTCCCAATTTTTAGCATATTTTTTAATTATCGAATCAATTCTATCTTTATTAGAAATAATACCTTTAACTAATTGAGAAAAGAAGTTAACAATTAATTCGTCTTTTATAGTTTTGGCTAGAGTTCCGGAAAGAACTTCTTGAGGGTTGGCCTTAGATATTTCTATCTGATAAAGAAGGCAAAGAGCAATGTCACGTGCTTTTGATCGAGATCTCATATTTAAAACAACAGTTAATTCACTAGTCCATAGTCCTATGTCCGAAGTCCTAGGTCGTTATTTTTACAAATAAATAATAAAGATTATTTTTTGACTTTGGACATTAGACGTTGGACCTAGGACTTTTTACAATTGACTGTATAGATTAGCCATCTCAAGGGCAGAAAAAGCCGCATCAGAACCTTTATTGCCCTGTTTAGTTCCAGATCTTTCTGTTGCTTGTTCAATAGTATCGGCGGTAATAATACCAAAAGATATGGGAGTCTTTTTGTCTTGAGCCGCCTTAGCTACACCTTTGGCAACTTCAGATGATATATATTCAAAATGAGGTGTATCGCCTCTAATAACTACGCCTAAAGTCACTACTGCATCAAATTTATTAAGCTGTAACTTTGATAAGATTTGAGGTATTTCATATGCACCTGGAGACCAATAGATAGAAATATTCTTACCATCTGTATCGCACTTTTTTAAAGTATCTAAGCAGCCTTCCAGCAACCGCTTACTTATTGACTCATTAAAACGTGAAACCACTACAGCTATTTTTTTACCTTTACCATCAAATTTTCCTTTAATTTCTTTCATAATACCTCCATTAAAAATGAATATATTCAGGTGTTATTCCTCTATTTTTAATGGCATCGAGCCGACTTCCTCGGCGAGATGCCTTATACTTAATGCAATTATTTAGCGAATACCTTAATAAATACAATTATATCACAGGATATGATCTAATTTATCTTTTTTTGTATTAAGGTAATAATTATTAAATTTAGCTAATTTAATTTTAACTGGAACTCTTTCGGTTATTTCTAGGCCATATCCCTGGAGACCGACAATTTTACGCGGATTATTAGTTAAAAGCCTTATCTTTTTAACTCCCAAATCTTCTAAAATTTGTGCACCAATACCATAATCACGTAAATCAGGCTCAAAGCCTAAATCAATATTTGCCTCTACTGTATCTTTACCTTGTTCTTGTAATTTATAAGCTTTAATCTTATTAGCTAAACCAATCCCTCTACCTTCTTGGCGCATATATAAAAGCACTCCGCCGGATTTACCAATCATCTTTAATGATTGGTGGAGTTGATTCCCGCAATCACAACGCAGCGAGGAAAGTACATCCCCGGTTAAACACTCTGAATGCACTCTTACTAAAACTGGCTTATCTTTTTTTAGGTTTTTAGCCAAAGCAAGGTGCTGGCTTTTATCTATATTTGACTGGTATAAAAATAAAGAAAACTCACCGTAGGAGGTAGGAAGTTTAACTTGCTCAATTAAACTAACTAATTTTTCCCTGCGCCGGCGGTATTCAATTAATGAAGCAATAGTGCAAATTTTTAATTTATGAATTTTGGCAAATTGAACTAAATCAGGAAACCTTGCCATCGAACCGTCTTCTTTTATTATTTCACAAATTACTCCAGCCGGCTTACAATCTGCTGACTTTGCTAGGTCAACAGCAGCTTCAGTATGCCCGGCTCTAACCAATACCCCGCCTTCTTTTGCCTCTAAAGGAAAGAGATGCCCTGGCTTAGTAAGGGAATCAGGGCCGCTCTTTTGATCAATTAAAACTTTAATTGTCCTGGCACGGTCATAAGCAGAAATCCCGGTTGTAACTCCTCTCTTTGCATCGGCTGAAATCCGCCATGCAGTTTGAAACCTATCAGAAGAAGATTTATTTGACATCGGGTCAAGCTGCAGCTTATTTATAACTTTTTTTGTCAAAGGTACGCAAACCAAACCGCGCGCTTCTTTGATCATAAAGTTAATAATTTTAGGCGTGGCAAATTGAGCTGCAATTACGATATCTCCCTCATTTTCGCGGGACTCATCATCAACCACAATGACCGGCTTGCCGTTTTTGATATCTTGGATAACCTCTTCAATTGTATTGATCATAGCGAAATACCTTAACTCACAAGGCAGGAGTTGTCAAGTAGAAGAAAGAATTAGCGTTTGGTCCACTGAAATCTCTTGCGGGCACCTTTGCGGCCGTATTTCTTGCGCTCTTTTGCACGAGGATCACGAGTAAGAAAATTCTGTTCTTTAAGGATAGTTTTTAACTCAGGCTGCCAACGAATTAAACAACGGGCAATCCCTAAAGAAATTGAGCCAGCTTGCCCACTTAAGCCGCCGCCGCTTACCTTTGCCTGGACATCTATAGTTTTATCTAATTCAGTTGTAATTAAAGGTTTTCTTGCCTGATTCCTGCTATCAACAGTAGTAAAGTAACTATCTATACTTTTGCCATTTACTTTTATAATACCAGAGCCTTCAGGTAACAATTTTACTCTTGCTACTGATTCTTTACGCCTTCCGGTAGCACTATATATTTTCTCTTCTTCTTTTTCCATATTAAATTTTTGGTCTTAAAAATTATTTCACAGGATAAATTTGCTTTGGTCGTTGAGCAACCTGTTTATGTTCTGTACCAGGATATATTTTTAAAGATCTAAGCATTTCTTTTCTCAGCAAGTTTTTAGGAAGCATCCCTCCTACTGCATAAAACAAAACTTTGCTGGAGCTCTTTTCAGATAATTCCTCTAGGTTGATCTCCTTTCTGCCTCCGGGATAACCTGAATATTTATCATATTTTTTATCTTTTATCTTTTTCCCGGTTACTTTTATTTCTTTTGCATTTATAACCACGACTTTATCCCCGCAAACAGAATTAGGGGTATAGTCAGCTTTATGCTTGCCTTGTAGGATTTTAGCTATACGAGTAGCTAAGCGGCCTAAAATTTTTCCTTTAGCGTCTATTAAAACCCAGTCTTTTTCGTCTTTTCTATAAAATTTAGTCCTACGCATAGACAGTTTTTATACCATATTTTCTCTTCTTGTCAACAATAATATTATTGGGCCCAACAAAAAAATCAAATAGCTATTGCCTCTTCTATGCTAATTCTTTTTTCATACAAAGCCTTACCTACTACTACTCCAGCGGCTTGAGGAACAACCTTCCTCAACTTTTTGATATCACTAAGAGAAGAAACCCCGCCGGAAAAAATTAAATTAAAATGATAATCTTGGGAAATTTGTTTTATCCTGTCAAAATTAAACCCTTCTAAAGTTCCGTCTCTGGATGTATCAGTATAAATAACCCACTTTATACCTTGTTTCTTAAGATAGTCTAGATACTTAACTATTGATAAATTAATGCTTTCTTGCCAGCCTTTCACCGCTAATTTGCCCTCTTTTTCATCTACTGCAACTGCTATTTTATCTCCGGCAATTTTTAAAGCTTTTTTTAAAAAATCAGAATCAGTGGCCTTGGTTCCTAAAATCAACCTTTTTGCCCCAATTGATATAAGTTGTTCGATTTTTTCCAAACTTCTTATACCTCCGCCAACTTCAACAGAAATATCTACTTTTTTTATAATCTTTTCTATAACCGTTTCATTGTCCCCTTTGGAAAAAACAGCTGACAGATCTACTAGATGAAGCCACTTAGCCCCTTTATTTTTCCACTTTTTTGCTACAAAAATAGGGTTATCACTATATGCTTTACAATTAGATTCTTTACCTTTAACTAATCTAACTACTTTTTTCTGATATAAATCAATAGCCGGTATTATTAACATGAGTTAAAAAATTATTTAAAACTTTTAAGCCCTTGGTTTGACTTTTTTCTGGATGAAATTGAATAGCCCAAATATTTTCTTTGTGAATTGCACAAGTAAAATCCTCACCATATTCAGTAATTGCCAGAGTAACTTCCTCATGGGGTTTACAAAAATAAGAGTGGGCAAAATAAAAGAAACTTTCATCTTCTATCCCCTCAAACAACTCCTTACCTTTATATTGACTTTGGGCTTTGGACTTTGGGCTTTGAACTTTTCTAATTTGATTCCAACCCATATGGGGAACGATAAGATTTTTATTATTAAACTTCACAACCTGCCCTTTTATAACCCCTAATCCGGATACTCCTTCTGCTTCACCGCTTTTTTCAAATAAAAGCTGCATCCCCAAACAAATCCCTAAAAAAGGTACTCCTTGGTTAATTGTTTCTTTTAAAATTTCAATAAGCCCTCTTTTTTTTAACTCAGTTACTGCTTTTCCAAAATGGCCCACTCCGGGAAAGATAATCTTTTCAGCAGCTAATAAGTCTTTAGGTGAACTGGTAATAATTACTTTTTTGCCTAAAAAAGAGGCAGCATTTTTCACGCTCTCTAAATTACCCATTCCATAGTCAACTATTACATTCATAATTATCTAGGGTTAAGTGATATGGAATATGTGGTAAGTGGATAACTTTTTACTTTTCACTTATCACTTAATCCATAATCCTTAGTTAATCTATTATCCCCTTGGTTGAAGGAACTCCGCGGCGGCGGGGATCAATCTGGCTGGCTTGATCTATAGCCTTACCTAAGGCCTTAAACAAAGCTTCTAAGAGATGGTGTAGATCACCTTCACCAGATTTAATTATATAAACCAAACTTAAGCCTGAATGCTGAATAAAGGCTTCCAGAAACTCTTCTGCATGGCTAAAATTAAATCCTGTATCATCAAAGGTGCCATTAGCCAGCAGAGTATCAACCAACTCTTTATCTCCACAGCATACTTTCTTCAGTAAAGAAGGCCTGCCGCTAATATCAAGGTTGGCCTCGACTGCCACTTTATCCATAGTAACAGAAAAACTACCATATCTATTTATGCCTTGCTTGTCCCCCAACGATTCTTTTAAGCCTTTGCCCAAAGCAATGCCAATATCTTCGATTATATGATGCTGAAGATCTCCCTTAGCTTTAAGTTCCAGATCAAAGAGCCCATGGAAAACAAATAAAGTAAGTAGATGATTAAGAGGCTGGAAACCTGTATCTATTTTATTTTCACCAGATCCATCAAGATTAAATTGTCCGCTAATATCTACTTCATTGGTCTTTCTTTTTAATTGTACTTGTCTTTTTTTATTAAACATTATGCTCCTTTGTTTAATTCACCTTTGATTCTTTTATATACGCTTTCAATATGTTTTTTCATTCCTTCAAGGCCGGCTATTTTTTCTAAAGTTTCAAACTCATCAATTACGGCTTTTTTCGTATAACGAATAATATGATTTTCTTTTAGAAAATCCTTAACTGAAAGTGTAGAAAAAAAGCGGCTGCTTCCCCCCGTAGGAAGAACATGTGAAGGGCCGGCTACATAATCTCCCAAAGCAACTGGGCTATAATCCCCTAAAAATATCGCTCCGGCATTTTTAATTTTTGAAACTAGAGCATGGGGCTTTTTGGTAAGAATCGCCAAATGCTCAGGAGCAATCTCATTAACAACCTTAGCTGCCTTATCTAAATTCCTTACCCGCAATGCATATCCGATGACTTTACTTTGACGCAAACTTCGAATAATCCGTTTTGAATTTGTAACTACAATGCCTAAACCTTTATGATGCTCTATTTGAGCTTCTAAATCAGCAATAATATAATCTAGATTCGAATTACTTGAAGCAACTACCACAACCTCAGAAGGCCCCGCTAACATATCAATATCTACCTGGCCGAAAACCTGTCTTTTGGCCTCAGTTACATATTCATTGCCCGGGCCAACAATCTTATCTACTTTTTCAACACTTTCTGTCCCATAAGCTAAAGCTGCGATAGCTTGTGCACC
>JAIPHS010000001.1 GCA_021735105.1 Candidatus Omnitrophota bacterium
CTTTCTTTAAATCCTGATCTTGAAAAAATTTATAAATCTGATAGCAAAATAAAAAAATTAATTGATGTAGCTATGCAGCTTGAAGGTGTATCACGGCATGCCTCTACTCATGCTGCTGGTGTAGTCATTTCAGATAAGCCGCTCTTAGAAAGGATTCCTTTAAGCAGAGGTTCTGAAGGTGAGGTTGTAACTGGCTATGATATGGATTCTTTGGAAAAAACTGGAATGCTTAAGATGGATTTTTTAGGGCTAAAAACTTTAACCGTAATAGATGAGACTATTAAGATTATAAAACGGACTCAAGAAAAAAATATTGATATGGCAGATATACCAGTTTCTGACAAAAAAACTTTTTCACTCCTTAGTAAAGCTGAAACTATAGGGGTCTTTCAGCTTGAATCAAGGGGTATGAGAGAGATTTTAGAAAAAATGAAACCATCAAACTTTGAAGATATTGTAGCTGTATTAGCCCTTTATCGCCCTGGCCCTTTGGGAAGCGGCATGGTTGATGATTTTATTGAGCGCAAACAGGGTACTAAGGAAGTTCATTATTTTCATCCGAAATTAGAATCAATTTTAAAAAAGACTTATGGAATAATTGTTTACCAAGAACAAATTATGCAAATAGTTTCAGAGTTAGCTGGTTTTGATATGGCCAGAGCTGATACTTTAAGAAAGGCTATCGGAAAAAAAATACCAGAGATAATTCAACAACAAAAACAATTATTTTTAGAAGGGTGCAAAAAAAACAATATTCATTCTAAAACTGCAAACCAAATATTTGATTTAATCGATTATTTTTCCGGTTACGGCTTCAATAAGAGTCACAGCACCGCTTATGCTTTGATATCTTACCGGACAGCTTATCTAAAAGCTCATTTCGGAGTTGAATTTATGGCAGCTCTTTTGACTAGCGAAAGAAATAATACAGATAAAGTGGTTGAATATATAAACGAAGCAAACAGAATGAAAATAAAAGTATTGCCTCCTGATATTAATACAAGCTATGCCAATTTTACTGTAACCGATGATAATAATATTCGCTTTGGATTAATTGCTATAAAGAATGTAGGTGGCGCAGCTTTAGAAAGTATAATTTCGCAAAGAAAAGAAAAAAAATTTAAAGATATTTTTGATTTTTGTGATCGAGTTGATTCTCGAGCTGTAAATAAAAAAGTTATTGAGAGTTTAATTAAATCAGGAGCCATGGACTCACTAGGCCTAAAAAGGGCCCAGATGATGTTATTGTTAGATAAGCTTTTAACTAGGCAGGCCAGAAAAAAGAAGAATGCTTCCCAGCTTACTTTATTTTCAGAAGAGGAAGAACAAGAAAAGATACCTGAGGTATCGGAGTGGCCGCTGATGCAAATTCTAAGCTTTGAAAAAACTCTCCTGGGGGTTTATCTATCTGGACATCCTCTTTATTGTTATTCTGAAACAATAAAGTTTTTAAAAAGAGAAACAATCAGTTCATTAACTGATAATCTGCGAACTAGAGAAGTAATGGTTTGTGGAGTGATAGAAAAGGTAAAAATTGTTACAACTCGCAGAAGGAACGAACGTATGGCTATAATTAGGGTTGAAGATGAAACTGCCAGTGTTGAGGTTTTTGTTTTCCCCCGGCTTTTTACTCAAATTCAACTTTTTCTTGCTAAAAAAAAGATCATTATCTTAAGAGGAAATTTAGACATCAAAGATAGAGTCCCGAAAATTCTAGCATCGGATATATTTCCTATAGAACAATTGCAGCAAAAGATAAAAGAAGTAAATATTAAGGTAAATAGGAAAAATGTTCCTTTAGGTGAGTTGAAAGATATTGTAGTTAAGAACCAAGGGGATAAACCGGTTTTCTTTTCTTTCCAAGATGACCGGATAGGAAACACCAAGGTAAAGGTGGGAGATAAGTTTTGTATTTCTTTAGACCCCAGTGCTTTAGGGAAAATAAGCGCTTTAGTGGGGGAAGTAAACTTATCCTTGACACTCTAAAATTGAACTGATAGACTAAACATATGAGAAAAAGAGATATCGTTTTAAAAATTAGCCAAGATACTGGTATTAAACAAGTTGTAGTTAAAGAGATAGTCCAGCGTACTTTTGACACAATTCTGGGAACCTTAAAAGAGGGTAAAAGAATTGAACTTAGAAATTTTGGTGTTTTTCAAATTAAACGCAGAAAACGTCGAATTGGAAGAAATCCTAAAACTGGTGAAGTTGTTCCTGTGCCGGAAAGAAGAGTGGTCACTTTTAAACCTGGTTTGGAGATGAAAAAGTACATTCATTAGATTTTTGCCTACATTGGTAATGAAAATTCCCGCCATTAGATTTCATTTTAAAAAAAAGACGGAGAAGGAATGAAAAAGAAGTATTCTAATGTGAGAGGAACAATTGATTTTTCTCCTCAGCAAAACTTTATTTATGAATCCTTACGTAATGAGTCAATAAAACTTTTTGGCTGTTATAACTATCAACAGTTAATTCTTCCTCTGCTGGAAGAAAAAAGCTTGTTTATAAAAGGGGTGGGTCAAACTACTGATATTGTTCAAAGCCAGATGATGAAGATTGAAGGTAAGGATATCGTTTTGCGCCCTGAAGGGACAGCCCAAATTGTAAGATACTATTTGCAGAATCGATTGGATAAAAAAAATAGTTTTTGTAAATTTTTTTATATTGGCCCTATGTTTAGAGGAGAACGGCCTCAAAAAGGGCGCCTGCGCCAGTTTAATCATGTTGGAGCAGAAATTATAGGTTCTAATAGCTTTTATTTGGATGCAGAAGTAATATTGCTTGCTCTTAAGATAGTGGATTCAGTAGGCTTAACTAAAAAAGAATTACAAATAAATAGTTTGGGTTGTGAAGATGACAAGAAAAAACTGGCAAAGTATATCAAAGAAAGGCTTAAAAAACGAAAAAGCCGGTTGTGCACAAATTGTCAAAAAAGAATTGAGAAAAATCCTTTAAGAGTTATTGATTGTAAACGGCCGGAATGTAGAAAAATTGTTAAATCTTTAAAATTAAATAAAAATCATCTTTGCCCTGATTGTCTAAATCATTTTAATAATTTACTTTCTATTTTAGATAATTTACAAATTGACTATAAATATAATCCCTATTTGGTAAGAGGGCTTGATTATTACACCAATACTGTTTTTGAAATTACTTCAAGTCAACTAGGCTCTCAAGATGCTTTAGGCGCAGGAGGCCGTTATAATAATTTATTTAATCAACTAGGAGGCTTAGATATTCCGGCTGTAGGTTTTGCTCTAGGCGTTGAAAGAGTTATCTTGGCTTTGGATAAAATAGAGGTTAAGCCTTCCCCCTTAGTTTTTGTGGCTCGGGCTGGTAGTGGCCTAGAAGAAAAAGCATTTTCAGTATTGACTAATCTTAGAAATAGTAATATAGTTTCTGCTTGTGATTTCCGTAAAAAATCATTAAAAGCTCAGTTGCGTTACGGGCAAAAAATCGGTTCAAATTTTGTTATTATTTTAGGAGAAGAAGAATTAAAGGAAAAAAAAGTAATTTTAAAAGATATGGAAAGATCACAACAAGAAACGGTGGAATTAGGCCAGTTAATAACTATTCTAAAGGAAAAAATAAAAAAATATGCTTAGAACCCATAGTTGCGGGCAGTTAAATGAAAATAATTTAGAAGAAAAAGTGACCTTGGTTGGTTGGGTTTCTTCACGGCGAGACCATGGGAAGATTATATTTGTTGACCTAAGGGACAGATATGGGATAACTCAGTTGATATTTCTTCCCAAACCGGAGGAAGTTAATAAAAAGGCAAAAGAAATAAGGTCAGAAGATGTAATAAAGGTAAAAGGGGTAGTCAATAAAAGGCCTACTAAGACAGAAAATCCAAATATTTCTACTGGTCTTGTTGAAGTTTGTGTAGAAGATATGGAATTTTTAAGTCATTGTCAAGATTTACCTTTTGAATTAGATCAAGATAAAGAAATAAGCCAAGAACTTAAGTTATACCATAGGTATCTTTATTTAAGAAAGCCGGAGATGACTAAGAAATTTGTTTTGCGCCATAAGCTCAATCAAGGTTTAAGAGAATTTCTTAATAAAAAAGAGTTTTTAGAAATAGAAACTCCAATGTTAACTAAATCTACTCCGGAAGGGGCGAGAGACTTTTTAGTTCCATCGCGCCTGCAGCCGAAAAAGTTTTATGCTCTTCCTCAATCGCCTCAGCTTTTTAAACAAATTCTCATGGTTTCCGGTCTAGATAAATATTATCAGATAGCGCGTTGTTTTCGCGATGAAGATTTACGCAAAGATAGGCAGCCGGAGTTTACTCAGCTTGACATAGAAGCATCCTTTTTGGAAGAAGATGATATTTTAAAATTAACTGAAATGATGTTAGCAGATCTATTTTTAAATGTTTTAGGCATAAAACTTAAAGTCCCTTTTCTAAAGATTTCTTATCAAGAAGCGATGGAAAAATATAAATCTGATAAACCCGATATAAAGGAAAAGGCAACATCTCCTGATTATAGATTCTTATGGGTAACTGATTTTCCTCTTTTTGAATATAACCAGCAAGACAAATGTTGGCAATCTATGCACCATCCTTTTACTGCTCCTAACACTGAAGATATTGATAAACTAGACGATAAAGATTTAGCTCAAGTAAGGTCACGTTCTTATGATCTTGTTTTAAATGGACAAGAGATTGGGAGTGGTTCGGTAAGGATACATTCAGCGGAAACTCAGAAAAAGGTTTTTCAAATATTAGGAATATCTGAAAAAGAAGCGGATGAAAAGTTTGGATTTTTATTGAGATCTTTTAAGTTTGGAGTCCCCCCTCATGCTGGTATTGCCTTTGGCTTAGATAGATTATATGCTATAATAACCAGATCTGACAGCATAAGAGATATAATTGCTTTTCCAAAAACACAAAGAGGAGTTTCTCCTTTAACTGGAGCACCTTCATCTGTGTTGGAAAACCAACTTAATGAATTAGGAATAAAAACAATAGAAAGGAAAGATTAGAGAAAAGTAGCTTTAAAAGGGAGGCTGAAAATGAAAAAAATATTATTCTTATTACTGATTATATTTTTATCAGGATGTATGGGGGTTAGGACTTATACAGTTGAAAAACCGCGTACAGATACAGACATCAAAGGCAACCAAGGATATTTAACCGGAGAACCTGTTGCAACAACAAAAGAAAGCAGGTTAAGTTCGACTCGGAAGGTATCGGTGTTAGAATTTGAGTTTGGGCCTAAGTCAAAAGAAGTTATAGTTGATAGTAAGGAGTCAGAAGATGGACTGCAAAAAGAAGTTGATCAGAAAGAAGAGTCTATAGTTCCTCAGATAAAAACTAAAGAATATGATATGGCATCTTCTCAATATGAGTATGAAGATTATACTATTGTAGAAAATGATACTTTACAAAAAATCTCGCGTAAATTTTACGGTACAACAAAAAAATGGGAGCTTATTTATCAAGAAAACAAAGATACTTTAAAAAGCCCAGATAAAATATATCCAGGCAAAACGATTAAAATACCTATTCTAAAATAAGACCTTTTTGTATGCGTAAAATAATTCCCATAGATGATTCATCTAAGCTTAAGTATATTTTTGGCTCCCAGGATAAGAATTTAAAGATATTAGAAAAAGAGTTAGATGTTTCTGTTTATTTAATTTCTCAAGGGATAGCTATCGAAGGGAAAAAATCTAATCTGGAAAGGGCTTTAACCCAGCTTAATAAAATCATTAAATTAACTCGGGAAGGATTCATTTTTTCCCAAGAAGAGTTGGTTGATTTTATCCATTCAGAAGAGCCTGTCACTTTTTTTAAAACACCAAATAAAACCAAAGATGGAATAAAAGTATTCTCTGGAAGTAAAGAAAAAGTTTTTCCTAAGACAAAAGGCCAAGCTAATTATATTGCATCAATTAACCAAAGCGATATTGTCATCGGGACTGGCCCTGCCGGAACTGGTAAGACTTATTTGGCTATGGCGATGGCTGTAAATTATTTATTGGAAAAAAAAGTACGGAGAATTATTCTTACTCGTCCTGCCATTGAAGCCGGTGAATCTTTGGGGTATTTACCCGGAAGTATGCAGGAGAAGCTTAATCCTTATCTGCGTCCTTTATATGATGCTTTATATGATATGATGGATGTTGAAGCCATAGAAGAGTATCTTGAAGCAGGAATAATAGAAATAGCTCCTTTGGCTTATATGAGGGGCAGAAGCCTTAATAATGCTTTTGTGATTTTAGATGAAGCACAAAATTGTACTTCAGAACAACTAAGAATGTTTTTAACTCGATTAGGGTTTGACTCAAAAACAGTAATTACCGGTGATATTACTCAAAGTGATTTACCGGGAGGAAAACCCACTGGTTTATTAGAGGCTAAGAGTATACTAAAAAAAATTAAAGGCATAGAGTTTATTGAGTTAAAAGGAAAAGACGTAGTAAGGCATCCTTTAATTCAAAAAATAATTCAAGCTTATGAAACTTTTTATCAGAGCAAGCTTTAAAAAATGGATATTTCATTGGGTAAAAATAAAATAAAATTAAAGAATGCAATAATCGGCTCTAGTTTCTTTTTGATTGCAGTTTTTACTTTTTTTCTTTATTCAATTAGTCTTTCTTTGCTTGCTTTGATTGCAGCTTTATTTATCTATTTACAATTTTTTCGCCGGCCGGACAATTTACCATCTCTTCTAGATTTATCTATTCTTGCTATAATTGCTATTTTTATACCGGTACTTACTACAATAATATTTAAAATACCTGCTTATGGCATAGCGGCTATAGGTTTTGCTATTTTGATTACTCTATTATTTGAGAATTTGGAACTATCATTTGTTTTTTCTCTTTTTATTGCCGTTTTAGCTGGTGAGGTTTCCGATAGAAGCTTTAGCGTAGCTTTAAGTTTATTCATAGCTTCAATCATAGCTTCATTATTTAGTTTTCGGATTAGGCGCCGTTTCCAGGTAATTCAAGCGGGATTTTTAGCTGGAGTTGTACAATTTATTATGGCTTATATTTTAGAGGGCAAAAATGGGTTTTTAATGTTTTCTACATTAGACTTAGGTTTGCTTAAGATATGTTTAATTAATGGCATTCTATCTTCAATTATTGTCTTAGGAATACTTCCAATTTTTGAATTTATATTTAAAGTCCTTACCAACATTTCTTTGCTTGAGCTTTCTGATTTTAATCACCCTTTGATAAGACGTTTAATACTTGAAGCTCCCGGGACTTACCAACATTCTTTAGTTATGGCTAATCTTAGCGAGGCGGCGGCAGAAGCTATTGGAGCTAATTCACTTCTGGCTAGAGTAGGGGCTTATTATCATGATATTGGAAAACTGATTAAGCCTCAGTATTTTGTTGAGAATTTGGTAAACTATAAAGATATGCATAAAAAGTTAAAACCTTCAATGAGTAAGCTAATTATTTTCAACCATGTTAAAGAAGGGGTTGAGTTAGCAAAGAAATACCATATTAATCCGCAAATAATTAACTTTATTCGTCAGCATCATGGTAAAACTTTAGTTTATTATTTTTATCATCGGGCAAAAGAAGTTGATCCAAGCAATAAACACGAAGAAGAGTATAAATATCCAGGCCCCAAGCCTCAATCTAAAGAGATTGCTATTGTTGCTTTAGCTGATTCAGTTGAGGCTATCTCACGTACTGTTTCTGAACCGAATCCGGCCCGAATAGAAGAGATGATCAGAGAGATTGTAAGAAAGCGGTTTATGGAAGGCGAATTAGATGAAAGTAATCTTACCTTGAAAGATTTAGAAAAAATTACTCAAAGTTTTATTCGCATATTAAATGCAACATTTCATACACGAATTAACTATCCCAAAGACAAGAAAAATGTTTAAACAAAGATAGGGGCACATTGCAATGCGCCCCTACCTTCTCTGCATGGAAATATCCAATCGACAAAAGATTAAAAAAATAGATATGCAAAGAATAAGAAAATATTTAAACCAAATATTTTCTTACTTAATGATGGAGGAGAAAAAGGCCTCTTTTGTTTTTTGCGACAATCAGTTTATAGCTGAGTTAAATTATAACTATTTTAGAAAAAATACCGCCACTGATGTTATTTCTTTTTCTTTAGCTGACGATATGGAACCAAACTATTTAGGAGAGGTGGTTATTTCTGTGGAGGAAGCGGTTCTTACTGCAAAAGGATTGAAACTTAATTGGCAAAAAGAACTATTGCTTTATGCTATTCATGGTATATTACATCTTATTGGTTTTAAAGATAAAACATCCAAACAGAGGAAAGAAATGGAGCAAAAACAACAAGAAATTTTTTCTAAGTTTAAAAAAATAAAACTATAACCATGATTAAAAAAGATATAGGTTTTGTTTTAAAGAGATTTAATTTTAGAGAAACAAGTATAATTGCGACTCTCTATTTACATAAATTTGGTAAAGTCAGAGGAATTTTTAAAGGATTTTACCGACAAAAAAAAGAGTTTTCTACTCCTTTAGATACTTTTAGCTTAAATGAATTTATATTTTATCCTAGAGATAGTGAAATTTGGTTAGTTTCGCAAGCAGAACTTATTAGTGAGTTTTCTTATTTAAGAAATAATTTAAAAAAAGCGGCGATAGCGGGGTTTTTTCTAAGTTTACTAGATAAAACTATGCAGCTGTGGGATAAAAATAGGTATGTTTTTAACCTCACTTTTCATTGTATCCGTTTAATTGAAAAAGATCATATTAAGGCATTTTATCTTTTTTTAATTAAATTTTTAACTTTAGCCGGAGTTAAACCAGAGTTTAATCATTGTATAATTTGTCAGCAGCTAATTAGAGGGCCTCGTTTTTTTAGTACTAAAAAAGGAGGGCTTCTTTGCGCTAGATGTTGCAAAAGTTATCAAGACTATAAAAGTATAAGTAAAGAAGCATCGAAAACATTTAGTTACATTCAAAATAATTCAATTGCAGCAGCCAGCCGCCTTCAGTTAAGCTTGCGCTCTCAAAACGAAATATTACAAATCATTCAAAGGTTTATGGCTTATCATTTTGATTTAGAAGATTTATTTCAAAATAATTTGTTATTTCCAGCTTCTTTAACTGTAAACCCTGAATTATTATTTCAATCTTGAGATTAATAAATATAAATAGGTTAGGAGAAAAGGTGGAAATGGAAGGAAGTTTTGGTATAATAAAATATTATGATTTATGAAAAACGAGAAATATCTTCTCTAGAAAAAAAGGCCAAAAAAACTGTATCTAAGAGTTTTTTGCCCGAAGATATTGATGTCTCAATTTTACAAACCATTTCTTATAAATACCCAAAAAAGATAATTGATGTTCAACTAAGCTCACAAGAGTTTAGTAGTGTTTGTCCTTATTCCGATCTTCCTGATTTTGCTTGTTTGACAATACGCTATACCCCTTATAAAAAATTGATTGAATTAAAATCTTTGAAATATTATATTTATGCTTTTCATAATGTAAAAATTTACAATGAGCACGTAGTAAATAAGATTATGAAAGACTTAAAAAAAATACTAAATCCTCGCAAAATAGAAGTAACCGCAGAATTTAGTTGCCGAGGCGGTATAATCAATAAAGTTGCAGCTACTTTTAAGAAAAAGCATTAAGGCTAACCAGAAAAATATAAATGCTTAAAAAAGCTATAATTTTATTTTTGTTATTTTTTAGCTCTTGTGCTCCTTTTATAAATAAAGATAAATTTATTGTGTCCGGCACCTATCTAGAAGTACAATCGCCAGATGAACATGCTGCTAAAGTTGTCTACCAAGAATTTAGGCGTCTAGATTTAATTTTTAATAGTTACCAAAAGAATTCAGAAAGTTATAAATTAAATAAGAGTCCAAATAAAGCATTTAAGGCATCAAGTGAGTTGGTTGAGGTTATAAAGGCAGCTAAAAAATATTATAAATTAAGCGAAGGCGCTTTTGATATAACAAAGGCTAAATTATATAGTTTTTGGAAAAAGTGGGGCAAAGAGAGTCAAACCAGTAAATTTCCTAGCTTTGAGGAGATAGCGCAGCTACAAGATGCAGGGGATATAGATAGCATTGAGATTGATGAGGCAAAAAAAACTATCAGAATTAATGACAATCAGTTAACTATTGATTTTTCTGGGATTGCTAAAGGTTACATAGTTGACAAGGCCGTTCTAAAGTTAAAAAAGTCAGGCATTGAGAGTGCCTTGGTTAATGCCGGTGGAGAGGTGTATTGTTTAGGTAAAAACAAAAAAAAGCCTTGGAGAGTTGGGATAAAAGGACCAAGTGGGATTATTAAAATCATAGAAGTAGTTGATGCTGCTGTTGCAACTTCTGGTAATTATGAGCAATTTTATGAAAAATCCGGAAAGAGCTATTCTCATATTATTGATCCGCGGACTGGATATCCAGTTAATAAAAAATTTTTAGGAGTAACAGTTATTGCAAAAAAATGTATAAAAGCAGATGTATTAGCAACAACTTTTTTTATAAATGGAAAAGAGTTTGCAAAAAAAATTATAAAGGATGACCCGTCAATTACTGCTTATTTTGTAACTGAAGCTGAAATAGAAAAGATAAACTAAAAGAATTTAATTAAGTTAAGGTAAATTATGAAAAAAAACAATATAAAAATTAAGCAAGTTATGGCCGGAGAAAAGAAGATATCGATAGTTACTTGTTATGATTATTCTTTTGCCCGGATTTTAAATCAAAGCGTTATTGATATTATTTTAGTGGGAGATTCTTTGGCTAATGTTTCATTGGGCCTTGCTGACACAAAAGAAATAACTATTGAGGAGATGTTGAACCATACCAAGGCAGTCTCTAGAGGCGCTCCTGATAAAATTATTATTGCAGATATTCCTTATTCAGGATGCCAGAAAAAGTCTAGTCAACCCCTAGAAATTGCAAAAAGGCTTATCCAAGCTGGGGCTGATGGGATTAAAATAGAGTGGTTCAAGGGCTGTAAAAAAGTGATTAGAAAATTGGTAGAAAAAAATATTTGGGTTATGGGCCATATTGGGCTTACGCCTCAGACTGTGCATCTTTTGGGTGGTTATAAAGTTCAAGGTAAAGATAAAGAATCGGCTGATAAGTTAATTAAGCAAGCTAAGCTATTACAAGGCTTAGGTGTCTCTAGTATTGTTTTGGAATGCATAAAAAAAGATATCGCTAAACAAATTACTGAGAGTATAGATATTCCTACTATTGGTATTGGGGCTGGGAAACATTGTGGCGGCCAAGTTTTAGTCTTATATGATTTATTGGGTATGTATCCTAATAAAATGAAATTTGT
Organism: Candidatus Omnitrophota bacterium; assembly: GCA_021735105.1. Taxonomy (GTDB): domain Bacteria; phylum Omnitrophota; class Gorgyraeia; order Duberdicusellales; family 4484-171; genus PXAH01. The sequence continues at coordinate 11,272 of JAIPHS010000001.1, forward strand.
AAGAACTTTTTCTAATTTATCTTATCAAATAAAAGGTGCAATAAATTTATTTGATCAAGCCATAAAAAAGGAAACTTTTCCTTCAAACCAGGAAAGCTTTTAAAATATATTTTAATTGACTGGTTTAGCCACTTCTGCTAATATTGTATTCCTACAAACATTTATATAGGAGGCAGGTTTGATCAAAAGATATACCCCGGAAAAAATAGGTAAAATTTGGCAAGAAGATGAGAAGTTTAGGCGTTTTTTAAAGATTGAGGCTTTACTTTGTGAAGCTCTAGAGAAACAAAAGAAGATACCGAAAGGAACTAGTAAAAAGTTTTCTAAAGTAAAAATTTCAACTAGTAAAATAAAGGACATTGAAGCAAAAACCTGTCACGATATTGTAGCTTTCCTAAAACATATATCAGGTCAAATTGGCCCAGCTGCACAATATCTTCATCGGGGCCTTACTTCTTCAGATCTTCTAGATACAACTTTAGCCTGGCAAATAAAAGATGCTTGTAAAATTATTTTGTCTGATTTAGATAAAGTAATAACTGTAGCTAAAAAGAAAGCAATAAAGTATAAAGATACAATCTGCATGGCTCGGACCCATGGGATGCATGCTGAAATTTATAGTTTTGGGCTAAAATTTCTTTATTTATATAACGATTTAATGGAGGAAAGAACGAAATTATCTGAAGCCCTTGATTATATAGTTTGCGGAAAAATCTCTGGAGCTGTAGGAACATTTGCTTATTTTAGCCCAAATACCGAAGACTATATTTGTAAAAAGATAGGCATAAATAGAGCAAAAATTTCTACGCAAATTGTTTCAAGAGAAAGGTTTGCATATTTTTTATCTTTACTTTCACTGATTGGATCAACTCTTGAAAGATTTGCTACCGAAATCAGGCATCTTCATCGGACAGAAGTCAATGAAGCTAAAGAACCTTTTTATAAAGGACAAAAAGGTTCATCAGCTATGCCGCATAAACAAAATCCTATCATTTGTGAAAGAATTTGCGGCTTAGCACGTTTGCTTCGTTCTAATTCATTTGCTGCCTCGGAAAATATAAATCTTTGGCATGAACGAGATATTTCACATTCTTCAGTAGAAAGGGTTATAATCCCGGATTCAACAATAATTATAGATTATATACTGCAAAAATTTAAAGAAGTTATATCCAGAATAAATGTGAGCTCTAAAGGAATGCTTAGAAATATTGAGCTTAACAGAGGGATAGTTTATTCTCAAAAAGTATTAATTGAACTTATGAAAAAAGGTTTATCTAGAATGCAGGCATATGATCTAGTTCAAGAAATTTCTTTAAGGGTAATTAATAATAGTTCACATTTTAAAGAAGAAGTGTTTAAAAACAACAAGATAAAAGATATCTTGGATAAAAAGATTCTAAATGACATATTTGACCCGTACAATTATCTAGCAAATATAGACAAAATTTATAAAAGGTTTAATTTAAGTTAAACCCCTCATTAGCTGATTAATTAATAAATAATAGGAGTTTTATGATTTGGAGAATCGATGTATTCTCTAAGAAGGAAGAAGAAAGTATCGAGCTTAAATCTCAGATAAAAGATTTAGGGTTTAAAGATTTTTCTTTATCTACAAAAAAAGTATATTTTATTGATGCAGAGTTTGATCTTAAAAAGATTAAACAAATTGCAGAAAAGCTTCTTATAGATCCAATCACAGAAGAATATGCTTTATCTAAAGGTGTTTTTAGTAAAAAACCTTCTAGCCAAGAGATTATGGTAATTTATCATCCCGGTGTTTTTGATTCTGTTGCCGTTTCTTTAAAAAAAGCTATTGATGACTTATCTTTAGGCAGCGTTGAAGTTCATACTGCCACTCTATATAGATTTGACGGCCTTAACCAGGCCCAGATTCATTCTTTAGGGCCCAAAATTATTTATAATCCGGTTATCGAACAAGTAGCTGATTATAATAAATTAAAAAGCCTGGAAAGTTTATCTCAGCTGGCAGCCAGCCGCTATAGTTTTGAACTTAAGGTGATAGATATTTTAGAAGCCGATAAAAAGAAACTAGATCAAATATCTAAAGAGGGCTGCCTGGCTTTAAATACTCTTGAGATGAAAAAGATTCAAAAGTATTTTAAAGAATTGGGGCGTAATCCTACTGATTGTGAATTAGAGACTTTAGCTGTTTTATGGTCGGAACATTGCGGGCATAAAACTTTTTCCGGGCTTATTGATTATGAAGAAAAAACAGATGGAAAAATTATAAAAAAAGAAAAAATAAATAATTTACTTAAATCTACAATAATGAAAGCAACCAAAGAAATAAATTCTCCTGAATGTGTATCTGTGTTCGTTGATAATTCAGGCATTGTAAAGTTTGATCAAGGCCAAAATATTTGCTTTAAAGTCGAAACTCACAATCATCCTTCGAGCCTTGAACCGTACGGAGGGGCTTCAACTGGTATTGGCGGGGTTATTAGAGATGTGTTAGGCACAGGGTCCGGGTTTAGGCCATTTGCCTCGATAGATGCTTTTTGTTTTTCTAATTGGCAAGTAGAAGATAAAGATTTGCCTAAAGGTTTACTTCATCCGCGTAGAATCATTAAAGGAGTAGTATCCGGGGTGAGAGATTATGGTAATAAAATGGGTATTCCTACTGTAGCCGGTTCAGTGCTTTTTGACAATCGTTTTTTAGGAAACCCTTTAGTGTATTGTGGAACGCTTGGGATTGGTTCTTCTGATAAATCTTTTAAAAAAGTTAAAAAAGGTGATTTAGTTGTGGTTTGTGGAGCAAAAACCGGTAAAGATGGAATTCATGGTGCTACTTTTTCGTCACAAGAATTAGACCAAGAAACTACGGGGCTGAGAAGTGCTGTGCAAATTGGTAATCCTATTGAAGAAAAGAAAGTTGCAGATGCTTTAATGCAGGCTCAAGAAAGGGATTTATTTACTGCAATTACAGATTGTGGAGCCGGAGGGCTTTCGAGTGCGGTTACTGAGTTAGCTAAAGATTATGGTGTTAAGGTTTATCTTGATAAGGTCCCGCTTAAATATAAAGGTTTAACCTATACAGATATTTGGATATCTGAATCCCAGGAAAGAATGGTCTTTTTTACCCAAGAAGATAAAATCAAGGAGCTAAAAGATATTTTCAAACAAGAAGAAGTTGATATGAGGGTAGTTGGCCAGGTAACCGGATCTAACGATTTAACTCTTTTTTATCAGGATAATAAGGTGGCAGAGTTAGGCATGGATTTTATTTTCAGCAGCCTTCAAATTTCAAAAAAAGCTATTTGGGTAAATAGCAAACAAAAGAAAGAAAAACTAAAAGAAAAAAATAACTATAATCATGATTTAGCTGCTATTCTAAGTTCACCAAATATTGCCCCTAAAGATTGGATTTTGAATCAATACGACCATGAGGTTCAAGGGGGGTCAGTTTTAAAGGCGATTAGCAATTCGCCGCTTAAAACCAACGATGCGGCAGTAATAAGGCCTAAGCTTGACAGTCAAAAAGCTGTCGTAGTTGGATGCGGAATAAATCCTTTTTATTCTGACATTGATCCTTATTGGATGGCTGCTTTGGCTATCGATGAAGCTATGAGAAATGTAGTTTCAACTGGAGCATCCTTAGATAAAACATTTATTTTAGATAATTTTAGCTGGGGCTCACCGGAAGATCCTCAAGTATTGGGCAGTTTAGTAAGGGCGGCAAAAGCTTGTTATGATTATTCTGTTTATTTTGGCACACCTTTTATCTCGGGCAAAGACAGTTTATACAATGAATATAATTTAGGTAAAGATAAAATAACTATTCCAGGGACACTTTTAATTTCAGCTGTATCGGTATTAGATAATTGGCAGTTAGCCTTAGACAGTAGTTTTTCTAAAGAAGGTAATCTTATTTATCTAATTGGTTTAACTAAACCAGAGCTCGGCCAATCTGAATACTTAAGGCAAAAAGGCATAAAACAGGGCTTGGTGCCAAAAGTTGAGCCTGACGCCAAAAATACTTTTATTAATTTATCTAAAGCTATAAAGCAAAAGTTAGTTGTTTCTTGCCATGATTTATCTGAAGGTGGGCTTGCTGTGGCTGTTTCTGAGATGTGTGTAGGTTCTGGGATGGGGGTGTCTCTTTTTTTAGAGGAGGTGCCGGCTCAAGAAAGCAGCAAAGATTATCAACTTTTATTTTCTGAATCTCCTTCGAGGTTTTTAGTTGAGGTATCTAAAGATAAAAAAGAAGAGTTTGAAAATCAACTCCAGGGAGTGCCTTTTGGGCTTATTGGCTGTGTTTTGGCCGATGAACAGGTGGTTGTACATAATAAAAAATCAAATAAAATCATTGATATGAGTTTATCATATTTAGAAGGAAGTTTACTTAAGGCATTTCAAGAGTTTAGATGGGAACCAAAGGAGATAAAGAGCAGGTAGCTATGGCAAAGCCCAATGTTTTAATTTTTCGTACTGCTGGAACAAATTGTGATAAAGAAACAGAATTTGCTTTTAAAGCTGCTGGTGCAAAAACTGAACTAGATCATATAAATATTATCAAGAAAAAAAAGGATTTTTCTTCTTATCAAATTATCTGTATTCCGGGAGGTTTTAGTTACGGGGATGATTTAGGAGCAGGAAAAATATTTTCATTAGAAATTATTCTTTGGTTAAAAGATAAAATGAAAAATTTTATTTACAAAGGAGGTTTGATTTTAGGAGTTTGCAATGGTTTTCAGGTTTTGGTTAGATCGGGTATTCTTCCTAATTTAAATTTTAACCAAAGTTTAAGCTTGATAGAAAATGATTCCGGACGCTTTGAAGATCGGTGGGTTCAGTTAAAAATAGATTCTGGTTCTAATTGTTTAGCCAGAAAAATATGGTTTAAACAGTTGCCGGAATTGATTTACTTGCCAGTTGCTCATGCTGAAGGTAAACTGTTTTGCAAACAGAATATTTTAAATAAAATAAAAAATAATAATCAGATTGCGTTAAGGTATAGCAGCAGCAAGGGCAATGAGGTTAATTATCCGGATAACCCTAACGGCTCTTTAGATAATATTGCCGGTATTCTAGACCAAACTGGTAGAGTCCTTGGGCTTATGCCGCATCCAGAAAGGTTTATTTTTCAGCATCAATATCCATATTGGCAAAAAGAAAAAAAGGATCCATATGGTTTCAGTTTGTTTAAAAATTCCGTAGATTATTTTAGGTAATTTAACAAGGGAGAGTGTTTATGAGTGGTATATTCGGAGTAGTTTCTAAAAATAAAAAGTGTATGGATCAGCTTTTTTATCTTGGCGATTATCATTCTCATCTTGGGACTAATTTTGGAGGTGTGGCCTTATCTGGGAAAAAAATGGTAAGAAAGATCCACAATATAAGCAATAGCCAGTTTAAGTCTAAATTGTTAGAAGAATATAGTTCTTTAGAAGGTGACAAAGGAATTGGAACTATAAGTTATGAAGAACAACCTTTATATGTTAAATCCAGGTTTGGAGACTTTTGTTTGGCGATAAATGGGTGGATAAATAATTGGAAGGTTTTAGCTCGAGAATTATTTTCAAATAATTTTTCTTTTAGTGAAGTTTCTAATAGCCGGGTAAATATATGTGAACTGGTAAGTAAATTAATCTTACAAAAAGGGTCTTTGGATAAAGGGATAGAATATATGTATTCAAAGATTGAAGGTTCTATATCTTTATTAATTTTAACGAAAAAGGGGATTTATGCGTCTCGAGATAAATACGGAATATCATCATTAATTATCGGGAAAAATAAAAGTGGGTTTGCAGTTGTTACCGAAACTGCGGCTTTTCCTAATTTAGATTTTAAAGTCGAAAAAGAGCTAATGCCGGGTGAAATTGTATTTATAAATAAAGAGAGCTTAGAGCAGAAAAAGGCCGGCATCAAGAAAAACTTAAAGGTTTGTGCTTTTTCATGGATTTATACAGGATTTCCTGCTTCTTCTTATGAGGGCATAAATACAGAAAAGGTAAGGGAAAATTGTGGTAGATGTTTAGCTCGAAATGACAGAATTAAACCTGATTTAGCAGCTGGAGTTCCAGATTCAGGTATTGCTCATGCTATAGGGTATGCTTTGGGCAAGGGTATTCCTTTTCGCAGGCCTTTGGTTAAATATACACCCGGATATGGGCGCAGCTATCTTCCTTCTTTACAAAGTATAAGGAATCTAGTAGCTAAAATGAAACTTATTCCGATAAAAGAAATAATCAAAAATAAAAAAATTGTTCTTTGTGAAGATTCTATCGTAAGAGGTACTCAGCTTAAGAGTTATACTCTTACAAAATTATGGGAAAATAAAGCTAAACAAATTCATGTTCGGGTTGCTTGTCCGCCCTTAATGTTTCCTTGCGTCTTTAACTATTCAACTCGGGCTAAAAAAGAATTAGTGGCCCGCCGGGCGATAAAAGCAATTGAGAAAAAGGAAATAAAAGATGCTTCTCAATACATAAATGATAAATCTGCCAAATATAATAAGATGGTGTCTTGGATAGCTAAAGATTTAGGAGTAACTAGTTTAAAATATCAAAAAATTGACGATATGGTTGCGGCGATTGGTTTACCTAAAGATAAGCTTTGTCTTTATTGCTGGACTGGAAAGAAATAGCTATCACTGCCTGCACTTAGTACAGGCAGGGGTAAATTGAGAAGGCACTTCGCCGAGTAATTCGGCTCAGTGCCATTGAAAATTAAGGTATTCGTTAAATAGTTTCATTTTCAATGGAGGAGAATTCATGGGAAAAATTGATTATAAAAAAGCTGGTGTAGATATAAAAAAAGCGGATCAGTTTGTAGCAGGGATTGGTTCTTTTGTTTCTTCTAAAAAAATCAACAAGACTTCTGTTTTTGGTTCTCTTTTTGATTTTAAAGCTGTAGCCAAAAAATATAAAGATCCAGTTCTGGTTTCTTCTACTGATGGGGTGGGGACAAAACTGAAATTAGCTCAAAAGTTTGGCCTACATTCCGGAGTGGGCATAGATTTAGTAGCTATGAATGTCAATGATATTATTTGCCTAGGGGCTAAACCGCTTTTTTTCCTTGATTATATAGCTTGCGGTAAATTAAAACCAGCTGTTTTAAAAAAAGTGGTTGGAGGTATATACCAGGGCTTGTCAGAAAGTAATTGCAGTCTTTTGGGAGGCGAAACTGCTGAAATGCCTGGTATGTACAAAAAGGATGAATATGATTTAGCCGGGTTTTGTTTGGGAGTAGTTGATAGGAAAAAGATAATAAATGGGAGTAAAATTAAAGAAGGGGATAAAATAATAGGGGTTTCTTCGTCGGGCCTTCATTCTAATGGTTTTTCTTTAGTAAGAAAGGTATTAAATCAAAAAGATCTTAAAAGCCACAAAAAGACTTTGCTTAAACCTACACGTGTTTATGTAAAGTCAATACTTTCTTTGCTTTCATCTAAGAGTTTGGGCAATTCAGTAACCGGGATAGCTCATATCACTGGTGGCGCTTTTTATAATAAAGCGACTAAAATTGTTCCTGGAGGTTTGAGTTTGCTGGTGAGTAAAAAAAGCTGGTGCCCAGGCAATATATTTAAAAAAATTCAAAAAAGAGGAAATTTGAGCCAAACTCAAATGTATTCAGTTTTTAATATGGGTATTGGTTTGATAGTTGTTGTTAAAAAAGATGCAGCTAAAAGAATATTAAATAGATTGAATAAAAGCTATAAGAGTTATTTGGTCGGAGAAGTTGTTAAAGATAAAAATAAACTTATTTTAAACTAGGTTAAAACAGGGGTAACTGTGAAAGTTTTAGTTGTTGGATCAGGAGCTAGAGAACATTGTTTAGTTGATAAATTATTCCAAAGCCCTAAAGTTGATAAGATTTATATTGCGCCCGGTAACGGGGGGACATCTCAATTATGCGAAAATATTGACATTGAAGCTGATGATATTGAATCTTTGGTGAAATTTGCAGTAGCTAAAGATGTAGGGCTTACTGTGGTAGGCCCTGAAATTCCTTTGGCTAAAGGAATTGTGGATAAGTTTAAAGATAAAGGATTAAAAATTTTTGGCCCAAACCAGGAATTAGCTCAGTTAGAATCATCTAAGGTGTTTGCTAAAGAGTTAATGGAAAAATATAATATTCCCACCGCGAGTTTTCAAGTTTTTAACCAACCTAATTCAGCAAAAGAATATCTTAAAAAGATTAATTTTCCTGTTGTAGTTAAGGCAGATGGTTTGGCTGCTGGTAAAGGGGTTATGGTTTGTGAAAATAAAGAAGAAGCTAAGACGGCAATAGATACTATAATGGTAGAAAAAAAATTCGGCCAGGCCGGTAATAATTTAATTATTGAAGATTGCCTGAAAGGCCAAGAATTTTCAGTTTTAGCTTTTAGTGATGGAGAAACTATTTTACCCTTGGCAGCTTCACAAGATCATAAACGTGCTTTTGATAATGATAGAGGGCCTAACACAGGAGGCATGGGAGCATATGCACCGACTCCTTTACTAGATAAACAAGGTTTTGATCAGATAATAGATGGTATATTTTATCCTTTGATAAAAGGGTTAAAAAAAGAAAATAAATTATATAAAGGAATTCTCTATGCTGGGCTTATGCTTACAGATAATGGGCCTAGTGTTTTGGAATTCAATGTAAGGTTTGGGGATCCTGAAGCGCAGGTTGTTTTACCTAAGCTAAAAGGGGATTTAGCTGATATCATTTTAAAAACTATTGGAGGAAAGTTGTCTGAGGCAAAAATTGAAGAGGACCTAAGAGCTTGTGTTTGTGTAGTATTGGCTTCAGGCGGATATCCTAATAAATACCAAAAAGGTAAAGAAATAAAGGGATTAGAAATTGCCCAAAAGCAAAGAGATATTTTGGTTTATCAGGCTGGAACTAAAAAAGAAGCTGGAAAAATATTAACTAATGGAGGAAGAGTTCTCAGTGTAGTTGGCTTTGGGAGTACAATAAAAGAAGCAAAAGATAAGGCATATAAAGTTGTGGGCAAAATAAGCTTTGAGGGCATGCAGTATAGAAAAGATATAAGTGATAAAGCTTTGTTAAGTCCTAAGTCCAAAGTCCAATGTCCAAAGTCAAATTAAGAGGAGGATAAGATGACAAAAAAGATAGCTGTTGTTTTGGGGAGTAAGTCAGACAAAGAAAAACTAAAGATAGGTTTTCAACTTTTAGATGAAGCGGGAGTTTCTTATAAGTTAAAAGTAATCTCTGCTCACAGGAATCCGGATAAGTTAAGAAGTTATTGTAAAAAAATCGAAAAAGACAAAATAGATTTGGTTATAGCTTGTGCAGGTTTGGCGGCAGCTTTACCTGGGTTTATGGCTTCTTATCTAAACATTCCTGTAATTGGAGTAGGCCTAAAAGGCGGAATGATGGATGGATTAGATTCGCTTTTTTCTATTGTGAGCGCTCCTAAGGGAATCGGGCTTGTTTCTTCGGGATTAGGAGAAAATGGTTTTATCAATGCTATTATTTTTGCTTTAGAAATAATGGGAATATCGGATAATGCAAGTTTAGAAAAAGTTAAAAAAATAAAAAATAAATTTAAATAATAGCAATGGAAAAAATAACAATTGATACAAAAAAAATAGGTAAATTGGACATAAAAAGGGCAGCTAATATGCTTTCTCAAGGAAAAATTGTAGCTATGCCCACAGAAACTGTCTATGGCTTGGCTGTAAGAACTGATAAAAAGAATGGAGTAGAAAAGTTATATTCTTTAAAAGAAAGGCCTCTGGATAAACCGTTTAGCATTGCTTTAGCTGATTTAGACAAAGCAATCAACCAATATTTTTTAACTCTTAATCCTTTTGGGCATCGATTGATAGAGAATTTTTGGCCGGGGCCTCTTACCATTGTTTATTACAAGAATCCAGAAGGTAAAGTTGGTATTAGGATACCTTCTAATTTTGTTGCCAATAGTATTTTGAGGCTTCTTGGTTCTGCGGTTTTTTTTCCTTCGGCCAATCGAAGCGGCCAAAATGAAGCTATTTCTGCAGATCAAGTAGAAGAAAGCTTTGATGGGCAAATAGATTTAATTGTTGACGGAGGAAAGGCTGATTATAAGAAATCATCAACAGTTGTAGATTTAACTTATAAACCATTTAAAATATTACGAGAAGGTGTAGTTTCAGAAAAGCAGATTGCAGCTATTTTTATCAGAAGAAGAATATTATTTGTTTGCACGGGTAATAGTTGCCGGTCCCCTATGGCTGAATATATTTTGCGTAAATACCTGCAGGAAAAACGAAGAGCTGCTTTGCAAAGATATGAGATTATTTCTGCAGGGATTGCTGCTCCGGAAGGTAGGCATCCGCCTGAGCAGGTAGAGAAGGTAATACAAAAGCAGGAAGGTACTAATATAGCAGGCTTTAAAGCCAAGCAATTAACAAAACAAATGATACTTTCTTCGGATTATATTTTTACAATGGAAGATTCTCAAAAAGAAGATATTTTAAGAAAAGTTCCTTCGGCTCGGGCGAGAATTTTTAATTTAACTCAATTTCTTCTTTCTGAAAAAATCGTAAATATTCCTGATCCAATAGGGAAAAGTTTTGTTTTTTATGAAAATGCCTATAAAATGATAAAAAAATCAATAAACGAGTTAAGTGATTGGTTATAATAATTTAGGAAAAGGAGACTAATATGAGGATAGCTTTTGGTTGTGATCACCGTGGCTTTAAATTAAAAAATACTTTAATAAACTATTTAGAAGGTAAAGGCCATAAAATTATTGATTTCGGTACATTTTCTAAGGATTCATGTGATTATCCTGATTATATTTATCCAGCTGCGTCTGCAGTAGCTAATAAAAAAGCAGATAGAGCTGTTGTTATTTGTTTTACTGGAATTGGAAGCTGTATTTTGGCGAATAAAATAAAGGGAATAAGGGCGGCTTTAGCTTACAATATAAAAAGCGCTAAACTTTCCCGTTGTCATAATGATAGTAATGTTTTGGTGCTGGCTGCAGATTTGGTGAAGCCGGATTATGCTAAAAAAATGGCTTTAAGTTGGCTTAAAGAAGGTTTTGAAGCAGGAAGGCATAGCCGAAGATTGCGTAAGATACGAAAAGCCGAGGAATCTCAATAATCAACGAATGCATATAATCATCGAATGTACTAATCTTTACGAATATACGAATGATATTATAAATATTCGTACATTCGTAATTGATTCGTATATTCGTTGATAACAATCAGTTATGAGGAGGCTTAAATGTTTGAAAAATTAAAACAAAAAGATTTAAAAATTTATTCTGCTATATCTCATGAGCTTAAAAGGCAAAGAGAACATCTTGAACTTATTGCCAGTGAAAATTTTGCCCCGCCTGAAGTTTTAGAAGCTCAAGGCTCGGTGTTGACTAATAAATATGCTGAAGGTTATCCACATCGGCGTTGGTACGGGGGCTGTGATTTTGTTGATATAGCAGAGGATCTTGCGATTGAAAGAGCTAAAGCTCTTTTTGGGGCTGAATTTGTTAATGTACAACCTCATTCGGGGACCCAAGCTAATATTGCGGTTATGATGGCGGTATTAAAACCGGGAGACACAATTTTAGCTATGGATTTAGCTTGTGGGGGCCATCTTTCCCATGGGCATCCACTTAATTTTTCCGGAAAATTTTACAATATAGTTTCATATGGTGTTGATAAAAGTTCAGAGTGCCTAAACTATGCGAATATAGAACAATTAGCTTTAGATAATAAACCTAAGATGATAATTGCCGGGGCAAGTGCATACCCGAGAAAGATAGATTTTAAACGCTTTCGGGAAATAGCTGATAAAGTAGGAGCTTTTTTGTGTGTAGATATGGCTCATTTTGCCGGTTTAGTTGCTGCCGGCATACATCCTAACCCTTGTCCTTATGCAGATTTTGTTACTTCAACAACACATAAAACTTTACGTGGCCCTCGAGGCGGATTTATTTTAGCTAAATCAGATTTTGGCAAAAAAATCAATACAGCAGTTTTTCCTGGAAATCAAGGTGGGCCGCTTATGCATGTTATAGCAGCAAAAGCCGTAGCTTTTGGGTTAGCTCAACAGGATGATTTTATCCGGTATCAAAAACAAGTTGTCAAAAATAGTTCCTATTTTGCCAAAGATATGGCTGATTTAGATTATCGGATTGTAAGCGGGGGAACTGAGAATCATCTATTTTTAGTGGATTTAACTGAAAAAAATATAACCGGTAAAGATGCTTCTTTTATTTTAGATAAGGTAAATATTACCGTAAATAAGAATCTTATTCCTTTTGATAAAAAATCGCCTGTCGTAACAAGCGGTATTAGGATTGGAACCCCGGCAATTACTACTCGTTTAATGAAAGAAACAGAGATGGGAAAAATAGCTAATTTAATTAATCAGGCTCTAACCAACAGAGAAGATGATGCGAAATTATTAGAAATTAAAAAAGAGGTTTTAAATTTAACTGGGAAATTTCCCTTATACGGTGATTTTGAGTTATAAATAAAATTTTTAAAATGAAAAATAAAAAAAGGCCCTCTTGGGACCAATATTTTATGGGAGTAGCTTTTTTAGTTAGCAAACGATCTACTTGCCTGCGGCGGAAAGTAGGAGCTGTTTTAGTAAAAGATAAGCAGATTCTTGCTACCGGCTATAATGGTGCACCCAGAGGCATAACCCATTGTGAGGTGACTGGTTGCCTACGAGAGAAGATGGAAGTTCCTTCCGGCCAGCGGCATGAGATATGCAGGGGGCTTCATGCCGAACAGAATGTTATTTTACAATCTGCTCTACATGGTGTATCTGTTAAAGAAAGTACTATCTATATAACAAATTCACCTTGCAGTATTTGTGCAAAGATGATTATTAATGCTGGTATTGATGAAATAGTTGTTTTTGATGATTATCCTGATAAAATGGCTATGGAATTTTTAAAAGAAGCAAAAATGGCCTTATTAAAGCTAAAGGATTTTAATAAAGGAGATATTTAACCAGTTATGCGTTGTCCTTATTGCAATTTTAATGAAGATAAAGTGGTTGATTCACGTCTTACCTCTGAAGGTTCTGCCATAAGGAGGAGAAGAGAATGCAATAGTTGTGGAAGGCGTTTCACTACATATGAATATGTGGAAAAAACTCCTCTTATGGTAATAAAAAAAGATGGGCGCAGAGAGCCTTTTTCTCAACAAAAAGTTTTAGACGGATTGATTAAGGCTTGTGAAAAAAGAGCTATAAGTGTAGAAAAATTGGAAAATATAGTTTCTGAAATCGAGATTAAATTACAAAAGAAATTTGAACAAGAAGTTGACTCAAATCATATTGGAGAATTAGTTATGGAAAGACTTTCCAAAATAGATGATGTAGCTTATGTAAGGTTTGCTTCTGTGTACAGACAGTTTAAGGATATTAATCAATTTTTGCGTGAGTTGCGTGAAGTTTTAGGGAGAAAGATAAAGTAATAGTTGATTTTTATAAGCGGCCATCCTTTTTAATTGTCAAACTGCCTTAAGATAAGAACTTATCTATGAAATTCGATACTTACCTAAAAAAAATTCCTCAAATAGATCAGATTTCAAAAATAGCGAAAAAATTAAAAATCAAGGTGTGGCTGGTAGGTGGTTTTCTAAGAGATAGCTATATTAAGGTATCCAAAGATTTAGTTGATTTTGATTTTTGCGTGGAAAAAGATATAAATTTATTTGTTGAAAAAGTAGCTAAAACTTTTGGGGCGAAGGTAATCGTATTAGATAAAAAAAGTTCTAGTTTCCGAATTGTCTTAAATAAAAATATAAAAAAATATAGCTACGATTTTATTTTGATGCGTGGAAAAAACATAAAAAAAGATTTAGAACTAAGAGACTTTACGATTAATAGTTTAGCGCTGGATATAATTGAGCCAAGAAAAATTTTAGATTACCATAAAGGAATTAATGACTTAAAAGATAAACGGATAAAATCCTTAGCAGAAGGGGTGATAGTCGATGATCCTTTGAGGATATTGAGAGGTTTTTCTTTTGCTGCAAACTATGAGTTTAAGATTGACCCACAAACTTTAAACTTTTTTTCTCGCTATAAAAAAAAGCTAAAAAATGTATCTTGTGAAAGAATTAATGAAGAGCTTTTTAAAATATTTAATTCCAAAAAGTCTTATAAAGTAATTAAAAAAATGGATAAAGTGAGAGTGATTGATGAAATTTTACCTTATGTTGAGAAGATGCGAAAAACTATACAAGGAGGGTTTCATCATTTGAATGTTTGGGGCCATTCAATCGAGACTTTAAAACAATTTGAGGTACTTTGTAAAAGAGAAACCAAAAAAGAAAACGAAGCTATTGATTTTTTTAATCAAAATTTATCCGGAAATCGAAAAAGATTTCAAATAATAAAATTAGCTTGTTTGCTTCATGATCTGGGGAAGCCCTTTGTGAAAAAAATAACTAAAGCCCGGACGATATTTCATGCTCACGAAAAAGCCGGCAGAGATATTTCTTCTCTTTTTGCTAAAAAAATACGGTTAGCAAAAGCTGAAAGAAAAGCGTTAGAGGAGATGGTATTTTGGCATCTTCGGCCCGGGTATTTGGCTGATCAAATTACGCCCAGTCGCAGGGCTGTTTACCGTTTTTTTCGTGATACACAAGAAGAGGGGGTGTCTATTATTTTTCTTTCTTTAGCTGATTGGAGAGCTACTTGCGGCCCATTGGCAGATTTAGGAAAAAGAAAACGCCATGAAAAAATAATGCTTAAGTTGATCAAAGACCATTTTATCGAAAAAAAGAAAAAACCTATGCCTAAAATCATAGATGGTTATGATCTTATGAAGCATTTTAAGATAAAAAGAGGCCCCTTGATCGGCCAAATTTTAAATAAAATTAAAGAACTTCAGGTTATGGGTAAAATAAGTAAAAAGTCAGAAGCCTTAGCGGCTGCAGAAAAGATTTATGCAAAAAAAGCAAAAAAGAAGTAGGTGTTTTGTGGAATTAGAAAATATAATTATAGATTTATCAAAAAGTTTTAAAAGAGATATCCAGTTAAAAAAAATAAAGGAGATTAATAACAATTTAGGTCAATTGAAAAAAAATCAGGCAGTATTGATAAAAAATAGTTATTTTAAAACTAAATATATTGTTTTAATTAATTTTGATAATAAGCCTAAGCCGGAAGTTATTCGAGGAACTTTGGCAAATTGTTTTAAAAGAATTAGAGATAAGAATATTAATTCTGTTGCTTTTCTAACGGCTGGTTTTAAAAAGAATGTTAATGTTCGTATTTTTTCTAAGATAATTGCTCAAGAGCTTTTTCGCTTTGTAAGAAGTAAAAAAGAAATAATTTTAAAAAGAGTATCATTTATAACATATACTGAACAAAGTTATAAAATATTAAAAAAAAATATAATAGGATATCTGAATCATATAAAGGCTAATAGAGGGCCATTTCTTACTGTCGATGCTATTATTTGTTACAAAAAAGGAATAGTTTTAATAAAGAGAACAAATCCTCCTTTAGGCTGGGCTTTACCGGGGGGGTTTGTTGATTATGGCGAAAAACTAGAAAAAGCTGTTGCTCGGGAGGCTAAAGAAGAAACCGGTCTTGATTTTAAGGATGTAAAGCAGTTTAAGGTTTATTCAGATAATAAAAGAGATCCTCGTTTTCATACCGTTTCAGTAGTTTTTCTCGGCAAAGGCAAGGGAAGGCTCAAAGCAGCATCAGATGCAAAGGATGCATCAGTTTTTATGATTAAGGGAAGGGATCCTCTGTTAAATTTACCGCCTAACATTGCTTTTGATCATAAAAAAATAATTAAAGATTATATAAAAGATAAAAGGCAAAAGAAAAAAGGCTAAATTATGAATAAAACACCTATACGCTATATTAAAGGGGTGGGGCCGCGCAAAGAAAAAGTATTTAATAATAAAGCAGGGGTTTATACTATTGAGGACCTTCTTTATTTATTCCCTTTTCGTTATGAAGATAGAACTAATTTCATAAATATCATAGATTTAAGAGAAAATAAACCAGCGGTAATTGAGGCAGAAGTGTTGGCTAGAAATTTAAAAAAATTTCCTTATTTTATCCGATCTCGAAAAATAAAAAGTATTTTTGAAGTTATTTTAGAAGATAAAACTGCTAAAATTAATTGTAAATGGTTTAATCAACCATATCTTAACGATTCTATTAAAGTAGGTCAAAAGTTAATTATCTATGGAAAACCTTCTCGTTATAAAGGTAAATTACAGATAATTTCACCAAAGTTTGAACAGAGCGGCAACGATCAAAATTTAGAAGTTGGTAAAATTACATCTATTTATAGATTGCCGGCTGAATTTAGCCAAAGGTATATTAGAAAAACCATATTTTTTATTTTAAAAAATTATCATTCGCAAATTTCTGACCCAATTCCTTTTAGCATTAGAGATAAACAAAATATTCCTAATATTGCAAAAAGTCTTAAGCAGATACATTTTCCCGATTCTTTAAAAGAGGCTGATTTAGCTAGGCAAAGGTTTATTTTTGAAGAATTATTTATTTCACAAATTATGGTTTATTTGCGTAAGGCTAAACATCGCCTTCAAAAAGGCCCTGCCTTAAAAGTTGATAGAAAAGCGGTAGAGGAAATTAAAAAAGTTTTCTCTTTTCAATTAACTCAAGCTCAAAAAGAGGTTTTAACTAAAATTTTATCGGATTTAAGTAAAACCTATCCTATGCATAGGCTTTTGCAAGGAGATGTAGGTAGTGGAAAGACTGCTGTAGCTCTTTTTCCGATAATTTTATCTGCTTTGTCGTCTTGGCAGGTAGCTTTTATGGTTCCCACTGAAGTTTTAGCTTATCAGCATAAAAAGACAATTGATGATTTATTAAAGCAAGCCGGCCCTTCTTTAGCTAAATTAAGGGGTAAAGTGGATATATTGACATCATCATTGCCGGTGAAAGAAAAAAATGCTGTTTTACAAAAGTTAGCTAAAGAAGATTCATTGATTATAGTAGGGACTCATTCTTTGATTCAAAAGAACCTAAAATTTAAAAAATTAGGATTGGTGGTAATAGATGAGCAACATAAGTTTGGCGTAGCTCAAAGAACACTTTTACCTAAAAAAGGCCAACTTTTACCAAATTGTTTAGTAATGAGCGCCACACCAATTCCACGTAGCTTAGCTCTCTCTATTTATGGTGATCTTGATGCGTCAACTATTTATCAATTGCCTCCAAATCGAAGTAAGCCGGATACGATTGTTGTTAAAGAAGAAAAAAGAAGTTGGGTTTATGATTTAATTGAAGAAAAAATAAAACAGAAAAAACAGGTTTATATAGTTTATCCAATTATTGACCAAAATGATGGCTTAGAGGTTAAATCGCTAAATCAGATGCATAAAAAAATAAAGAAAAGATTTTCAAAGTTTTCAATAGGGATATTCCATGGCCGGTTAAAAAATCAAGATAAATTAACAGTAATTGATAAGTTCAATAAAGCTAAAATTGATATTCTTATCTCTACAAATGTAGTAGAGGTTGGCCTTGACATTAAAAATGCTACGACTATGGTAGTAGAAAGCCCGCAAAAATTTGGCTTATCCCAGTTACATCAATTACGCGGCAGGATTAGAAGATCTAGCCAAAAAGCTACTTTTATTTTAATTTATAGGGAAAGTATTTCTCAAGAGGCTAAAAAGAGATTAGAGATAATAGAAAAAGAAAGTGATGGTTTTAAAATAGCTGAAGCAGACCTAAAGCTGCGCGGGCCGGGAGATTTTTTTGGACAGCTTCAACACGGATTACCTAATTTGAAGATAGCGGAACCTCTAAGAGATTTAAAGATTTTAAAACAGGCACGGATTTTTGCCAGAGAAGTTGTAAAAAAAGATACTTATTTGGCCCAATCCGGATTTAAACCATTAAGGGGCTATCTTGGTGATAAAAAATGCAAGTTTTAGGAGGAAAATTAAAAGGAAGAAAAATTAAAATCCCGGCTCAGATAAGGCCGGTCTCTCAGCGGATAAAGAAAGGTTGTTTTGATATAATATTTGATTTGGTTGAGGCCAAGACAGTTTTAGATCTTTACGCCGGTAGTGGTTCTTTGGGTATAGAAGCTTTATCTCGAGGCGCAGAGCGGGCTGTTTTTGTAGATAAGGATAAAGCTAGCATAAAATCTATAAAGAGCAATATTAATAGCTTAAAATTAAATAAATCTGCTGAAATTTATTGCAAAGAAAGCTCTTTAGCTATAAAATATTTATGGAGAAAAAAAGCTTTTTTTGATCTTATTTTTCTTGATCCGCCTTATTACAAAGGCTTGCTTATAAAGAGCTTGCAACTGCTGGAAAGTTATGATATATTAGCCCGTTCTAGTTACTTAATTTGTTTTTGTTATGAAAATGACCAATATGCGCAAAAATATAAAAGTTTTTCCTTAGATTTGAAAAGAAACTACGGCCAATCTAGTCTGCTTATATACAAAAAGTAAATAATGAAAAAAGTTATTTATCCAGGGACATTTGATCCAATTACCAACGGTCATCTTGATATAATAAATAGAGTCAATACTTTATCAGATAGTTTAGTGGTTGCGGTGGCTAAAAATCCAACTAAAGACTGTTTTTTTTCCTATGATCAGCGCCTAGATTTAGTAAAAAAAGTAACTAAAAGCATAAAAGGCATAGCAGTTTTAGGGTTTGACGGATTGGTTATTGATTTTGCCTGTCAGAATAAAGCCAATGCAATCATTAGAGGATTAAGGACGATGTCAGATTTTGAATATGAGTTTAAAATGGCATTAACTAACAAAAGCCTAGCTCCAGGCATTGAGACATTGTTTTTGATGACTCATCCCCAATATTCTTTTATTTCTTCTCATTTGATTAAAGAAGTTGCTTTATTAGGAGGGGATCTGAATAAATTTTTACCTGAGCCGGTATTGTCGGCAGTGAATGATAAAATTAATGAAAATTATGGAGGTAAATAATGGCACACCCGAAACGAAAACACTCCCATGCACGAACTCATAAAAAAAGAACACATCAAAAAATACATTCTCCCTCGCTGGTAAAATGTAGTCAGTGTAAGAAATTTAAACCTAAAAGCATGGTCTGTCCTTTTTGCGGTTATTACAAAAATAAAGAAATCATAAAAATAGAGCCAAAAGAAAATAAAAAGAAAAAAAGACAAGGTTAATTTATGGCTAAGTTTAAGATAGGGATAGATGCATCCGGTGGAGACCTTGCGCCTTTAGAGATTGTTAAAGGGGCTATTCTGGCTAAAAAGGAGATAGATCAAGAATTAGTCTTGATTGGCGATAAGGAAAAAATAAGAAAAGAACTTAAAAAATATAAGGTAGATTTTGCTATTGTTGATGCTCCAGAAAAAATTAATATGGCTGAGGCCCCGGTTTCTGCAGTAAGAAAAAAAAGAAACTCTTCAATAGTTGTAGGCTGTAAGCTTCTTAAAAAAAGAGAAATTGATGCTTTTGTCTCTTGCGGCAACACTGGTGCTGTAGTTTGTGCTTCAGCTTTAATTTTAAAGTTTATCGAGGGGGTAGAGCGCCCCGGTATAGCTTTAATGTTTCCTACCCAAAAAGGTGTTTCTTTGCTTATCGATGCGGGAGCTAACATTGATTGTAAACCGATTCATCTTCTCCAATATGGAGTGATGGCCTCTGTTTATTATAGTACCGTTTTAGAAAAAGAAAGGCCTACGGTAGGCCTTCTTAATATTGGCGAAGAAGCTTCTAAAGGCCTTGAGGTATTAAAAAATACGCATAAACTTTTTGAACTTTCATCTTTAAATTTTTCTGGTAATATAGAGGCTAAAAGCATTCTTTCAGGAAGTTCTGATTGTATTGTTTGTGATGGTTTTGTTGGTAATATTGCCTTAAAAGTTCTTGAAGGAAGCACCGAGGCAATGGGCAAACTTTTTATTGAGTTTATGAAAAAGAGCCTGCCGGGCCGGTTAGGGCTTTTGTTGGCAAAAGGAAATCTTAAAAAACTTAAAGAATCAATAGATTATTCTGAATATGGGGGTGCACCTCTTTTGGGCGTAGATGGAGCGGTAATTATTGGCCACGGGAGGTCTGATGCTAAAGCTGTAAAGAATGCAATCGGAGCAGCAGCTAGGGAATTAAAGAGAAAACTTAACGAAAGGATAAAGGAAAAAATAAATGAAACCTGTCAAGATAGTAGGATTAGGCAAATACTTGCCGCCTAAAAAACTAACAAATTCTGATCTAGAAAAAATAGTAGATACTTCTGATGAGTGGATTACAACTCGTACCGGCATAAAAGAAAGAAGAATTGCTAAAGGTATGTCTTCTTCAGAACTTGCTCATAAAGCATCTAAGCAAGCTTTAAAAAATGCGGGTTTAGGTGCTGATGACTTAGATTTAATAATAGTTGCTACAATTACTCCTGATAATTTTTTTCCTTCTACTGCTTGTCGATTGCAAAGTTTGCTTAAAGCTAAAAAAGCAGCTGCTTTTGATATTTCTGCCGCTTGTTCGGGATTTGTTTATGGATTGACCTGTGCTTGGCAGATGATTGGGGCAGGATTATATAAAAATGTTTTAGTAGTAGGCAGTGAGGTTCTTTCTTCGGTCACTGATTGGCAGGATCGCTCTACTTGTGTTCTCTTTGGTGACGGAGCCGGAGCCGCGGTATTGACCGCGGCAGATCAAAAAAGCTTTTTAAGTTCGCATCTAGGCGCCGATGGCTCACGTGCGGATCTTTTAAATATTCCGGCCGGTGGTTCTCGGATGCCAACCTCACATCAGACAATTGACGATAAACTTCATTGTATAAAGATGAAGGGTAATGAATTATTTAGAGTGGCTGTTAGGGTTATGGTAGATTCTGCTAAAGTTGCTTTAGCAGAAGCAGGGCTTAAAGCTGACGATCTAGATATGCTAGTTCCGCATCAGGCGAATAAAAGGATAGTAGATGCCGTAGTTAAAACCTTGAAAATAAAAGATAAGGTATATTTTAATCTTTCTCGCTATGGAAATATGTCATCTGCTTCTTGTGCTGTAGCTCTTTGTGAAGCCTGTCAGGAGTCAAAGATAAAAAAAGGAGATATCGTTGTTTTAGATACCTTTGGGGGCGGGCTTGTTTGGGGAAGTTGTGTGATCAAATGGGCATTGTAGATGGTGAGCGGTTAATTGGTGAGTAGTGAGTAATCAACGAATTTACTAATCTGTACGAATATACGAATTTAATAAGTTCCTATTCGCAAATTCGTAATTAATTCGTACATTCATTGATGGTAACCAATTAACCAATTGACCAATTAACTAATTAACTAATTTATGGGTAAGAAAGCGATAATATTTCCGGGGCAAGGATCTCAATATCCTCAGATGGGTTTGAGTTTATACCAAAACTTTCAAGAAGCAAAGAAAGTTTTTGATCTAGTTGAACGGATTTCCGGAATTAAAATTTCAGAAGCTATATTTAGCGGAGATTCCTCTCAGCTTAAAGATACAGCTATTCAACAATTGGCTATTTTAGCAGTTAGTTTAGCAGCTTATGAGCTGTCAAAGCCTCATTTGGGGGATGTTGAATTTGTTTTAGGGTTAAGCTTGGGTGAATATAGTTGTCTTTATGCCGGAGGAGTTCTTTGCTTAGAAGATCTTATTTTATTGGTTAAAGCAAGGGGCCAAGCTATGCAGAAAGCAGCTAAGGTTAACCCTTCTTCTATGTTTGCCGTTATTGGAGCCAATCGGGGTGATTTAGAGCCAAAACAAAGAGATTTAGATTTTTATATTTCTAACATGAATGCTCCTTCTCAAATTGTTATTTCTACAAAAAAAAAGAATAAAAACGAATTAAAAAATAAATTAGAAAAAGAAGGGTTAAGGGTAATAGAGCTTAAAGTTTCTGGAGGTTTTCACTCTCCTTTTATGGAACCAGCCAGAGAAGAACTTAAAAAAGTTGTTGCCGATTTTGAATTTTCTGACGCACATATTCCTATTATAAGCAATGTAACCGCCAGTCAAGATATTAAGTCTGAAAAAATAAAAGAAAATTTACTTAAGCAATTAGTCAGTCCTGTGTTATGGATGGATTCAATAAAATATTTATCAAAAAAAGGTATAAATAATTTCTATGAAGTTGGCCCTTCAAAGGTATTAAAAGGGCTCTTAAGGAAGATAGACAGAGATTTAAAAGTTATCAATATCGAGAAGAAGGAAGATTTAGAGAAAATAATTGATAATTGATAATTGATAATTGATAATTGAGAAAAAAATTATTGAAATAGAATAAATTTTAATTATAAGTTATAAATTATCAATTATGCATTAAAAGGAGGAATATGGATTTTAAAGATAAAGTAGTGGTAGTTACCGGCGCTGCCAGGGGAATTGGTAAACAAATTGCCTACAGTTTTGCTAAAAGAAAAGCAAAAGTAGTTTTGTTTGATTTAGACCAGGCTCAGCTTGAAGCTGCAAAAAAAGAGTTATCCGGTATTACCGAGTCTCAATCATATTCGATTGATGTTACAAATTATCAGCAATTGTCAAATGTTATAGACAAAGTTATTGACAAGTTTCTAAAGATTGATATATTGGTTAACAATGCCGGGATAACTAAAGATAACCTGGCTTTAAGGCTCTCTGAAACAGATTGGGATAAAGTTTTAGAAGTTAATTTAAAAGGCACGTTTTTAACTTCAAAAGCTGTTTTGAAAAGAATGTTGAAACAGCGGAGTGGAAAAATTATCAATATTTCCTCAATAATTGGTATTATTGGTAATTTTGGCCAATCAAACTATGCAGCTTCCAAGGCGGGTTTAATTGGGTTAACAAAATCTCTTTCTAAGGAAGTAGGAGCTAGGGGAATAAATGTAAATGCTGTTGCTCCAGGCTACATTAAGACTAAAATGACTGATGTTCTTCCTGATAAGGTTAAAGAGGAAATGCTTAAAAGAATTCCTTTAAAGAGGTTTGGTTCAACCGAAGATGTGGCTAATGCAGTATTGTTTTTGTCTTCTCAGTTAGCAGATTATATAACAGGGCAAGTAGTTGTTGTTGACGGTGGTATGATTTAAAAAAAGGAGGTCTTTGATGGCGATTGAAGAGAAAGTAAAGGAAATAATTTCAGAACAGCTTGGTGTCAAGAAAGAAGAGATAAAACCGGAAAGTTCTTTCATTGATGATTTAGGCGCGGATTCTTTGGATACAGTAGAAGTTGTTATGGCATTGGAAGAAGAGTTTGGCATAGAAATACCTGATGAAGATGCGGAAAAAATTACAAAAGTCGGAGAAGCCATTAAATATATCGAAGAAAAGAAATAACAAATTTAATTATAGATGAATAAAGTTGTTGTTACTAGTTGTGGGGTAGTTTCTCCGGTTGGAATAGGCAAAGTTGATTTTTGGGATGCTTTAACCAAGGGAAGAAGCGGAGTAGGGCCGATTACTCAATTTGATTCTGAGCAATTTGATAGTAAAATTGCTGGTGAGGTTAATGACTTTGATCCTACGACTTTTCTTTTGCCAAAGGAACAACGGCGAATCCCTCGATTTGTTCAATTTTCTCTTCAAGCCGCACAAGAAGCTATTGATCAAGCTGGAATTGACTTTGAAAAAATTAATCCCTATCAAGTCGGGACTATCATTGGCTCAGGCATAGGCAGTCTTGAGACTGTAGAAAAAGAATACAAAGTGCTTTTGGAAAAAGGGCCGCGAAGGCTTTCTCCTTTTATGATTCCGAGGTTAATTACCAATGAAGCTGCAGGATATGTAGCTATCCGGTTTGGGCTAAAAGGCCCTAACCTCTGTACAGTTACCGCTTGTGCATCTGGAGCTCATGCTATTGGAGAAGCATATCGGGTTATTAAAGAAGGAAAAGCTAAAGTGATGGTTTGTGGAGGAACTGAGGCTTGTATAGTTCCTCTTGCTGTAGGTGGTTTTTGTGCTCTTAAGGCTTTGTCTAGGCGCAATGATGATCCAACTAAGGCTAGCCGCCCCTTTGACAAAGACAGGGATGGTTTTATTATGGCAGAAGGAGCCGGTATAGTTATTTTAGAAGAAATGGAGCATGCTAAAAAAAGAGGAGCTAAAATTTACGGTGAACTTTCTGGATATGGAAGTACTTGTGATGCCTATCATATTACGGCACCTAATCCAAATGGAGAATCTGCAGCTGAGGCAATGAAATCAGCTCTAGCTGAAGCTTCTTTTGACAAACATAAGCCTATTCATCTTAATACCCACGGTACAAGCACACTATTAAATGATAAAATGGAGACAAAAGCTATTAAATTAGTATTTGGTCAAAAACCCGAAAATTTAGCAATAAACTCTATAAAATCTATGCTTGGCCATACTTTAGGAGCGGCTGGAGCCATTGAGTTTATTAGTTGTTGTCTTACTTTAGAAAAAAGCGTGATTCCGCCTACCATAAATTACGAGTATTCCGACCCTGAGTGTGATCTAGATTATACTCCAAATCAAGCTCGAAAATTAGAGGTTGATGCCTGCCTTTCAAATTCTTTAGGATTCGGAGGCCATAATGCCTCTCTTTTAGTTGAGAAGATATAAGATGGGTCTAACATTAATTGAAAAAATTTTAAAAAAGAAATCAATCAATAAAAGATTAGATAATTTTATCTATGCTAAGATTGATTTTTGTTTTGGCAACGATATAACAGCGCCTTTAGCTGCTAAAATATTTGAAAAAGCTAAGTTTAATTCTGTTTATAATCCTAGAAAGGTAGGATTTTTTTGTGATCATTTTGTGCCGGCTCGTGACCAAAAAGCGGCAAATAATGTGAAAAAATTAAAAGAGTTTGCGAAGAAATTTAAAATTAAAAATTTTTATGATACCAATACCTGCGGAATAGAACATGTTTTTTTACCGGAAAAAGGGTTAGTCAAAACTGGCGACCTAGTTATTGGCGCTGATTCTCATACTTGTACTTATGGGGCCTTAGGAGCAGCAAGTTTTGGGATAGGTTCGACAGATTTAGCTGCCGCTATCAAAGAAGGAACTTGTTGGTTTAGGAAACCTGAAACTATTAAATTTGTCTATTCAGGCAAAATTCCTCAATGGTTTACCGGTAAAGATTTAATCCTTTATACTATAGGCAAAATAGGAGTAAGCGGAGCGCTTTATAAAGTTATGGAATTTGGAGGGCCTGTGATTAGAGCTTTGGGGATGGAAGATAGGTTTACTATCTGTAACATGGCGATAGAAGCTGGCGCTCAAACTGGAATAATTGAACCTGACAAAAAAACTGTTAAATTTATAAAAAAGGTAAATCCCCGTATAAAAAAGGTGCCATTGATTAAAAGTGATAAAGATGCAAATTATTATAAAGTTATGAAGTTCGATATCTCTTTGCTAAAACCCCAAATCGCTTGTCCTCATTTGCCTAGTAATGTAGTAGATGTGGATAAGTTGAAAAAAGTAAGTTTAGATCAAGTTGTTATTGGATCTTGCACAAATGGGCGTCTTAAGGATTTAGGCCAAGCCGCAGAGGCATTAAAAGGAAAAACAATTAAAAAAGGCTTAAGGGCTATTGTTATTCCAGGTTCTCATAAGGTTTATGGCCAGGCTTTCAAAAAAGGTTATCTAGATATTTTTCATAAAGCAGGTTTTATGGTTTCTCCGCCCACTTGCGGGCCTTGTTTAGGAGGCCACACCGGTATTTTAGATAAGGGCGAAGTTGCTCTTGCTACAACTAATAGGAATTTTATTGGACGGATGGGGCATCCGGAAAGTTTTGTTTATCTGTCTAATCCAGCGGTAGCTGCGGCAAGCAGTATTACCGGTAAAATCACCCATCCCGCAGAAATTGTTAAGAAGGTACCGATGGATGAAAGACGAAGGATGAAAGGACGAAGGCGTCTGTCGTCTTAGCGAAGGCCTTCGACTTGGCTCAGGCCGAGTCCTGAGTAGTATCAAAGGGAGAAGCGATTGTCTATCGTCCCTCGGAATGAGGTTACAAACTATGGTTATTAAAGGTAGAGTTCATAAATTAGGCAAAGATGTAAATACCGACGATATTATTGCTGCTAAATATTTAGACTCGCAAGATTCTAAATTTTTAGGTTCTAAGTGCATGGAAAATATTGACCCTCAATTTTCCAAGCGGGTAAAAAAGGGTGATATTATTGTAGCCGGGGAAAACTTTGGTTGTGGTTCTTCACGAGAACATGCACCGGTCGCGATTAAAGGTTGCGGGATTTCTTTAGTTATAGCAAAAAGCTTTGCCAGGATTTTTTTTCGTAATGCTATTAATATTGGTTTACCAATTATAGAATTAACGGATATAGAAAAAATTAAAACAGGCAACTTGCTTAAAGTTGATTTGGCTAAAGGGTTGATTATAAATAAGAGAAAAAATGAAAATTTTTCCACAAAGTCATTTCCTCAATTTTTACAAAAAATTATAGCAAAAGGCGGGCTTATAAATTGGCTAAAAGATAAAAAAGGAGATAAAAATGTTTAAAAAGTATAAAATTGCAACAATCGGAGGAGACGGTACAGGGCCCGAAGCAGTAAAAGAAGGCTTAAAAGTATTAGCAGCAGTTTCTGATAAATATAAAATTGATTATGAAACTGTAGATTATGATTTTGGCGGCAAAAGGTTTTTAGATACAGGGGAAATTTTGCCGGATTCTGCTATAGATGAACTAAAGAGTTTTGATGCTATATATTTAGGGGCAATAGGGCATCCTGATGTAGAGCCGGGGATTCTAGAGAAAGGTATTTTATTGCGGCTTCGCTTTGAGCTTGATCAGTATATTAATCTAAGGCCGGTTGTTCTATATGATAAGAAGTATTGCCCTTTAAATCTAGGCCAAGATCAAAAAATTAATTTTACAGTAGTTAGGGAAAACACAGAAGGCCTTTATTGTGGAGCCGGCGGGTTTTTACGTAAAGGCAGTGTTGATGAGGTTGCAATTCAAGAAAGTATTAATTCTTATAAAGGAATAGAGCGCTGCATAAGGTATGCTTTTGAATATACAAAGAAGGTAAATAGAGAAAAAAAGCTTACTCTTTGCGGAAAAACTAATGTTTTAACTTATGTTTTTTCACTTTGGCAGAGGGTGTTTAATAAGGTCGCAAAAGAATATCCTGAAATAAAAACCGATTATGCTCATGTTGACGCAACTTGTATGTGGATGGTTAAAAACCCTGAATGGTTTGATGTAATTGTTACCGATAATATGTTTGGAGATATAATAACTGACTTGGGTGCAATGATTCAAGGCGGCATGGGAATAGCTGCCGGAGGCAATATTAATCCTCAAGGAGTTAGTATGTTTGAGCCAATTGGAGGCAGTGCTCCTAAATATACCGGTAAGAATGTGATAAATCCTTTAGCTGCAATATGTGCAATTTCGATGTTGCTTAATCAAATTGGCCAAGAGCAAGCTGCTAAAGCAGTTGAAAGTTCAGTAGTGAAAATTGTAAAAGAAAAGCTCAAATCTTTAGGAGCAGGAAGAATGGGATACTCAACCTCTGAAGTTGGCGATTTAGTTGTGAAAGAGATAATTGATAAATGATAATTGATAAATAAGGAGAAAGATTTAAGGTATGGGGAAGAACGTAGCAGTTGTTGGCGTAGGAGCAGTAGGAATTGAAATATTGAAAATTTTAAAAGAAAGAGAGTTTCCTGCTGATAAGATAAGGATTTTTGCTCGGACCAGCCGAGAAATTGAACTAGATAACCAAACCTATCAAGTTGAGGCTATAGACGAAGAAAATTTTGACAATATTGACATTGCTCTTTTCGCTGGGACCGAAGGAGAGAAGGGAGCAAGTGTTCAATATGCGCACAAATTTATAGAAAAAGGTGCCGTGGTAATTGATAATGGCAAGGATTTTCGCCTCCAGGAAAATGTACCTTTGGTAGTACCTGAAGTTAATAAAGATAAAATTTCTTTTAATCAAGGGCTTATTGCTAATCCAAATTGCACTACAATCCAGATGGTTGTAGCTTTAGGGCAAATATTTAAAAACTTTGGTTTAGATAAAATAATTATGACTAGTCTTCAGGCAACTAGCGGCGGAGGGCGCAGCTCGGCCCAATCTCTTTGGGATGAAACTAAATATATTGTAGAAAAAAATAAAGATAAGAAATATTTTTCTCAAATAAATAAAGATAGAGACGACATCAAAAGCAGCTTTGCAAACCAGATAGCCTTTAATGCGATACCTCAGATTGGCGGGTTTAACCAAGACGGATTTACCGGAGAAGAGCAAAAAGTTATTGATGAAACCCATAAAATCTACGGAAATAATAAAATTGAAATATCTGCTACTTGTATACGTATTCCAGTATTTACATCACATTCAGAATCTATCTATTTTAAAACCAGCCAGTCAACAGATTTAGAACAGTTAAAAAAAGTTTTAAATGGCTCTGAGGGGGTTGTTTTTTTTGATGATTGTTCTAACTATCCTCTTGCTTTAGGCGCAGAAGGCAAAGATTCTGTTTATCTGGGAAGATTACGGTGTGATCCCAGTCAAGAAAATAGTTTTTGGCTCTGGGCTGTTTCAGATAATTTGCGTAAAGGCGCGGCGCTTAACGCGGTTCAAATTGCCGAAAACCTGCTCTAGCAGAGGGGACGGTCCTTATCCTTGTAAGTCTTTTATCTATAATTACTTATGAAAAAAATAAAATTACTATAATTCAATAAAGATAAAACGCTGTGTGTTTATTTAGAAAATATTATTTTTATAACTTGTTGAGGAGTAATTAATTAAAAAGGTAAGGACTGTCCCCGTATGGAAAAGAATATTTTTTTTGAGATAGAATATGTAGGAACTAATTATTTTGGGTTTCAGGTTCAGAATAAAGAAAATAAAAAAGAAGTAACTATTCAAAGTATTTTTGAAAAAGTTTTATCTAAACTTTTTTGTCAATCAATAAAAATTAATGCTTCAGGAAGGACTGATCGAGGTGTTCATGCTAAAGCTCATCCCTTAAATTTTAAAGTTAATACGGAGATACCTTTAAAAAATATAAAGAAAGCGATAAATTCTTTTTTACCTTCAGACATAAGAGTAAAAAAAGTTAAATTAGTAGCTCTAGATTTTCATAGTCGATTTAGTGCAAAATCAAAAATCTATCGTTATATTATTTTAAATCAAAAAGAATTTTCTGTTTTCTGGTCTAAATTTTCTTGGCATTTTGCCAAACAATTAAATATAGGCTTGATGCGCCAAGCTGGAGAAAAGTTAATCGGGCTAAAGGATTTTTATATTTTTACTAAAGAGACTAAAAAATATAGGAATTGTGTGCGAAATTTAAAAAAAATATCTATAAATAAGAAAAGAAATTTTATTTATATAGACATAGAGGCAAATGGTTTTTTGTATCAGATGGCCAGAAATATAGTTTATTTCTTAACTGATGTTGGCAGTAAAAAAATTACTATAAACCAAATAGAGGGTATTCTATCACGAAAAATTAAATTTATAAAAAAACCTGCTCCTTCTTGGGGCCTTTATCTTAAGCAGGTTAAATATCAATAAGCATTTGGCTAGATTTTTTTCTTCTCTATGGTATAATTTTTATTTATGAAAAAAAGAATTTTATATATTTTTTTATTAGTAATTTTAGCCTTAAATAGTGGTTGCCATTCCTTGCGCAAAAAATTTATCCGTAAAAAAGATAAAAAAGAGGTGCCGGTTTATATAACTGCTAAGGAATATCCTGATAAGCCTACTCGTGATATCTATATTGATTATTGTCTTTATACCAAGGGATGGCTAGGGGAATTAATTAAGGCGTTACGTAAAGGAATAAGTTATAAGCGTCAAAGATATGCAATAAGTGAGGCGATAATGAACTTAGAGCAAATAATTTCTTTTTTTAATCAAAAAGGAAAAGAAAATATAGAATCTTTATATCAAAAACTTCAGCAAATACAAGCTGAAATCAAACGAGCTCCTAATTTAAGCCGGATCAAAAGAGATTCTCTTATTCGTAAAATTTCAAGGATTAAGAGAGATTTTGATTCTAATTATACCTATACTGATGTAGAAGAATGGTTAAATTAGATTTAAAGGTTTTTCCTTCTGGGCCGCTGGATACAAATAACTATCTTCTTTTTAATAAGCAATCCAGGAAAGCATGTATTATTGATCTTTCCTCGTCTTCCGGCCAATTGTTTGATTTTCTTAGAAAAGAGAAAATAAAAGTTGATTTTGTGCTTTTAACTCACGCTCATTTTGATCATATTGGTGGGTTAAGAAATACCGATTTTCCTTTTTATCTTCATAAAAAAGATCTTGTGTTGCTTTCGGATCCTGAAAAAAATGGTTCTTTTTTCTTTACTGATCTTATAGCTGTAGAAAGAAAACCGCATATTTATAAAGAGAGCTTAAATTTTTCTGGCTTAAAGATTGACGTAATCCATACTCCCGGCCACACCCCAGGATCAGTTTCGTTAAAATTAGATAATTGGCTTTTTAGCGGAGATACGCTTTTTCGTCAAGCCATAGGCCGTACAGATATTCCTTTAGCTTCCGGAGAAGAGTTGATCAAATCAATTAAAGAGAAAATATTAATTTTACCTAATGAAACTATAGTTTATCCCGGCCATGGTCCTAGCACGATTTTGGGGCAGGAAAAAGAAACCAATTCCTTTTTAGTCATTTGAAATTATTTAATGATTTGGATTTATAATTTATGGATACCTACATTGAAGCATTTTTTGATTATCTAAGCGTAGAAAGAGGCTTAGCTTTAAACTCTATAAAGTCATACAAGACAGATTTAAATAAATATAAAAATTATCTAGATAAATTGGGTAGAGATAATCCAAGAAAGGTAAAAAGGGAAGATATTTCTGAGTTTATCTTTTCGCTGCGAAGTTCACTTTCTATTGGGACCATTTCACGGATACTTTCATCAGTTAAAAATTTTTATCAATTTTTATTGCGGGAAAAAATAATATCTCATGATCCTTCTAGTTTAATAGAATCACCAAAACTAGAGAAAAAAATACCTTCATTTTTAACATCTCAAGAGGTTATTATGGTTCTTAAGGCACCAAACTTAAAAAATAATAGAGGTATAAGAGCTAGGGCAATTTTAGAAGTAATGTATGCAACTGGTTTGAGAGTCTCTGAATTAGTTGACTTAAAAACACAGCATGTTAATTTAGAGGTAGGCTTTGTTAAATGTAAAGGTAAAGGTTCTAAGGAGCGGATTGTTCCTTTAGGTAATACTGCTAATCATTTTATTAAAAAGTATAAACAGCAAGCAAGGCCTGGTTTATTAAAAGAAAAAGAATCTGTTTTTTTGTTTCTTGCTCAAGGCGGCCATAAATTGAGCCGGCAAACTGTCTGGAAGATCATTAAAACCATGGTAAAAAAAGCAAAAATAAAAAAGAAGGTAAGCCCGCACACCTTAAGGCACTCTTTTGCTACTCATCTTATCGAGGGTGGAGCGGATTTACGGAGTGTCCAAGAGATGTTAGGCCATGCGAATATAACTACAACTCAAATTTATACTCATGTTAATCAAAAAAGATTAAAAGAAATTTATAACCAATTTCATCCCAGGTCAAAAAAATAAGGATAATTATTGTAATGGTTAACAAATTGAAAAGATTAAATCCTCAATTCAAAAATTTTTTAAAAACTTCATCAAAATCAGCGAAACGATTTGGCTATAATATTTATTTAGTTGGAGGGGCAGTAAGAGACCTATTACTTAATCGGCCGGTATTTGACTTGGATATAGCAGTTGAAGGTGATGCTATACTGCTTGTTAGGCAGATAGCAAAACAGCTAAACGAAAAATTTCGCCGGCATCATAGTTTTGGTACAGCAACTTTATATCATCATGGGCATAAAATAGATTTTGCTACAGCCCGTAAAGAGATATATCCTTATTCCGGTTCATTACCTAAAGTTAAAAAATCTTTTTTGAAAGAAGATTTAGCCAGAAGAGATTTTTCTATAAACGCAATGGCAATAAGTTTAAATAAAAAAAATTATGGCCAGTTGATTGATTTCTATCAAGGCCGCCAAGATTTAAAAAATAGATTAATTCGAATATTATATCCAGAGAGTTTTTTAGATGATTCTTTGCGAATATTACGTGCTGTTAGGTTTCAGCAGCGTTTTACTTTTAAAATAGAGACAAAGACCTATGCATTCATGAAACAGGCTATTGGTGCAGGAGCCTTAAAATGGATTAATCCTCACCGCCTTAGAGATGAATTAATTCTTTTTTTAGATGAACCTAATCCTTATAGGTATATAAAGAAGTTTTATTTGCTTGAGAGGTTTAATTTTATAAATAAACGGATAAAATTAGATAAAGAGGATTTTAAATTTTTCATCCGAGCTCAAACTGCAATTAGATTTTACAATAAATTAGTTAAAAACGAAAAAAAAGTTAAATATTGGTTAATATTTTTAACCGGTATTTTGTTAAATCTATCTAACCATGAAGCCGTTGAAGTAGTTGCTAAGTTTGGCTTTAAAAAAGACGAAAGGTCAACTATTATTTCAATCAAAAAAGGTTTAGATAAGATAAAAAAATTAGATAAAAAGCTAAAAGCGAGTGCCATTTATAAGATTTTAAGCGGTTATAATCAAGAGGCAATAATCTTTTTTTATGCATATTTTTCTAGAAAAAAAATACGCAGTAATATAATATTTTTTCTAAAAAAAGTATCCGGTCAAAAGCTAAAGATAAAAGGAAAAGATTTACAAAAGATTGGAGTTGAATCATCATCCTTTATGGGGGAAATGTTAAAGGAGATATTTTATTTGAAGTTAGATAAGAACTTAAATACTAAACGTCAAGAATTAAATGAAGCCAGGAATATAATTAAAAAAGGTGGATAAATATGTCAATAAGAATTGATAAAATCAATACGGAAATACGCAGACAGCTTATGAAGATAATTCAAGAGGAGATTGATGATCCAAATATAGGATTAGTAACTATAACCAAAGTAGACACCAAATCTGACCTAGAAGAAGCAAAAATTTATTTTAGTCTTTTGGATCAGAAAAAATATGAAAAAGTAAAGAAAGTATTAAATCAAATGAAGAGTTTTATTAAAGTGATTTTAGCAAAAAGAATAAGGTTAAAGAAAACACCCGAATTAGTATTTCAACTAGACAAATCAATAAAATATAGTTTAGATATTTATCAAAAGATAGAGGAGCTAAAGGATGAGGAAAACAAAAATAAATAAAATAATAGCCATAATTAAAAACAACAATACTTTTTTGATAACTGCGCATATGAACTTGGAAGGAGATGCGTTAGGCTCTGAATTGTCCTTATATCTTTTGCTTAAAAAATTAAACAAAAGAGTTACAATTTATAATCACGATCTTACTCCCGATGCCTATAAGTTCCTGCCCAAACACAAACTTATAAAAAATAATCCTAAAAAAAATAAGGTTGATGTAGCTTTTGTCCTAGATTGCTCTGATTCTTCTCGTGCCGGCAGAATAGAGAATAAACTGTCTGATGCTAATATTGTGGTAAATATTGATCATCATATAAGTAATACTTTTTTTGGTGACCTTAATTGGGTAGAACCAGAGATGAGTTCTGCTTCTGAAATGATTTATCATTTAGCTAAGAAAATAAAAATTATAAATAAGAATATTGCTTTATGCCTTTATACTGGTATTTTTACCGATACAGGAGGTTTTACTTATGCAAATACAAATTCTAATACGCATAAAATAATAGCAGAGCTTATGACTTTTGATGTTAAGCCTCATTTAATTGATAAAGAAATTTATAGTTTATGTGTACCTGATGATATCAGATTTATTAGTAGATCTATACAAAAGTTAAAATTTGTTTCAAATCAGAAAATATGTTGGTTAGCAATATCTAGGTGGCAAGAAAAAGAATATGACTTAACTGAGATAATTTTTTCTATAATGAGGCTTTTAAAAACCCCTGATGTTTTTGTTGTTTTTAAAAAAATTAATAAAAATAGAACCAGAATTAATTTTCGTTCTTGCTCTCAAGTGGATGTAAATAAGATTGCCAAATTTTTTGGAGGAGGCGGTCACAAAAAAGCTAGTGGTACTACTTTGGATGAAAACTTAAAAGAATCTGAAAAAAAAGTGATTTCTTTCATCAAAAGGTTTACTGATGGCAAAAATACAAAAAGGTGAAAGTTTTTATGAAAGGAATATTGCTAATTAATAAACCTTTGGGAATTACATCACATGATGTAGTTGATATAGCTAGAAAAAAATTAAAATTTCGTAAAATAGGGCATGCAGGGACTTTAGATCCTTTAGCAGAAGGCCTTTTGGTTCTTTTGGTTGGTTCTTATACTAAGAAGTTTGAAAAATTTGTTAATTTTGATAAAAAATACTTTGCTACCCTAAAGTTAGGGGAAATTACCAATACCGGGGATTCAGAAGGAAAAATCATTGAACAAAGAAATTGGAAAAATATATCGCGGCTGCAAGTAAAAAATGCTGTTGAAAGTTTCCAAGGTGCGATTGAGCAAGTTCCTCCGATGGTAAGTGCATTAAGGCAAAAAGGGCAGAGATTGTATAAATTAGCCAGAAAGGGTATTAATGTCGAGCGTAAACCCAGGAAAATAGATATATATAATTGCAGCTTAAAAGATATACGGTTTCCTTATGTAGATTTTTATGTTCACTGTTCCAAAGGTACTTATATTAGGAAATTAACAGAAGATATAGGGGGTAAACTGGGCTGTGGTGCCTATGCAACTAAAATTGTAAGGGAAGAGATAGGTCCCTTTAATTTAAAAGATTCAATAAAACCTAAAGATATCAATGAAACTGATCTACAAGAATTTACCTTTTAACAAGATTGATGGCTGTGTGGTAACTGTCGGCGTATTTGATGGTGTTCATCTTGGCCACCAATATATATTAAATAAGATTAAACGACAAGCGGAAAAGAAGAATAAGCCTTCTTTGGCGATTAGCTTCGATATTCCGCCCGAGAAAGTTTTAAATTCTAAGAAAAAGTTTAAAGGGTATTTAACTGATTATAAACAAAAGATTTCTTTAATTGAATCTTTAGGGATAGATTATTTATGGCTTTTAAAGACTGAATTAAATTTACTCCAGTTTTCTGCTGATAAATTTTTATCATATATTAATAAATATTTTGTAATTGATGAGATGATTGTTGGCGATGATTTCCGTTTTGGCATTAAGGCTGAGACTGGTAGCAGCCAATTGAGCCAGCTTGCAGAGCGTTATGGATTTGGTCTAAAGATCATTGATAAAAAAAGTTTTTCTGGAGTTCGTGTCAGCAGTTCATTAATAAGAAAATTAATAAAATCTTCCAAAATTAAACAAGTAAAAAAACTTTTAGGAAAAAACTACACCTTAAAAGGTAAAGTGATAAAAGGTAAAGGAGTTGGAAAGCAGCTTGGTTTTTCTACGGCTAATCTTAATACTTTTGATTATGTTTTGCCCAAGCAAGGTGTTTACGCAGCTTACAGTAGGATAGGCGATACTGATTTTCTTGCAGCGGTAAATATTGGGAAAAAAGACTTTGAAGTGCATTTATTAAATTTTTCTAAGGATATATTAAATGATACTATTGAAGTAACTTTGCTAGAGAAAATAAGAGACGAATCTAATTTTCAATCAAAAAATAATTTAGTTAAACAAATCCAAAAAGATATTCAAGCCATCACCTCTAAATATAGTATCCCTCCTGATTAATTTATACAATCCATTGTGTTGTAGTGATTTATTTCTCTATACACCTTGACAGCCTGATGCATTAGAGATATATTACTTATGTGGCATAAAGTGGAAGAGAGTGGAAGAAACCTTGTTATATTAATATTTTCTTGAGGTGGCCAAACGATGTGGTACGGTCAATATTTACATACCTTAGATAAAAAAGATAGATTCATCCTCCCGGCAAAATTTAGAGAAAAGATAAAAAAAGCAGAAAATTTTTATTTTTATATAACTCGTGGCTTAGATGGCTGCCTTTTTTTATATTCAAAAAATGTGTGGAAGGAGCTAGAGGCAAAATTGCAATCTCTCTCTTTTACAAATCAAAAACCGCGTTTTTTTAATCGTCTTTTTTTTAGTGGAGCTTCAGAGATAGAAGTGGCACCTCAGGGCAGAATCATTCTTCCTCAAAATTTAAAACAATTTGCAGATATAAAAAAAGAAATAATTATTATCGGTGTGGGGAATAGAATTGAGGTTTGGGATAAAGATAGGTGGAATCAATTTTATTTGAAAAATAAAAGTAATTTTGAAGAGATGGCTGAAGATCTTTTTCAGATGTAAATAGTTGATTAGCTTTGATCAAAAAGGAGGTTTTATGAGTAGAGGTGTCAGCAAAAAAAGAAGTAGGCATTCTAAAAACCAAGATAATCAGAAAGTGTTTGTAGGCTCTTCAATAGTTCACCTTTCAGGATTTTCTCTTTGTGACAATAAATCGGGAGAATTAGATTTAACCTCATTAACCAGCAAGCAGATTAGAAAAAAAATCGGATGGCTATAATTTATGGTTGTTACCAAATTTTTAGATAAAATGGAAAAAGTTTACCATTATCCAGTCATGTGGCAAGAGGTGATCGATAGCTTAAAGCTTATAGATCGAGAAGTTATCATAGATTGCACGGCTGGTTTAGGTTCTCATGCATATAAGATGATTCAGGCAAGCGAAAAAAATTCTTTTCTTATAGGCCTTGACAAAGATAGTCAATCCTTAAAAGAGGCTTATTGGAAGCTTAAACCTTTTGAAGGTAGGTTTGTTTTGCTTCAAGAAGATTTTATAAATTTAGATAAAGTCTGTCAAGAATTTGATATTAAAAAAGCCGATGTTTTCTTCTTTGATTTAGGGATATCTACTTATCAATTAACTAATCCTCAAAGGGGTTTTAGTTTTTTAAGTGAAGGTGCTCTGGATATGAGGATAAATAAGGACAACTTTCTTACGGCTTTTGATTTGGTGAACAATTTGAGTGAGCGGGAATTAGTCAAAATATTTAAAAAATTTGGAGAAGAACGTTATTCAAGACGAATTGCTCATGCGGCGGTAACCCATCGGCAGAAAAGTTTAATTTCTACAACTACACAATTAGCTGAAATTATTGAAAAAAGTGTGCCTGTAAAGAGTCGTTTTGGAAGAATTCATCCAGCCACTAGAGTTTTTCAGGCTTTAAGAATTGCGGTTAATCGCGAGCTGGAAGCTCTTAAGATAGCTTTACCGAAAGCTATTAATCTTTTGAAAAAAGGAGGTAGGATAGGAGTTATATCATTTCATTCGCTGGAAGATAGGATAGTCAAACATACATTTAAGAACTTTGCATCACAGAATTTATTAAAAATAATTACAAAAAAACCGAAAAGGCCGACAGAAGAAGAAAAGAGAATTAATTCAGCTTCACGATCGGCAAAGCTGCGTATAGCAGAAAAAATTGGTTAAAATGCGTAAAATATCACCATTATTATCAGTATTTATTATATTTGCTTTTCTTGTAGTATACCTTCACCAAAAGGTTCAAATTTACACAACTGCATTTTACCTGCAAAAAAATTACAATGATTGTCAAGAGCTGGCTGCTAAAAAAGATTATTTAATGCATAATTTTTCAAAGAAAGTTTCTTTATCTCATGTAAGTAAATGGGTTTTGGCAGAAAAGTTTTTCTCGCCGGAAAAAGGAAAACTTTTGGTGTTTAAGCCTAAGGATCGAATTGAGACTGATGCGGCTTCGAAAAAATCACTTTTTGAACGTATTAAGTCTTCTGCTTCAATAGCTGATGTTTTTGCAAAAGATCGGTAAAAAGTAACCCGTTTCTTCCTAAAAGCCTAAAACAGTGAAAAAAAAATGTTTTTCTCGATTTACCGTAATATATCTACTATTTGTCTTTTTGTCCATAATCCTTTTTGCTAAAATCATATATCTTCAAGTTTATCGAGAAGATTTTTTTGATCAGCTTGCCCAGAAACAGCATTATGGACTTTTTCCAATACAAAGCAAGAGAGGTGAGATTATTGACCGTAATCAAGATATTCTTGCCAAAAGTATTCATTTTTATTCGGTTTTTGCCGATCCATTTTTTATCAAAAATAAAAATAATTATGCTAGCCTTCTTTCTGAAAAATTAAATATTTCAGAAAAAAATTTAATAGCTAAATTAAATAAAAAAAACCGTCGTTTTATTTGGGTAAAAAGAAAGATAGACTGGAAACAAAAAAAAGATATAGAAAGTCTTAATTTAACTGGAATTGGATTTATAAGAGAAAACCAAAGGTTTTATCCTGAAAAAAGTTTATTTCCTTCTGTCTTGGGGCTTGTAGGTATAGACAATAATGGTTTAGAGGGAATTGAATTTTATTATGATAATTATTTGCGGGGCAAAAAGGGATGGGCTAGGGTTTTAAGAGATTCGGCTTCAGAGCATTTGATTTTGACCCCTTCTTTGATAGAATTACAACAAGGGGCTGACTTGGTACTTACCTTAGATACTAGAATTCAATATTGGGTAAAACAATATCTAAAAGAAACAATTGAAAAATATAGAGCAAAAAATGGTTCGGTAGTGGTGATGAATGCCCAAAATGGTGAAATATTAGCTTTAGCAAATTCTAATAGTTCTGACCTAGAAAAAGACAAATTTTATTTTTCTAAAAATAATGCAGTTACAGATATGTTTGAGCCTGGTTCGGTTTTTAAGATTGTAACTTTAGTTGCTGCATTATCAGAAAAAATGCTTTTTGGTAAAATTGATTGTGAACAAGGTAAATTCAAAATTCCCGGGACTGTATTAAACGATTACCGTCCTTATGGAAAACTTTCTTTCCAGGAAGTTTTTTATAAATCAAGCAATATAGGCGTTGCTAAAATAGCTACAACCGTTGGTTACAAAAAAATATATAATTATATAGAAAAAATGGGTTTTGGCCAAAAAACCGGCATAGATTTTCCCGGTGAAACTAAAGGAAGGCTTATCCAGCTAGATAAATGGTCAAAAACTGCAAGATATATTATTCCTATTGGCCAAGGTATAGGAGTGAATTTACTGCAATTGGTGAGGGCCTTTGCTGTAATAGTAAACGGTGGAGATTTAGTAACTCCTCATTTAGGTAAAAAATTATGCGCTAAAGGTTTTTGCCGAGACATTAAGCATGATTTAAAAAAAGATATTGTATCGGCTGAAACAGCTAATAAAGCTAAAAAAGTCTTAGTTAAAGTTGTTAGCCAAGGAACCGGCAGAAGAGCTAAAGTTGACGGTGAATTAGTTGGCGGCAAAACCGGAACTGCCCAAAAATTTGATTCAAATTTAGGCAGATATTCTCCCAGTAAATATAGGGCTAATTTTATTGGTTTTATTGACAGCGCAAAAAAGCCAATTGTAATTGGAGTAACTATCGATGAACCCAAAAAATCACATTTTGGGGGAGCAGTAGCAGCTCCTTTATTTAAAAAAATTGCTGAAAAAATTATTAGTTATGAATTATTCGAATAAAATGAAGGTAAAAAATTTTTTAAAATCAATCAAAGATCCCCATATCCAAAATTTAATAATAACAGATATTGCTGATGATTCCAGATTTGTTAAAAAAGGAAGTATCTTTTTTGTAATCGAGAAACCAAATTTTGATATATTTTCTGTTTTAAAAAAAATAGAGAAAAAAGTAAAAATATATGCTGTTGACTTAAAAAATAAAGATCGTATTAAAAAAATGGCTATAAATAAACCAGTTATTTATTTAAAAGGGATAGAAAACCATTTCTATCAAGCAGTTAAAAAATTTTATAAACCAAAATTGAATCTTAAAATAATTGGAATTACTGGAACTAATGGAAAAACTTCCACCGCTTATTTTTTACACCAATTATTTAAAAAAAATGGGAAAAAAACAGCTTTTTTTGGAACAATCGGTTATTTTATCGGTTCATCTAAATATAAAATAAACCATACTACTGCTGATTTTCTTACGCTTTATAAAATGATTAAAAAAGTTAGTCAGAAAAAGATTAATTACCTAATTATGGAAGTTTCTTCTCACAGTATAGCTCAAGAAAGGATAAAAGGCTTAAATTTTACAAGATGTGTATTTACCAATCTAAGCCGGGACCATCTTGATTATCATAAAACAATGGATTCATATTTTAAAATAAAAAAAAGTTTTTTCTTTCAGAGTAATTGTTATTCTGTTGTTAACAATAATTGCTTATACGGTAAAAAAATATTGTCTAGTTTAAATAAAAAGATTTCTTATGGGGTTAAAAGCAACTCTGATTATCAAGCAAAAAATATAAAACTTTTTAAAAATAGGACAAAATTTGATTTAGTTTGGAATAATCGAGTTTTTCCTGTATCAACGAAATTATCTGGGTATCATAACATTTTAAATATTTTAGCGGCATTAGCTTCTGCCCATTCTTTAAGATTTTCTTTAGATAAGCTGGTAAAGACGGTTCCGTCTTTGAAAAGAGCTAAGGGCCGATTTCAAGAAATAGCTCAAAATATATTCATAGATTATGCTCATACACCAGAAGGGCTTGAGCATATTCTTTCTTCTTTGCAAGATATAGGCTATGAGAAGATTATATCTGTCTTTGGTTGCGGCGGGCAGCGGGATAAAGGCAAAAGAAAAATTATGGGGAAAATATCTTCTCAATTAGCCGATGTTACTATTATTACTTCAGATAACCCCAGGGGAGAAGATCCATCATATATTTGTAAACAAATCAAAAAAGGTTGCCTAAACAATAGATTTAAAGTTATCATAAATAGGAAAGAAGCAATAAGAAAAGCAATATTATTATATCGAAACAAAAAAGAAATTGGCCAAAAAGTGTGTGTTTTGGTGGCTGGTAAAGGGCATGAAGATTGTCAAATATTAAAAAATAAAAAGGTTCCTTTTCAAGATTCAAAGACAATCAAAAGTATTTTAAAAAATAACTAAACAAAAATGAATATTAGTGATTTTAAAGTTATTGAAAAAGTCTTAGATCCCTATAAAATTTATAACCTTTATTATTTTCAGCCAGTTAAAGGATTTTGCTTAGATTCACGTTCTCTAAGGAAGGGAGATGCTTTTATTGCTTTAGCTGGGAAATATAAAGATGGCCATGATTTTATTAAAATGGCGGTTAAAAAAGGGGCGGTTTTAATAATAACTGCAAAATACATAAAAACTAAACCCAAAGTTCCTCAGTTTATCGTTCAAGATACAACTCATGCTCTTGAGAGAATAATTTTATTTTTACGAAAAAAGCATAAAAAAACAACTGTTTTTGCTATAACTGGTTCTTTGGGAAAAACAACAACT
Organism: Candidatus Omnitrophota bacterium; assembly: GCA_021735105.1. Classification (GTDB taxonomy): domain Bacteria; phylum Omnitrophota; class Gorgyraeia; order Duberdicusellales; family 4484-171; genus PXAH01. The sequence continues at coordinate 52,447 of JAIPHS010000001.1, forward strand.
AAGGAGATGCTCAGTTTCCTTCTTCAGCCTTATAAAAATATTTTAAAGAACAGGGCTAGCGAAAATAATATTTTTGGAGTAGCAAAAACTATTTTTTCTTATAATAATCAGAATTCAATTATCTTTGAACTTGGAACAAATCAAATCGGAGAGATCAAAAACCTTGCCAAGATGATTCAGCCTAATATAGGAGTTATTACTTGTATAAAGCCGGCCCATTTGGCTGGTTTAGGAAGTGTCGATAAGATTAAAAAAGAAAAACTTTCAATGTTTGAAGACAACCAAAAGATGAGAGCTGTTTTAAATGGTGATGATAAAATGCTTTCCGGCCTGAAGCTAAAAAATAAAACTTTTTGGTATGGTAAAAATAAAAAAAATCACCTCTATTACAAGCTGGAAAAAAGAAAAGATGACAAAATTCATTTTAAAATATTAGATAAGTATAACCTGATTGTACCGATTCGTTTTGAAAATTTTATTAGTAATTATTTGGCAGCAATATCAGCCGCTCATATTTTAGGTATTCCATATCGAGATCTTATTCAGCGTCTAAATAATTTTAATAGTTTTTCTTCAATGCGAATGGAAAAAAGAATAATAGGCAGTTACACTATTTTAAATGATGCCTATAATGCTAATCCTTATTCTTTTGAGCAGTCCCTTTCGGTAGTGAAACGATTTAAAATACCCAAGGTAGTTATAGCTGCAGATATGCTTGAGTTAGGTTCAAAAACAGAATATTATCACCGTAAGTTGGCTGCTCAAATCTATGGAATTGGTTGTCAATATTGTGTTACCTACGGTAATAATAGCAAAATAACAAATAAGCAACTAAAAATTTTAGGGCATAAAAATGTATTTCATTTTTTTTCTCAAAAAAAAATTGCGTCATTTTTAAAACAAAAATTGAAAAATAAAAATTATTTAATTTTCTTAAAAGGTTCCCGGAAAATGCAGCTGGAAAAAATAGTTAAATATCTATAATAATTACTAGTTTTTGGTACAATATAATTAAAAGTCACATGTCATCTGTAACCTAAAATATTATGTTTTATCACCTATTATATCCTTTGTCTGAGCACTTTTTTATTTTTAATCTCATAAAATATATTACTTTTCGGGGTGGTTGTGCATTTTTTACTTCTTTTTTTCTTGTTCTTTGCCTCTGGCGGCCTTTAATAAAGAGATTACATAAGCTGCAGATTATAGAAACTGTAGATATGTATGGACATCTGCATCTTGAAACCCTGCATAAAGATAAAAAAGGTACTCCTACTATGGGAGGTATTCTTATTGTTTTTTCTCTATTTTTTTCTAGTTTGCTTTGGGTTCGTTTGGATAATTTATTAGTATGGGCAGTATTGTTTACTATGGTGGCTTTAGCTTTTTTGGGCCTAGCAGATGATTTTTTAAAAATAAAAAAAGCTAAGGGATTGAGCCGGTTTCAAAAATTGTTTTGGCAAAGCCTAATTGGCTTAATTTTAGGCCTTTTTATAGTATTATACAAAGGCATAGAACCTACCTGGAGCTTACCTTTTTTTAAAAATGTAGTATTAAATTTAGGATATTTTTATATTTTTTGGGCTATTTGTTTAATAGTAGCTACATCTAATGCAGTAAATTTTACCGATGGTTTGGATGGTTTAGCGGTTGGCAGTTTAATTATTAATGCAGCTATCTTTTCTTTACTAGCTTATTTGGTTGGAAATATAAATTTTGCTGAATACCTTTTTATTCCTTATATAGAAGGTGCAGGAGAATTAACTATTATAACTTTAAGTTTAGTTGGTTCTGGTTTAGCCTTTCTTTGGTTTAATTCTTATCCGGCTCAGATTTTCATGGGAGATATAGGGGCATTAGCCTTAGGGGGGCTCATTGGAGCAGTTGCTTTAATTATAAAAAAAGAATTTATCCTTTTTTTAAGCGGTGGTTTGTTTGTAATTGAGGCGTTAAGTGTAATCTTACAAATTGGTTCTGTAAAGTTACGTAAAAAAAGAATGTTTAAAGCTGCTCCTATTCATCACCATTTCCAAATTAAAGGTTGGGCAGAACCAAAAATAATTATCCGGTTTTGGATTATTACGATAATCTGTGCTTGTCTGGCGCTGCTTACCCTTAAGCTTCGATAATTAATGAAATTTATTAAAGACTTAAAGATAGTTTGCGTAGCGGGATGGGGGAAAACCGGTATTTCTTTGGTAAAGATGTTACTTAATTTAGATAAAAAAATTAAAGTAACCGAAACTAGAAAAAGGAATTGTTTTTGCCCTCAGCTTATTAAGGATTTTGAAAGTAAGGGGGTTGAGTTTGAGTTTGGCGGCCACTCAGAAAAATTTATCAAATTATCTGAATTAATTATCTTAAGTCCGGGGATAGATCTTTCTAAATCAGAACTAAATAACATTGCCAAAAAAAATCATATAGCTTATTTGGGAGAGTTGGAGTTTGCTTCTTATTTTACAAATGCAAAAATTATTGCAATTACTGGAACCAATGGGAAAACTACAACAGCTTATTTAACCTACCAGCTGCTTAAACAAAAAAATAAAAAAGTCTATTTAGGTGGTAATATTGGACGCCCTTTTTCTGAATTTGTATTGGATACTCAAGAAAAAGATATAGTGGTTTTGGAAGTAAGTTCATTTCAGTTGGAAACAATTATTAAATTTAGGCCATATGTTGCTGTTTTGCTTAATGTTGAGCCTGATCATATAGATCGGCATAAAAATTTCGGCAATTATTTAAAAATAAAATTGAAAATATTTAAAAATCAGCAAAAAAATGATTGGATGGTTATCAATAAAGCAATAAATCTACAAGAAATCTCGTTATCACAAATAAATTCAAAAATAATATATTTCAAAGATGAGTTGTCTGACCAAAATTTTTCAGCTGCCTATAGAATAGGAAAGATTTTTGGTGTTACCAAGGCTGATTGCCACCTGCTTTTTTCCCAATATAAAAAATTACCCCATCGCCAACGACTAGTAAAGGAAATAAATAAGATAAGATTTATAAATGACTCAAAATCTACTAATCCTTCTTCAACATCATTTGCTCTAAAGTCAATAAAATCACCGATTATATTAATTGCTGGAGGTAAAGATAAAGGGTTTTACTACCAAGGCTTGAGATTATATGCAAGAAAAATTAGACAGGTAAACCTTATCGGCCAGGCAGCAGATAAAATTAAAAATGAGTTAGGTAATAAAATTAAATGTCAAAAGTTCAATTCATTGCAAGAGGCGGTATTGTCTGCGTATAAGCAAGCAAAGGCTTTTGATACCATTCTTCTTTCTCCGATGTGTTCTAGTTTTGATATGTTTAAAAATTATAAAGAAAGGGGCCGGAAATTTATCGAAATTGTAAAAAATATTTCCTAATATAACCGGTTGTTTTATGATAAACAGAATAAAAATTTTTTTCATCAATAAAATTAATAACTTAAAGGAATGGGAGTCATTACGTAAGGAAAGAAGAATTATTTTTTCCTTAATTTTCAGCTTAACTCTTATTGGGTTACTTTTTATTTATGAATCTTCCAGCCTTTATGCTTTAAAGCATTATAATGATTCTGCTTATTTTTTTAAAAAACAAATTTTGTTTTTTATATTAGCACTTTTTTCTTTTTGTGGGGCATTATTTATAGATTTAGATTTTCTTCGACAGCAAAGTAAAAAAATATTAATTTCTTTGATTGTAATTTTGATAATTGTTCTTTTTTTTGGCCAGAAATCAGGCGGAGCTTCTCGCTGGATTCAGCTAGGGGGTTTTAGCTTTCAACCCTCTGAATTATTAAAAATATTTTTTCTTATTTATTGCGCTGATTATTGCAGCCGAAAAAAAATGATTTTAAAAGATTTGAATTATGGTTTTATTCCGGTGGGGTTGGTTTTAGCCATAATTTGCTTACTTTTGTTAATTCAGCCGGATTTAGGGGGTGTAATCTTTTGGATTATTTGGTTTTTAATTTTTGTATATTTATATGGAGCAAGATTAAAGCATCTAGCTATAATTATCTTAGGCTGTTTGATTAGTTTCTTTTTTTTAGTAAAGCTATACCCTTACCGGGTAAGAAGAATAATCGCTTATCTTGATCCTTTTTCTGATCCTCAGGGTTCAGGCTTTCAAATTATTCAGTCTCAATTAGCTTATAGCAGAGGAGGGATATTAGGAGTAGGATTAGGGGAAGGAAAACAGAAATTATTTTTTTTACCGGCTGCGCATACTGATTTTATATTTTCAATTATTGCCGAAGAATTAGGGCTTATTTTGACTTTAGGGATTGTATTAATGTTTTTTTTAATTATTCATAAAATGTTAAAAATTTCTGACTTTATTAATGATAACTTTAGAAAAGGAATACTTTTTGGAATAGCTGTTATTTTTTTTCTTGAAGTATTTATTAATATTGGTGTTACCTGCGGCCTATTGCCGACCAAAGGGATGCCTCTTCCTTTTATCAGTTATGGTGGTACCAATTTGGTTGTCCACTATATACTCTTAGGGTTATTTTTTAATGCATCGAAAAAACCATTTAAAGATAAAAGATGAAGGTATTATTAGTATCTGAAAGAAGCGCTGGGCATGTTTATCCGGCTTTGGCTATTGGTGAGAAAATTAAAGAAAGTAACTTAATTGATGCTAAAATTGTTTTCTTTACAAGTTCAAGATTTTTCAAAAAATATATTAAAAATAAAGGTTATTCAGTGTTAGGATTAACCTTTCAATTTAGGAATATTTTTGTTGAATTTTTTTGCCGTTTTATCGAGTCAATATATATTCTTATCAAAGTTTTTCCTGATATAGTTATTGGATTTGGGGGAAGAGATAGCCTATTTTTAGTTTTATTTGCTAGGATGCTTGGCAGGAAAACTTATATTTACGAGCCAAACGCGGAAATGGGCAGGGCTAATAAATTTCTTTCTCTTTTTGTAAAGAATATATTAAGAGGTATCCCTTCTTCTGATCAAAAGAAGAAATATAGAATTATCGGAATTCCTTTGGGTAAAAATATAGTAAAAAAAGAAAAAGAGAGGCTAAGAGAAAAGTTTAATTTTAATCAAAAACCTATTATTTTATGCTTTGGCGGCAGTCAAGGTTCTCGTTTTATTAATGATAGTTTTCTTAACTTTATAGGAAGACACAATAATAATTCATATCAAATAGCTCATATTACCGGCGCGAAAGATTATTCTAAAGCGGTCGATTTTTATAGAAAAATAAAGAATAATAAAGTTGTAAAAGATTTCTATCAAGATATGCCTAATTTTTATAATCTAGCTGATGTTATTTTGTCTAGAGCGGGGGCATTGACTTTAGCTGAAATATCTTTTTATAACATTCCGGCCATTTTAATTCCTCATCCACAAGCATTTGGGCATCAAAAAACAAATGCAAATTATCTAAAAGATAGAGGTGCTGCAGTTATTTTTGAACAAAATAGTTTTGATTTTAAAAAATTTGAACTTTGCTTAAGCAAATTAATTCAAAATAACAGTGCTCGAAAAAATATAAAAAATAATCTTAAAAAAATAAAAATTGGAATAAAATATGAAGATTTTTCTTTTAATTTTATTAGTTAATTCATTTTTTCAAAATGTGTACGCAGAAGTTAAAGATTTTAGACAACTGCGGAGCAGCCATTTTATTATAAATTATCAGGAAGGGGTAGAAAGATCTTATCTAACTAATATTAAGCAAAAAGCTGAAGATTTTTACAAAAAAATTACCCAGGAATTTCATTTAGTTCGAGATGAACTTTGGCTTTGGGACAACCGCGCTAAAATTTTTGTAGCTAGAGACAGAAAAGAGTATCTTGATAATTTCAATTGTCCTAATTGGTCGGCTGCCTGCCTAGACTATAGGGCAAAAAAAGTTTATACATATCCTGGCCAAAAATATTTTATATCAACTCTAGCGCATGAATTGACTCATATTATTTTTCGGGAATATATAAAAAGACAAGATTTACCTCTCTGGCTAGACGAGGGAATGGCCATGTATATAGAAACAAAATTTTCTGATTCGAGATATCAAGTTTTTTCTGGCCGTATTAAGAAAATGATAAAAGATAATAGTTTTATACCTTTTAAAGAGTTAACAGAGCTCAACACAAGAACCATGAGAGAAAAACCGGATTCTTATGTAAATACCTTTTATCTGCAGTCTTTTTCTCTTATAAATTTTATAATTGGAAAGTATAAAAAGCATCACTTTTCACAATTTTTGTGGAACTTTAAAAATGAATCAAATTTTAGGAAAGCTTTATCTAAAACCTATTATCAACTAAAAAGTTTAAAAGATTTAGAAGAAAGATGGAAAACTTATTATCTAAAGTAAAAAAAATTCATTTGATCGGTATTGGCGGTATCGGGATGACTGGCTTGGCACTTCTTTTGCAGGATAAAGGGTTTTTGGTCCAAGGCTCTGATATTCGTAAAACAGTCAAAACAGGAATACTTGCCAAAAGAGGGATTAAAGTTTATTTTGGGCATAAAAGAACCAATATTGACCCAAAAGTGGATTTAATTTGTTATTCTTCAGCTGTTGGTTTAGACAATAGCGAGTTAAAAGAAGCAAAAAGCAAAAAGATAGGTGTGATTAAAAGAGGAAAGTTATTAGCTTTTTTATGTAAAGATACAAAAACTATAGCAGTAGCAGGAAGCCATGGTAAGACCACAATAGTCTCTCTCTTAAGTTATCTTTTTAAAAAAATTGGTTATACTCCCACAGTATTTGTTGGTGGATTACCTGTAGACGGCTCTTTGTCTGCTTCTTGGGGTAGAGACTATTCAATCATAGAAACAGATGAGAGCGATGGAACTTTTCTTGACTATGAGCCTCATCTTTCCATTATTACCAATATTGATAAAGAGCATCTAAATTATTATGGTGATTTTACTAATTTAAAAAAGTCATTTTTAAATTTTGCCAAAAAAACTAAAAAGAAAGTTTTTGGTTTTGGAGGGCAAAAAGAAATTAAAGAAATAATAGATAAAGTCAGGGGTGTTTCTTTTGGGATGGGCTCTGATTGTAATTTAAGTGCAAAAAATATACGTTCAGATCAAAGGTTTAGTTATTTTGATCTTTATAAGGGAGATGACTTACTGCTGTCGGTAGAGAGCCCTCTTTTAGGCCGGCATAACTGTTATAATGTGATGGCCGCTTTGGCTATTTTTGATTATTTGGGCCTAAATTTAGAAAAAATAAAGGATTATTTGATTGATTTTAAAGGTACAAAAAGACGGTTTCAAATAAAAACAAATATTTGCGGAGTAACATTTATAGATGATTATGCTCATCATCCAACTGAAATTAAAGCTACTTTAGAGACAGCTAGAGCAATACCTGCAAAAAGAATAGTGGCTATTTTACAGCCGCATAGGCCATCAAGGATTAAATCTTTATTTAAAGAATTTTCTTTATGCTTAAGGCAGGCAGATTTAGTAGTAGTGACTGATACTTATCAAGCTTCTGAACCATATCTAGAGGGAGTAAATAGCTTAAAATTGGTCAAAGCAATCAAAAGCCAGGGGCACAAAAATATTATTTATATTAATAAAAATAAATTAGAATTAAAAGTTCCAGAGATGATTGAAAAGGGTGATCTAGTTATTTGCCTAGGGGCAGGGGATATAAATAAGAAGTTAGAAAAGATTATTTATGAGTTTAAAAAAATTAAAACCGAAAAAAAATATTAATTTAAGGCAATTGACTACTTTAGAGATAGGAGGAAGAGCTGAATATTTCTTTGTGGTTAGAGATAATTTTGAATTGTCAAAATTATTAAAAGAAATTGGAAGCCAATTTTATATTTTAGGTAATGGGTCAAATTTATTGATAAAAGATGGGCTAATAAAAAAACCAGTTGTAAAATTAATAGATAAATTTGAATTAATAAAACCAAAAGGAAATCTCTTAGAAGTTGGTTCTTCAACTTTACTTTCTTTTTTGGTAAAATATTGTATTAATAACTGTTTAGGGGGTATAGAAAATTTAGCAGGTATACCTGCAACAGTTGGTGGTATGCTTTCTTCTGCTGCTTCATCATTTGGAGTTAGTATTTTTAATTATTTAGAAATGGTAGAGGTAATGGATAAATTTGGCAATATTAATATGATTAAAAAAGATAAAATTAATTATAGTTATAGGCGTTCCGGCCTAGAAGATAAAATAATAATTAAAGGCTTTTTTAAATTTTCTAAAAACAATAAAGAAATAAAAAAAAAGATACAGAATATAATTAAAAAAAGAATTACCTTACAAGATTTTTCTTTTCCCAGCTGTGGTTCGGTTTTTAAAAATCCTGTTTCTGCTGTGGCAGGCGCCTTGATAGAACAGGCTGGTTTGAAGGGAAAGCGAAAAGGTGATATCAAAATTTCAGATAAACATGCTAACTTTATTTTAAATGTAGGAAAAGGTTCATATTGCCAAGCCGATTATTTAATTAAGCAAATAAAGGATCTTATTTATCAAAGAGAAGGGATTGTTTTAGAGGAAGAAGTTAAAAGATGGAATTAACAAAGATAAAAGTGGGAGTTTTGGCTGGGGGGGTCTCTGAAGAAAGAGATATTTCTCTGCTTTCCGGCCGGCAAGTTTTTCAAGCTCTTAAGCGAAGAAACATTAAAGCAGAGTTGATCGAGATAAAAACTTCAAAAAGCATTCAAATAAAACAAATAATAAAATCAGCTCAAATAGATTTAGCGTTTATTGCTTTGCATGGATTATTTGGAGAAGATGGCAAAATTCAGTCTATACTGGAAGAAATTCCTATAGCTTATACTGGTTCAGGCCCAGAAGCAAGTTTTTTTTCAATGAATAAAATAGCGGCTAAAGAAAAATTTAAAAAAGAAGGGGTTCCTACCCCTTTTTTTCGTTTGGCTATTAGCAAAAGCCATAATTATGAAGATATTAATTATCCGGTTGCGGTTAAACCTTCTCATTCAGGGTCAAGCTTTGGTATTTCAATAGTCGATACTAGAGAAAAAATAAAGAGGGCTCTAGAGAAGTCTTTGAAATTTAGCGAGTCAGTTATTATCGAAGATTTTATTAAAGGCAAAGAGCTAACAGTTGGAGTTTTGGGGAAGAAGCCTCTGGCAGTAGTTGAAATTGTTCCCAAAGGGAAATATTTTGATTTTAAAAATAAATATATAAAAGGAAATTCTGTTTTTATTGTACCGGCTAAACTTGATGAAAAGATATATAAACAAGTGCAAGAAGTAGCTTTTGCAGCTCATAAAGCTTTAGGGTGCCGTGATTTTTCTCGAGTTGATATAAGATTAGAAGGTAATGTACCGTATGTTTTAGAGGTTAACTCAATACCAGGATTAACAGAACGCAGCTTATTGCCGCTTTCTGCTTTTGCTTGCGGAATAAGTTTTGATCAACTAATTTTTAGTTTTTTAAAAGCTGCGTTATTAAGAAAAAATAAAGTTAAATTATAGGAGAATGAATGTTTTATGGCCAGAAGAAGAAAAAATAAAAAAATAAACATATTTAAAATTTTTACAAATAAATTTTTTATTTGGATTTTTGCAATTTTTTTAATTATTGGAATTTTTTTATTGGGTGGATATCAAATTTATAGAGCGGATTTTTTTAAGGTTAGTGAAAGAAATTTACAATCAAACCTGGATATAAATAGAAATTTTATGAATAAAATAAAAGGGAAGTCAGTTTTTAATATTAATTTAGATAAGTTACATACTTACCTAATACAGCAATATCCGGAATATAAAGAGATTAAAATTATAAAAAAATTTCCTAATTTTATCAAAGTTGAAATGAAAGAAAGAAAACCGATTGCTCAAATAAGAGCTAAAAATTTTTATTTAATCGATAAAAATGGAGTAATTGTTAGCCGAGGCGAAAATAACCCTTTTGAAAGTTTTCCTGTAATAAATGATTTGTCTTTTGACCAATATTTGGCGAAGGGAAGAAATATCTACAATGAAAACGTAAGAGCTGCTTTTAGGCTAATAGATATTATTAAAGGCGAAAACTTGCTTGAAGCAATTAATTCTCTTGATACGGATTATCAATTTAAGCTAGGAGGTATTAACGTTTCTTCTCCAGAGACAATATATTTCTATTTAAAAAATAAAAAATATTACCAGAGAAGGATTAAAGTTATTTTAAACCGGCAAGACTTACAAGAAAAAGTAAGCCTTCTCAAGAGGCTTGTAAAGCAAAAATTAAAAGATAAACTATCTTTAATAAGGTATATAGATTTTCGTTTTCAAAAAGTTGCAGTAGGTTTTAAAAGATAATTATGAAAACTTTTTCTGCATTAGTTTTAAAAAAAGACAAAGCTTTTCTTTCTTTTGCTATTCTTAAAAAGGGATGCCTAAAGCTTTTGGATGAAAAAGAGCTGCTATTGGCAAGTAATGATGATTTTCTTAAACAGTTAAAAGCTAATGCTAAAAAGATAGAGAAATTAATAATTAATTTTGAACAAAAACATTCTTTCTCTGTAGGAAAAATATTTATGGAGTTACCTTCGGACCTGGCCGATGAGGTTGAAGTACAAGAGAAAGTAGTTTTCCCTAAAAAAAAGAAAATTACTCCATCAACTATTGATTCTGTCAAAAAATATATTGAAGACAAATTTCTTGAATGGAATCAACGCTGTGTACATCATATTGTTTTAGATTATCAAACTGAAGGTATACAAACTAATGATGCACCCTTACAGGTTTTTACTAATAAAATAAAATTCAGGTCTTTACTTATTTATGTAAAAGAGGATTTTTATAAAGAAGTTACTGATATCTTTTATAATATGGAAAGAAATTTTGCCGGATTCATAGCACATAAAATAAGTGCTTTTTCGCAGGGTTTTAATAACTTAGAAGGAAATCAAATTGTAATTGGTGTTAATAATTTTAACAGCTATGCCGGCATAAAAGATGAAAAAGGAAGGCTATTTGAAAAAAAATTTAGTTTTGGTGTAAAAGAAGTTACCGAAGAGTTGGCCAAGCAATACGTAATAGCACCTTCTGTAGCTGAGCAGCTGTTAAAGAGCTATGGATCTTTTAAAGAAATTCCTTATTTTAAAGAAATAACTATCAAAAAACAAGATAGTTATCTAAATTTAAGTACTAAAGTTTTGAGCAATTTTTTAAAAAAAGTTTTTTCAAGTAATATAAAACTAATCATAGAGGAGGTTTTAAAAGTTGTTAAGGAAGGCAAAAGAGATGAAGCCGTTTTTTCTTTTATTGGGCCTTTAACTACAAAAGATGGTTTTTATGGCTATATTAAAAAATTATTAACCGTCAAAATTGAAGTGCCTGCTTATAAGTGTAGTTCTCCTGCTTTTGGCTGTATAAAGTATGGTTATTTTAAACCATTAGAAAATGAGCATCTGAAAAAACAATCTTTATTAAGGAAAATAAAAAAAATTTACCATGAATATTTTTAATTTAAATTTATTGTAAAAGATAAGCATGAATAATGGTATATATCAAGATTTTGTAAAGAAGTTTAAGGTTGCGCTTACAAATTGTTCAATTTATTTTCCTCAACATCCTATTTTTTTTCAATCAGTAAATAATTTTAAAAAAAGTATCAATTTAGTTGCTCAAGATGAGCTTTTTCTTTTAATTAAAGTAAAACCAAAAGCTCTTATTATTAACGGGAAAAACCTAGAGGAGGTAAGTTTATATAAAGATTTAGCGACTTTTTTTCATCGGAGAAAAGTAAAGAGCATAAAAATAGAAAAAGAAATTACTGCTGAAGAACTATCTAAATTTTTAGTAAATATTTCTTCTAGCGAAAAAAATATTTTAGCTAAAGGAGGAATAAAAAAAATATTAAAAGAAAATGAAGTAAAAAATATTGAAATTGATGAGCTTGATTATTCACAATTGATAAAAGGAGAAGGTAAGGGAGTAAAAGATATTTGGAGTTATATTTTAAGGTCTGAAGATACGCAAGGCAATAATAAAGTTACTGCTGATAAATTTGCTGATAAGTTTAGAAAAATAACAGAGAAATATGGGGTTAAAGAAATTCTCGAAGATAAAAGAATGTTCAAGCAGCTGCTGGATTTAGTTGAAAAAATTGAAGATAAAGATAATTTTAAAAAAATTATCGAAAGTTTAGTTAGATCTATTTTAGATGATGAGAGTCTGGATAAAATAACAAACAAAGAACAATTTAAGAGTTTATTTTTTAAGGTTGATCTGCAAGATTTGGCAAATCTTTTGTCTAAGTTTTTACAATCTGATAAACGCTTCAATCCGGCATCTTTTAGATTATTTTCTACATTAATATCTCCAGATGCTCATAAAGTGGTTGCAGGCAGTTTAAACAGAGAGATTAAGGCAGGAAAAAGTAAGTTTGATATAGACAAAATCAGAAATTTGTTTGAATCTCTTGATGATCAAAGTATTGTACCTATTTATCAAAAAAATTTATCTTTGGATAATTTAGATAGCGTTAGCAAAAGAGAATTTTCTTTCGATTATAATCATTTGCATCAAAATTATCGTTTACTTCTTCTTGATTTGTTTTTTTATGAAACTAGTGAATTCCGCCTTGTTTTAATCTTAAAAAAAATATTGCTAGAAATAGAAAGGAATTTTTTGGACAATATAGAGTTTGTTAATAAATTTGCCAAGATATATATTAAAAAAACAATCGATACAAGATCAAAAGAGCTTAATAGCACAATAAAGAAGGTTTGGTCTCAATCTGAAAAAAATATTTTTAAAACAGATGATTTTAAAAACTTTATTTTTTTAACAAAAGTTCTGAAAACAACTACGTTAGATGTTTATTTTTATTTAGATGAAATTGAAGAAAAAAAATTTAATCCTTTAGTTTTAAAACTTTTTTTTAAATTTTTTCCAAAACAAATAGATAAATTATATAAAAAAATTAAAGACAAAAGAAAAGATTATGATTTTTTAAAAAAAATTATAACGGATTTAAAGTTAAGCAATCATTTTGCTGCTTTAGATCTTTTAAAGCGTTTGTTTAATTTGGTGCCTATTTTAGTAAAAATTGAGATATTAGACATAATTAAAAATTATCCTCAATGTGATCAAAATTTTATATTATCTCTGGTTAATAGCCAAAGCTTTCATATTCGCAAAAAATCTGTTGAGATGGCAGTTAAATTTCCTCAGCTGCATAAACAAACAGCCCAAAAGCTTCTTTCTTTATCAAATTATTTTGGATTCAATTCTAAAATTATTTTAGAAAATTTAGAAATAATCAATCAAAATTATATTCCTCAAGCTAGGCCTTTTTTAGATAAGTTAACAAGGAGGGGTTTTTTCTGGGATAGGCAAATAAGAAAAAAAGCCAAACAGGTGTTGGAAAATCATCTGGAAAATAGATAATTATTAAAGATATGAAAGAAAATATTGAAAAATTTTTAAAAAATTTCTCATCTTGTTTTCAGCTTGCTCAAATGTATGGGGGTCAGCATCCGGAATTTAATAAGGCCCTCTTAGAGACATATCAAGAGTTGACGCAAATATTAAAAGATCAAGAAGAACTAACTATAGCAGCCGTGGGCGGAGAATTGACAAGTGGAGACAGTATTTTCTTTGATTTAAGTAAAAAGTTAACAACTTTAATTAATAAATTTAAAAGCAAGGGCTTTGAGAAATTAACTTTTAGAAAAAATGTTACAAAAGATGAATTAAAGGCTATTTTTTTATTTTTTCTAGCTCAAAAAGATAAAAAAGCTGATATAGAAGAACAACTTAAATTGCAGGGAATAAAAAGTATTAAAATCGGTAAAATTCAAGAAGCTGATTCTAAAGAAGGTAAAAAAGAGGAGGATCCCAAAAAATCTTTTAGCCAGCTATATACAAAATCTGTGGCTAATTTATCATCTTCTTTAGGTGATCTTATTGAAAAAGAACTATTAGATTTTACAAAGTTTGGTTCAGTTGTAAATAACCTAATGGAAGGAGTTGACTATCATTATCAAGAGATATTAAAGTTATCTAAGTTAAAGGGGAAAGACACTGTTACCTTTGCTCATCTTTTAAATGTTTCTTTTTTATCTATACATTTTGCTAAATTTTTGGGTCTCAATAACTCTGAGTCTAAAAAAATTGGCCTAGCTTCTCTCTTCCATGATATTGGTAAGATTTATATCTCAAATAGAATACTTAAAGGGGGAAAACTTAGTGATGAAGAATTCGAAAAAATAAAAAGCCATTCGGTTTTAGGCGCGGCAATTCTTCTTAATTTTGTCGATAAATTGGGGGAATTAGTGCCGGTAGTTGCTTTTGAGCATCATCTAAAGTTTGGTTCCGGGGGTTATCCTAGACTAAATTTTCCTCGGCGTCTTCACTTTGCTTCAATGTTGATTACACTTTGTGATGTCTATGATGCCTTAAGTCAAAGGCGTAGTTATAAAAATAGTTTTCCTCCAGAGCAAATTTATAAAATTATGAAAGAAGGGAGAGATTCACAATTTGATCCTTTGCTTTTTGATAATTTTTTCACATTTTTAGGAGTTTGGCCAAACGGGACAGTTATTTTATTAAGTAATGGTAAGGTTGCTCGGGTTAAGAGTCAAAATCCTGATAATATTTTTTCTCCTGAGGTTGAAGTAGTTTCTGATACTCCGCATAAGATTATTGATTTAAAACAAGACGGCCTAAACTTAAAAATTAAAAAATCTCTAAATCCCTACAAGGAAGGCAAGCATTACCTAAGTGCTGATTAGGATATCTGATTAAAATATTTTACCCGCCTAATTTTTTATGATATAGTTAATCATAAAAGCATGATTAAACAACCAATAATCCATATTTTTCATATTTCCAACTTTGGCGGCCATAGCCAAGCTGCCTTGAATATTAAAGAAGCTATTTTAGCTAAAAATAGCAGTGCTGAAATTGTAAATTTAAATAGTTTTCAGTATTTCTATCCTCGCACAGAAAAGGTAATAGATACTATTTATAAACTAGTAATTAAAAGAATTCCTTCTCTTTGGGGTAAGGCTTATGACCATAAAGCAGTAGCTAAATACTTAAGGCCGTGGCATACAGTTATTAACTATATTTGTTTTCCTAAATTGCGCAAATATATAAAGGCTAAAAAACCAAATTGTTTTATTACTACTCAAGCTTTTCCTTGCGGAATAATTGCGGATTATAAAAAAAAGCATAAGCCAGGCATACCCTTAATTGCTGTAGTTACTGATTTTCATCCGCATCGTTTCTGGATGCATCCTTATGTTGATCAATATATAGTTGCTTCAGGTGAAGCAAAGACGACATTAATTAAAGAAGGTGTAGCTGAAGATAAAATAGCCGTTTTTGGAATTCCCATATCTATTAAGTTTATGAATAATTCTCTTGATAAAAGGTTTATGCAAAAATTAGGTTTTTCTTCTCAATTGAAATCAATTTTAGTTATGGGAGGAGGACTGGGTATGGGCCCAATTGAAAAAATTGTAACAAATCTTGACCATCTAGATCACAACTTTCAAGTAATTGTAGTTTGTGGCAAAAACAGAACTCTTTACCGCAAGTTGCAAAAAATAAAAAATAAAATAAAAAAACCATTATTTATTTTTAGCTACATAGAATATATAAACAAAATAATGGATTTTTCTGACATTATTATCACCAAAGCCGGTGGAATTACTGTATCTGAGGCTTTAGTAAAAAAAATGGCAATAATAATTACAAATCCTATTCCCGGCCAAGAGGAGCTAAATGTCAATTTTTTACTTAAAAGAAATGCAATTATAAAGGCAGACACCTTAAAACAGATAAATGAAAGTGTAGCTAATCTAATAGAGAATCCGGATAGATTAAAATTTTTGAAAGAAAATGCTAAAAAAAATTCTCTCGAAGATTCTTCAGCTAAAATTGCCAATTTAATTTTTAAATTTATTAACTGATGTATTATCTTTTTATTCTAGGAAAAATAATTGCTTTAAGCGGGCCGCGAATAATTTCTTATCAAGTTGCTAAGTTTTTTGCTTTACTTCATTATTATCTTTCTAAAAAAGATAGAAATGCTGTTTTTTATAATTTAAGGCCTTTAGTTCAAAAAGAGAAAAAAAGAAAAGAAATTGCAAGAAAAGTTTTTATTAATTTTGCCTACTATCTTACTGATTTTTTTTGCTATTCAAGATTAACCAGAAAATTTATTAAAAAATACGTTAGTTTTCAAGGGCTGGATTCAGTTGATAAAGCGATTAAAGAAAAAAGAGGAGCGATACTGCTCACTGCTCATTTAGGAAACTATGAATTAGGCGGAGCAGTTATGTCATTGTTGGGTTATCCTTTATCAGTGGTTGCTTTGCCACACCTTGATTTGCGTACTAATAATTTTTTTAACAAACAACGTAGGAGAGTAGGGGTTGATGTGATTCCTACCGGAGCTGCAATAAAAAGAAGTATAAAAGTTTTAAATCAAGGAAAGCTACTGGCTTTACTTGGAGACAGAGATTTCTCACATTCTGGCAGAAAACAAAAGTTTTTTTCACGATTTGCAGAAATTCCGCGGGGAGCAGCTTTTTTTGCAAAAAAAACCGGTGCAGTAGTAATTCCTACTTTTTTAGTCCGGGAAAAGAAATACAATTACCGGCTTATCTTTGAAAAAGAGATTAAATATAACAGGGAAGATAAAAACGGTGAGGAAGATATACTTAAGAAATACGTATCTGTATTAAAAAAATATTTAAAAAAATATCCTGACCAGTGGTATTTGTTTCAAAAGTACTGGCAGTAAATAAGGATAAAGGATAAAGGTTAAAGGTTAAAGGATAAAGAGTTAATCAACGAATTTACTAATCTTTACGAATTTACGAATGTTTACATATTTTTATTCGTATATTCGTAATTGATTCGTATGTTCGTAGATATTGGTAAAACTATGAAAATTTGGGCAATAATCCCCGCGTATAACGAAGCTGATGATTTAGCTAAGTTTCTTGTTAAAATAAAAAAGAAAAACTTATCAATCTTGGTAGTTGATGACGGCTCAGCTGATAATACCTACCAGGTTGCTAAAAAGTATTCTGATATTGTAATAAAGAACCAGAAAAACTTTGGCAAAGGCCTCTCTTTGCGCAAAGGGATTGATCATTTAGTTGATAATAAATATTTTGATTATTTAATTACTATGGATGCAGATGGCCAACATAGCCCTGATGATTTAGATCAGTTTGTTGATGAAGCCAAGCAGGGAAGCCTATTTGTAATTGGAAACAGAATGGAAAATCCTGAAAATATGCCAAAAACAAGGATTGTTACTAATTGTTTTATGTCTTGGTTGATTTCAAAAATTGTAAAACAAGATATTCCTGATACTCAATGCGGTTATCGCTTAATTAAAAGAGAAGTTATAGAAAACTTGACTATAAAAACAAAAAAGTTTGAAATAGAATCAGAGATGCTAATAAATGCTTCAAAGTTAGGTTATCCGATAAAAAGTATTCCGATTAAAAGTATTTATCATAAGAATGTTTCCAGTAAAATAAAACCTATTTCAGATAGTTTTCGTTTTATTAAATTTATCTTAAAATTAAAAGATGGATAAAAAAGAGTTTAAATTCTTAAGGGAAAAAATGGTTTCAGCTCATTTAGTTAGCCGTGGGATTAGATACCCTAAAGTGTTAAATGCTTTTAAAACAGTTCCTCGAGAATTATTTGTTCCCGATAATTTAAAAGAATACGCCTATCAAGATAGACCTCTTTCTATTGGCAGCGGCCAGACAATTTCACAACCCTATATTGTTGCGCTTATGACTGAGTTACTTGATGTAGAAATTGAGGATAAAATTTTAGAGGTTGGAACCGGGTCGGGTTATCAAGCTGCAATTTTATTAAGTATTGGCGCTAAAGTTTATGGAGTAGAAAAACATTCAAATTTAGCCCAAAAAGCGGAAGAAAAAATTAAAGCTTTAAGATATGCCATAAAGATAAAAATTGGGGATGGAACTTTGGGTTGGGATAGATTTGCCCCTTATGATAAAATTATTGTAACTGCTGCTGCCCCAAAATTACCAAAAAGTTTATTAGAGCAACTTAATGTTGGTGGTAAACTAGTTATCCCGGTAGGGTCTCGCTTTAGCCAGGAATTAATAAAGGTAGAAAAAAGAAAAAAGGATGAATTTAGCTCAAAGGCAGTTTGTGGCTGTGTTTTTGTTCCTTTGATTGGAGAAGAAGGTTGGGATGAATCTCTATAATTTATTTTTATTGATTAAAGAAGAATTGATTGTAGTAGGAGTTGCAACCTTGCCGATTTTTGAATTAAGAGGTTCAATTCCGCTGGGAGTAAGTTTAAACTTATCTCTTTACAAAGTTTATTTCTTATCGATATTAGGAAATATTTTACCAGTTTTGCCTTTGCTTTTATTTTTTAAATTTTTCTTCCATAAATTAGAAAAGATAAAATTTGTGGGAATTTTTTTTTCTTGGTGGTTTAGACGGGTTGAGAAAAGATCTGATGTAGTAAAAAAATGGGGTTTTTGGGGTCTAGTCCTTCTTGTGGCTATACCGCTTCCTGTAACCGGTGCCTGGACCGGCACAGTAGCTGCTAATTTATTTGAATTGAAAATCAAAAAGTCATTTTTTGCGATTTTAACCGGCATTTTAATAGCCGGCTTAATCGTAAGTTTAGTAGTAAAAGGCGTATTTGGCTTAGAGATTTTTATCAAATCTTTTTAATATTTATAAATTCACGCTCCTTGCAGACGTCCTACAGGGGTACACCCTGTTTGTTTAGAAATACTTTTTTTACCGTCTTTTTTATTTTTTGTTATAATTAATTTTCTGGAGTTGACATGAAAATAATTAATAAAAAAATATTAGCTAACAACCAAACCACAAAGATAGTTCAATTTAAAGTTGATTCAGCGGCCATTGCTGAAAAGGCAAAGGCTGGCCAATTTGTAGTGGTTATGGCAACTGAAAAATCAGAAAGAATTCCTTTGACCTTAGTTGATAACAACCCCCAAGAAGGCACTATTACTTTAATCGTTCAGGAAGCTGGCTTTAGCACAAAGCAGTTAGCTAAGCTTAAAGAAGGAGATTCTCTGTATTCAGTTACAGGGCCTTTGGGCCATCCTACAGAGATTAAAAATTACGGAAAAATAATTTTAGTTGGAGGCGGAGTGGGAATTGCTGAAATTTATCCGGTTGCCAAAGCTTTAAAAAAGGCTGGCAATCAACTTACAATTATAATTGGCGCGAAAACGAAAGATTTATTAATTTTAGAGCAAGAATTAAAACAGATATCTAATCTTTTTTATATTAGCACAGATGATGGAACTGCCGGCAGAAAGGGTTTTGTTACGGACCTATTAGAGGAAGTAATAAGCGAAAATAGTTATGATTTAGTATATACAGTGGGGCCATTGCTGATGATGCGAGAGGTAGCAAAAAAGACTAAA
>JAIPHS010000006.1 GCA_021735105.1 Candidatus Omnitrophota bacterium
ATTGGTTTTACGTTCGGCTTTAGAAAACAATGAAGGCGATATTGATTTTTTAGCTGTAAACGATTTAACCGATGCAGCGACCTTAGCCCATTTGCTTAAGTATGATTCTAATTTTGGCATGTTAGGCAAGGAAGTAAAGGCCGAAGGGAATTCTATAGTTGTAGATGGCAAAAAAATTAAAGTGCTGTCTGAAAAGGATCCATCTAAGCTGCCTTGGGCAGAACTAGGCGTTGATGTAGTAATTGAATCTACCGGTATTTTTCGTACCAAAGAGCAAGCAGCCGGCCACATTGAAGCCGGAGCAAAAAAAGTAATTATTTCAGCTCCTGCTAAAGGTGGAGATGTTGCTACCTTTGTATTAGGTGTTAATGAAGAAAATTATGATCCAGAAAATCATAATATAGTTTCTAATGCTTCTTGTACCACAAATTGTATTGCGCCAGTTGCTAAGGTTATAAAGGATAGTTTTGGAGTAACTGAAGGGTTAATGACAACAATTCATTCTTATACTAACGATCAAAAAGTTTTGGATTTTCCTCACAAAGACTTGAGAAGGGCAAGAGCAGCAGCATTATCTATGATTCCTACAACTACCGGCGCAGCAAAAGCAGTAGGTTTAGTTATTCCTGAATTGCAAGGTAAATTAGATGGATTAGCAATCCGGGTTCCCACACCTACTGTGTCCTTGGTGGATGTGGTATTTCAGGTAGAAAAAGCAGCTAGCAAAGAAGAAGTAAATAATGCTTTATCAGAAGCAGCTTCTTCCAGGATGAAAGGGTATCTAGATGTAAGCTCTGATCCTTTAGTATCGGTAGATTATAAAGGTAATTCATTTTCTTCTATAGTTGACGCTGAGCAAACTTTTTGCCTTAATAAGATGGTAAAAGTATTGGCTTGGTATGATAATGAATGGGGTTATTCTTGCCGTGTAATTGACCTAATTAAATACATGGTCAAATAAGGATTATAGAAGTACCGATAGATGATAGACGAGGGGACGAAAAGACGACAACGTCCTTCGTCCTTCATCCTAACGAAGCGGTCGTCTGTCGGAAAGATGTTGTAGTGGAGGTGAACTTGGAGAAGAAATCTGTAAAAGATCTTGATTTAGCTGGTAAAAAAGTGTTGATGAGAGCGGACTTCAATGTCCCTCTAGATTCAGATAAAAATATCACCGATGATTCAAGAATTCAAGCAGCTTTAACTACTATTAATTATATCAGAGAATCCGGGGCAAAATTGATTTTAATGAGCCATTTGGGCCGGCCGAAAGGCCAAAGGAACCAAGAGCTCAGCTTAAAGCCTGTAGCTGAGCGCCTCAGCCAATTAATTAATCAGCCGGTTAAGATGGTTGATGATTGTATTGGAGATGAGGTAAAAGAGGCAGTCGATGGCCTAAAAAACGGTGAAGTTATTCTTCTTCAAAATTTAAGATTTTATCCTCAAGAAAAAGCCAATGATCAAGATTTTGCAAAAGAGTTAGCCTCTTTGGCAGATTTATATGTAAATGATGCCTTTGGTACAGCTCATAGAGCTCATGCTTCTACAGAAGGGGTGGCTCATTTCCTAGATTCTGCAGCTGGATTTTTAATCGATAAAGAGATTCAATATTTTCAAAAGGTCTTAACTGAACCCAAAAAGCCTTTTATTTTTATTTTAGGCGGAGCCAAAGTCTCTGATAAGATACCGGTTATTGAAAACATGATGGATAAAGCAGATTCAATAATTATTGGCGGAGCCATGGCTTATACATTTTTAAAAGTAGAAGGAATAGAGATAGGTTCTTCACTCCTAGAGGAAGATATGTTTGATGTAGTTAAAAGGATTTTAACTAAAGCAAAAGAAAAGGGAGTTGAATTATTGTTACCTATAGATCATCTGGTAACAGATGATATTAAAAAAGGCGAAAACATAAAAACTACCGAAGAAGCTGATATTGAACCAGGTTGGATTGGTGTAGATATTGGGCCTAAAACTCAAAAAGAGTTTAGTCAGAGGATCAAAGGCGCTAATACCATAGTTTGGAATGGGCCTATGGGAATTTTTGAAAATGATTTGTTTGCCCAAGGTACTAAAGTTATAGCTCAAGCGGTAACTGAATCAGAAGCTACTTCGGTTATTGGTGGTGGAGATACTGCAGCCGCTGTAAAGAAATTTGAACTATCTGATAAGATGTCTCACATTTCAACTGGCGGAGGAGCCTCTCTACAATTTCTTGAAGGAAAAGATTTACCGGGGATTTCAGCTCTTTCGAACAAGGGTTAAGTGATAAGGGTTATGGGGTAAGTTAATCTTTATTTCCACTTATCTCTTAATCCATAATCCTTAACTTTTAAACATGGAGGCCAAGATGCGTAAACCATTTATTGCTGGTAATTGGAAGATGAACAAAACTGCTGTTGAGGCGGCTGATTTGGCATCTAAATTAAAAGAAAGTGTAGGGGATTTTAAAGATGCAGATATATTGATTTGCCCGCCTTATACTTCATTAGCAGCGGCTCAAGAAGCAATTAAAGATTCAGTTATTGATCTTGGGGCTCAGAATATGCACTGGGAAGGTCAAGGAGCCTTTACCGGAGAAATCTCTTCGGTAATGTTAAAAGATGTTGGAGCCAAATTTGTAATTATTGGCCATTCAGAAAGAAGAAAATATTTTTCTGAAACTAACGAGAAAGTTAACAAAAAGATAAAAGCTGCTATTTCTGCTGGATTGTTACCAATCGTTTGTATTGGTGAAACTTTAGAACAAAGGGAAAAGGGCCAAGAGAAAGAGGTAATTGAAAACCAATTAAAAGAAGGTTTTGACTCTTTATCTGAAGAGGATTTAGAAAAAATCACTGTTGCTTATGAACCGGTTTGGGCAATTGGAACTGGAAAGACTGCAACCGGCCAACAAGCCGAACAAATGCATAGCTTTATTAGAAATTGGGTTAGAGAAAATTTTTCAGATCAAACAGCCGAAAAAATAAGATTGCTCTATGGAGGCAGCGTTAAGCCTGTTAACATAAAAGAGCTGATAAGCAATGAAAACATTGATGGTGCTTTAGTGGGAGGAGCTTCACTTAAAGTTCAAAACTTTACAGAAATAATTAAAAACTCTGTCTAGGCTAAATACTAGTTGAGAAAAAAAATGATTTATGATAAGCTGATATAAGAAAGGAATTTATGTATAAAATAGTTTTAATCCTCCACATTGTTGTTGCCATTAGTTTAATTGGGATGATTTTAGTTCAAAGAGGACGAAGCGGCGGTCTAGTTGAAGCTTTAGGCGGTGTGGAATCTATCTTTGGAACAAAAACAAGTTCATTATTAGTTAAGCTTACCGTGGTTTTTACGGTTATATTTTTTTTAACCTCTATTTCTTTAGCTTATCTTTATAAACAAAAAGCTAAAAAACAAGATAAGTCTTTGCTGGAAGTAGAACAGCAGGTAGATGAAAAAACAGAATGACCTATCTAATTGCAATCTTGACAGGACAAAGAGCATATGTTAAAGTTAAAAAGAATGAGAGTTATTCTTACTATCCTTTTTATTTTCTTACCTTTATCGTTTTCTCAAGCTGAAGGTTTAACTGATCAACAAGCCCGGGATTATAGGAAAAAAGGTTATCGGCTTCAGTCAAGAGGGGATCTTGGAGGAGCTTTATCTTTTTATCAAAAAGCTGTGGGATTAAATTCTGACTATGTTCAAGCTCACAATGATTTAGGGGTGATTTATGAAATGCAGGGGCAGCTGGATGAGGCAGAAAAATATTACCAAAAAGCTTTAAAGATAAATCCTGATTTTATGCCGGCTCATGCTAATCTTGCTCTACTCTATGAGAAGAAAAACGATATCAGAAAAGCTACATATCATTGGAAAAAGAGATATCTTAAAGGAAAAAAGGGAGATTATTGGCAAGAGGTAGCCAGGCAGCATTTGCTTAAATTAGGCACTTACCCTCAAGTAAGAAAAGAGATGATGGAAGAAAAAGCAGCTAATCTCTCTAAGGAGCTTGTCTATCAAAGAGAACAAAAAAGATTAGAAATAATTGAGGAAGCTAAATTACATTTTAAATTAGGCCAAAGAGCCTTTGAAGAAAGAGATTATAAAACTGCAACAGAAGAGTTAGGAAAAGTTATTTCTTTAAAATCCAGCGATTTAGAACTTCAAGAAAAAGCAAAAAAAATAATGGAAAAATCCAAAGATTTTTACCTAAAGCAGAGTGCTCTTGTTGATATAAAAGATGCATTGGAATGCATTAAAGATAATAATTATTTTTCGGCAGCAGACAAACTAAAAAATGCGCTTGATTCTGTTTTTCGTATTACCCAAGAAGAAATTTCCCAAAAAAGATAAATAATAGCCACTCCTTTATTTATAATTTCTAAATATCGATGTCTAATAAAAAAATATATTTGATTGATGGCACTTCATTATGTTACCGTTCTCATTTTGCCCTAAAACTTAGCAATTCATCCGGAGTTCCAACTGGGGCTGTGTATGGATTCTACAGAACTTTAAAGAAGCTTATCTTAGAACAAAAAGCTGAGTTTATCGGTATATGTTTTGATATATCGAGAAAAACTCATCGGCAGAAAAAATATAAAGATTATAAAATACAAAGGCCGCCGCCGCCCGATGAACTTAAATCTCAATTTCCTGTAATTCGCAGTTTGATTGAGGCCTTAGGAATAAAAAGTATTGAAAAAGAAAATTATGAAGCTGATGATGTTATCGCGTCCTTATCTCGACAGGGGATTAATAAAGG
Organism: Candidatus Omnitrophota bacterium; assembly: GCA_021735105.1. Taxonomy (GTDB): domain Bacteria; phylum Omnitrophota; class Gorgyraeia; order Duberdicusellales; family 4484-171; genus PXAH01. Next base: position 4,751 of record JAIPHS010000006.1, read on the forward strand.
CAGAGAAGTGGTTGTAGTGAGTTCAGATAAAGATCTTTATCAGCTTTTGGCCCAAGAAGGTGTGTCTGTTTATAACTATCGAGAGCAAAAATTTTATGAAGCAGAAGATTTTGTTAAAAAATATGGGTTTAAGCCTTGTTATATGGCTGATTATCTTTCCTTGTTAGGAGATGCTTCCGATAATATTCCCGGTGCCAAAGGGATTGGCAAGGTTGGGGCTACTAAATTGATTAAAGAGTTTGGTACTATTGATAATATGTTCCAAAATTTAGGTAAATTAAATCCTAAAGAAGTAAATCGGATAAAAGACAATAAAGAACAAATCATTTTAAGTAAAGAGCTGGCTCAATTATCAGAACCAAAGCTAAAAATAGAAGTAAGCCAGCTAAAAAGAGGAAAGATTGATAAAAATAAATTGGTTAGCCTTTTTTCTGAATTAGAGTTTAAAATACCTAAAGATGAGCTTTTTAGCCAAACAGAACCTGATAAGATCAAAGTAAAAAATGGCTCAAAATTTGATCCAGGTAAAATTAAAAAACAATTGCCTTTTATGTACTTCATTGAAGCTAAAGACATATATATTTATGATTTAGGTAAAGATGCCTTGTATAAAGAAAAACTAGATAAGTTTAAAGCTATTTTTGCTGATTCTTCCATAGAGAAAGTAACATTTGAGTTAAAAAATCAAATGGTAAATCATCCCTACCTAGAGGTTAAAGGTAAAACTTTTGATATAAAAATAGCTTCTTATTTAATAGATTCATCGATATCGGATTATAGTTTATCTTCATTGGTTGCTTTATTTTTAGGTAAGTATTACTCAGAAATTAAATTAGAATCATATCCATACTTTATTGGAGAGTTATATAAAATCTTAAAAAACAGATTAATCGAAGATAAATTGGATAAGCTTTTCTTTGACATTGAAATGCCTTTGGTCAAAATACTCTATAAAATGCAAACCCAGGGCATAACTATGGACACCAAGCAGCTGGAGAAAGTTTTATCAAAAGTAAATAAAAAGATATCTGGAATAAAAAAAGCTATTTTTAAAGCAGCTCAAAAAAAGTTTAATTTAAATTCTCCTAAGCAGCTTCAAGAAGTGCTTTTTACTGATTTAGGTATTAAACCTCTAAAAAAAACAAAAACAGGTTATTCAACTAGCGAGGAAGTGTTAAAGATTTTAGCTTCTGATTATTCAATTGCAGAAGATATATTACAGCATAGGGAATTAAGTAAATTAAAAAATACTTATTTACTTCCTTTAATTAAAAAAGTGAAAAGATTTGGCGATAAGCTTCATGCTCAATTTAACCAGGCTGGAGCCCAAACTGGGCGTCTTTCTTCTTCTTCACCGAATCTGCAAAGTATTCCGGTAAAGGGAGAGTTTTCATCTCAGTTGAGGAAAGCTTTTGTTCCTTCAGATAAAGATGGTTTTATAGTTTGTGGAGATTATTCCCAAATTGAGCTAAGGATATTAGCTCATATATCCCAAGATAAAAATTTAGTTGAAGCTTTTCGTAAAGGCCTAGATATCCATAGATTTACAGCTTCTTTGCTTTTTAATAACAGTCAGGAAAATATAACCGATTCACAAAGAAATATAGCTAAAAAAGTAAACTTTGGAATAGTTTATGGGATGAGTCCTTACGGGTTATCTAAAGAGCTGGGGATAGGCTTTATTGAAGCTCAGGATTTTATCGAAAATTACTTTGTTCGTTATCCAAAGGTAGGAGAGTATATAGAAAAAGTAATTAGTAAAACTAAAAAACATGGTTATGCAGAAACAATCTTTAAAAGGAGAAGAAGTTTATCTCAAATTAATAGTCATAATCCGCGCTTGCAGGAGTTTGCTAAAAGACAGGCGGTGAATGCTCCGATTCAAGGTAGTTGTGCTGACATAATAAAGATAGCTATGATTGAATTAGACAAAGGGATAATAAATAAAAAAATAAAAGCTAATTTAATTATGCAAATTCATGATGAACTTATCTTTGATGTTGCAAAAGATAGTTTAGAAGAATTTTTACCAATGTTAAAAGATAAGATGGAAAACAGCTTTAATTTATTTGTGCCGCTTAAGGTTAATATTAAAGCCGGAAAAAATTGGGCTGACGCAGAACAAATAGATAAAATAGAAGAAAAAAAGAGTCAAAAGAGTAGGAGGAAGCAGTAAAGTATGCGGATAGCATTTTGTTCTTCAGAGGTATATCCTTTTGCCAAAACTGGCGGATTAGCTGATGTTAGCGGCTCACTTCCTTTAAGTTTGGCTGCTTTAGGCCATCAGGTAAAGATATTTATGCCTTGGTATAAGGGTATTGAGCCGGAGAAGCATTTTGATGATTTTGCAACTAGAGAATATCAAGGCATTGAAGTTATTTTTATAAAAAATGAACATTTTTTTAAAAGAGATTATCTTTATACAACTGATAAAGGAGATTATCCTGATAATTTAGAAAGGTTTTCTTTTTTTTCACGCCAAATACTTAAAGTTTTAAAAGAACTTAATTTTTCTCCGGATATTATCCACAATAATGATTGGCAAACTTCTTTAGTCAGCATGTATTTAAAAATCTTTTATAATGATGATGATTTTTTTCAAGATACAAAAACTATTCTTACCATTCATAACTTAGTTTTTCAGGGAATTTTTAATAAAAAGGATTTTGAACACTTAGGTATTTCTTGGGATTATTTTAATATGCATTATTTAGAATTTTACGGAAAAATTAATCTTCTTAAAGGAGGAATCATTTTTTCAGATGCGATAACTACGGTTAGCCCCACTTATGCCCGCCAAATTCAGACAAATGAGTTTGGCTGCGGCCTAGAAGGGGTATTAACTGAAAAAAAGGATCGTCTTAAAGGTATTTTAAATGGTATAAATTATAAAATTTGGAATCCTAAAGAAGATGACTTTATTTACAAAAAGTATGCAAAATCTTTAAAGGCAAAGTTAAAAAACAAATTTAATCTGCAAAAAGAAATGAAACTTGCTCAAGATAAAGATATACTTTTGTTTGGAATGGTGAGTAGGTTAACTGAACAAAAAGGCCTAGATATCTTAACTGAAAGTATTGAGGAGATGCTAAAGAAATCACAGCTGATAATTTTAGGTACCGGTGACCTTAAATATCATAAAAAACTTAGAAAAATCCAAAAAAATAATAAAGAGAGATTTTCTTTACATATTGGTTTTGATGAAGCCTTAGCTCATAAAATTTATGCTGCTTCAGATGTTTTTTTACTTCCTTCGCGCTTTGAACCTTGTGGCTTGTCGCAATTGATTAGTTTTAAATATGGGGCTATCCCTTTGGTTAATCTAACCGGAGGCCTGGTAGATACTGTCTCTGATTTATCAAAAAGCGGATCTGGATTTACTTTAAAAAAATATAATAGAAACAGTTTGATTAAACTATTTAAGAGAGCTCAGCGGCTGTTTAAAGATAAAAAGAAATGGAATTCAATTGTTAAAGCTAATATGAAAAAAGATTTTTCTTGGAAAAAAGCTGCAAAGCAATACCTAAACCTATATCAAGATTTGAGCAACGAATAAAATAAAGATGTCTAAGATTGGTTTAACTGGTGTAATTGGAAGCGGAAAAACTACTGTTCTTAGGTTATTTGCTAAATTGGGGGCTAAAGTATTTGACTCTGATCAAAAGATTCATCAGTTTTATCAAGATGTTAATCATCCGGTTTATAAAAAAACTAAAAAAGCTTTTCCTGAGGTTGAATTAGATAATAAGATTTCTCGTAAAAAATTAGCTGAGTTAGTCTTTAATGACCGAAAAAAGTTAGAAAAGCTTGAAGAGATTGTTCATCCTGAAATTATTAAATTTCTAAAACAATGGCTTGAGGCTAAATCTGAAACCAAGGCTTATATTGCTGAGGTGCCGCTTCTTTTTGAGAAAAACCTTCAAGGGCTATTTGATAAAACTATTTTAGTAAAAATTAAAGAAAACATTTTAGTCAAAAAGTTAAAAGAAAAATATAATTTTGATGGTAAAGAGATTAAAAAAAGGTTGTCTTTATATTTACCAAGCAAGGAAAAAGAAAAAAGAGCAGATTTTATATTAACAAATAATTTAAGTTTAGGGGATTTAGAAAAGGAGGTTAGTTTATTGTGGCACAAGATAAACAAGATTTAAAGAAAAATGAACAAAAAGTTGATGAAAGTGTTGATATCGGGACATTAAAAGAGTTAAAGTCAGTGGAATTAAATAAGATTGCCAAACGCCTTAATGTAAACGGAGTAAGCGGCTTAAGGAAACAGGAGCTTATTTTTAAAATTCTACAGGCTCAAACTGAAAAGAAAGGTTTTATGTTTGGGGATGGAGTTTTAGAGGTTTTACCGGAAGGGTTTGGTTTTTTGCGTTCAAAAAATTATAGCTATCTTCCTTCACCGGATGATATTTATGTATCGCCTTCGCAAATTAGAAAATTTTCATTAAGAACAGGTGATACAGTTAGCGGACAGATACGCCCTCCTAAAGATAGTGAAAAGTATTTTGCTTTGTTAAAGGTCGAGGCGGTAAACTATGAGAATCCTGATGAAGCTAGAAATAGAGTTCTTTTTGATAATTTGACCCCAATTTATCCCAAAGAAAGATTAATTTTAGAAACAGAATCAGAAATACTTTCGACAAGGGTATTAGACCTGTTATGTCCAATTGGTAAGGGCCAGCGCGGTTTGATAGTGGCGCCTCCTTATAGTGGTAAAACAGTACTTCTGCAAAAGGTAGCAAATGGAATTATGAATAATTATCCAGATATTACTTTAATGGTTCTTCTGATTGATGAAAGGCCGGAAGAAGTTACTGAAATGGAAAATATAGTAAAGGGGGAGGTTATAAGCTCTACTTTTGATGAACCGGCCCAAAGGCATATTCAGGTAGCTGAGATGGTAATTGAGAGGGCAAAGAAGCTAGTTGAGCACAAAAAAGATGTAGTGATATTGCTTGATTCCATTACCCGTTTAGCCAGAGCCTATAACGTTGTTGAGCCGCATTCAGGCAGGATTTTATCCGGGGGGATAGATTCTAATGCTTTACATAAACCAAAAAGATTCTTTGGAGCAGCCCGGGCTGAGGAAGAAGGCGGGTCTTTAACTATTATTGCAACAGCTTTAGTCGACACTGGTTCTCGTATGGATGATGTTATCTTTGAGGAGTTTAAAGGTACAGGTAATATGGAAATTACTCTAGATAGAACCATCTTTCAAAAGAGGATTTATCCTTCAATTGATATCAAAAGATCAAATACAAGGAGGGAAGAGTTATTAATTAACCCTGATGAGCTTAAACGAATCTGGTTATTAAGAAAAGGGCTAAATGAATTAAGCTCTGCTGAAGCTTTAGAACTTTTAATTCAAAAATTATCTAAAACTCAAAATAACATAGAATTCCTTCTTACTTTAGAAAAAAAGTGATATAATAGTTGCCAAATTCGAAGCACTAAATTCGAAATACGAAACAATTTTTAAATTTTCAAAATTCAAAACATAATTGTTTTTGTTTCGGGTTTCGATATTCGAATTTCGAATTTGTTTAATATGGAGGTAAGAGATGAAGAAGAAAGGGCATCCTAAATATCAAAAAGCTACTGTTATGTGCGCTTGTGGGAATGTGGTACATACTCGTTCTACAAAAGATAGGATAAATGTAGAGGTTTGTTCTAAATGCCATCCTTTTTTTACCGGCAAACAGAGATTTGTTGATTCTGAAGGAAGAGTTGACAAGTTCTACAAAAAGTACAATAAAAATAAAAAGTCCTAAGTTCTAGGTCCTAAGTCAATATTTCTAGACTTTGGACTTTGGACTATGGACTATGCCTGCCTGCCGGCAGGCAGGGACTTTATTTATGCAAATTGATCTCCAAAAATTAAAAAAAGAATATGAAAAAATAGAGCATACTCTTTCTTTGCCGGAGGCCCTAGCAGATAGATCCCGCTACAAAAAACTAGCTCAGAGATATTCCTATCTAAGAGATTTAATCAATTTAGTCCAAGCAAAAGAAAAGTTTAACAAAGAAAAAAAACAGCTTAAAGAAATGCTTGAAGAAGAAGCTGATCAGATGAAGAAGCTAGCTGAGTCTGAATTAGAGGAAGTTAATAAAAAAATAAAAAAAATAGAAAAGGATATAGAAAATAAGCTTTTTGAGGAAAATGAACCGGAGAGGGACTTAATTATTGAAATCAGAGCTGCAGCCGGAGGGGAAGAGTCTTCTCTTTTTGCCGGTGACCTCTATAAGATGTATTGTAGGTATGCTGAAAATAGAGGTTGGAAGACAGAGGTTTTAAGCTCTCATTTAACTGAAGTGGGCGGATTAAAAGAGATAGTTTTTTCTCTCAAAGGTAAAAAAGCTTTTTCCTGCCTTAAATTTGAAAGTGGAGTTCATCGGGTTCAAAGAGTTCCTACTACCGAATCAGGCGGAAGAATTCATACCTCAACTGTTACTGTTGCAGTATTAGTTGAGCCAAAAGAAGTTGAACTGAAAATTTTACCTGATGATTTAAAAATTGATACCTACAGAGCTTCAGGAGCAGGCGGCCAGCACGTCAATGTTACTGATTCTGCGGTGAGAATGACTCACTTGCCTACCGGTGTTATAGTAAGCTGCCAAGATGAACGGTCTCAGATAAAAAATAGGGCCAAGGCTCTCCGGGTTCTTAAAGCAAAAATTATGGAAAAAAAGATGGAAGAGGAAGCTTCTAAAGTTAGTAAATTGCGTAAAACTCAAGTAGGAAGCGGCCAAAGAAGCGAAAAGATTCGTACTTATAATTTTGGTGAAAGACGAGTAACAGACCATAGAATCAATTTTACTATTTATAAACTTGATCAAATATTAGAAGGCAATCTTGATGAGGTTATTGAACCATTGATAGATGAGGAAAGAAAAAAGATATATGAAACTAAAGGATTGGTATAGTAAAAATAAAAAATGTTTCAGTTTGTCAGAATTAAATTTTATATTTAAAAATTTTGGCATAGATAGCTTAGTTTATTTAGATAAAAGCTCTAACCAAATTCTAGACAAAAGTAAAATAAAAAAACTAAACAAGATAAAAGAAGATAAATCTAGAGGTCTCCCCTTAGCCTTATCTTTAAATAAGGAGGATTTTTTTGGTTTTACTTTTAAGGTAAGTAGAGATACTTTAATTCCCAGGCCGGAAACCGAATTATTGGCTGAAGCTGCTTGTAAACTTATCAATCAAAACAATTTAGGCAAAGTTTTAGATCTTTGTTCCGGCTGTGGTAATATTGGAATTAGTTTAGATAAAATAACAGAGGTTGATTCAAGGATATACCTTTCGGATTTAAGTTTAAAAAGCTTAATTACAGCCAAAGAGAATACTATCAATTTAGGGTCAAAAGTTAAAATTATTGCCTCGGATTTATTTTCCGGGTTTAAGTTTGATAATTTTGATTTAATTATAACCAATCCGCCTTATGTAAAAAGTGAAAATATTAAAGGTAGTTTAGTTTATGAGCCCAGAGCTGCACTTGATGGGGGCAAAGACGGGTTTAAGTTTTTAAGAAAAATAGTTGAAGATGGACATAGGTACCTAAAACAGAAAGGTTATTTAATTATTGAATTTGGTTATAATCAGAAGAAGCCATTACAAAAATTAATTCAGTTAAATAATCACTATAAAATTATAGAATGGATTAAAGATTACGGGAAAAATTGGCGAGGAGTAATCCTGCAGAAGAGAAGATAGATGATAGATGACAGAAAGTAGAGAGTATAAAAAATTTTATTTATCTAATCTCTAATTTCTATTTTCTAACTTCTTACAAAATTTAAAGATATGGATAAATTCATAATAGCAAAATCAAAGCTTTTTGGTGCAGTTGAGATAAGCGGCTCAAAAAATGCTGCTTTGCCGATTATGGCAGCAACTTTACTTACAGAAGGCAGATGTGTAATTAAAAATGTTCCTTGCCTTAGGGATATAACTACAATGATAAAGATTCTTGAGGTTTTAGGCAAAAAGATAACTTTTAACAATAATATTTTAGTAGTTGAGTCAAATAAATCCAAAAAATACGTAGCTCCTTACCGGTTGGTAAAGACAATGAGAGCTTCTTTTTGTTGTCTGGGGCCTCTTTTAGCCAAAGTAAAAAAAGCTAAAGTAGCTTTGCCCGGCGGGTGTGTTATTGGCCCGCGTCCGGTAAATTTACATATTAAGGGGTTAACCGGCTTGGGGGCTAATATTTCTGTAGAAAAAGGTTATTGCCAAGCTGAAGCAAAAAAATTAAAAGGAAATAATATATATCTTGGCGGCCCGTTTGGTTCATCAGTTTTAGCTACGGCGAATGTAATGATGGCTGCAGTATTAGCTCAAGGGGATACCTTAATTGAACATGCTGCCTGTGAACCTGAGATAAGTTCATTGGGCCAATTCTTAAGAGAGATGGGGGCAGATATTGAAGGTTTTGGGACTCCGCTTATAAAAATAAAGGGAAAAAAGAGTTTAAATGGTTGTGAATTCAAGGTAATATCAGATCGAATTGAGGCAGGTACTTTTATTGCTGTTTCATTGGCGACTGGTTCTGATATATTAATAGAGCAGGCTGTGCCCGGCCATCTTTTTTCTGTTTTTGAAGTAGCTAGAAAAATGGGAGCTAAAATTACAGTGGATAATAAGAATAAACAGATTAAAGTAAAACCGCCTAAAAAAATAAAAGCCGTCAATATTACAACCTTACCTTATCCGGGTTTTCCCACTGACTTGCAAGCTCAATTCATGGCTTGTTTAACTAAAGCAAAAGGGATTTCTTTAATTAATGAAAAGATTTATCCGGATCGGTTTATGCATGTAGCCGAGTTAAACCGGATGGGGGCACTCATCCAAAAGACCGGCCCTTATGCTATAATAGAAGGGTGTAAGAAGCTCCAAGGAGCTGAAGTTCAAGCGTCGGATTTGCGGGCTTCAGCGGCTTTGGTAGTAGCTGGTTTAGTTGCAGAAAATTCTAGTAAAATATCAAGAATATACCATATTGACAGGGGTTATGAGAATATTGAAGATAAATTAAAAAAATTGGGAGCAAATATAAAGCGAATAAAATAAAATTAGTGATAAGAGTTATGGATTAAGGGTTAAGTGATTCCTCACTTACCACATAATCCTTATCACTTAATCCTGAGTTATGAAAGTACTAGTAATCGATAACTATGATTCATTCACCTATAATCTTGTTCAATATATCCAAGAGCTGGGGTCAGAAACAATTTGTTTTAGAAATAATAAGGTAAGCTTAAAGGATTTGGAAAAGATTAAATTTGATAAAATTGTTATTTCTCCCGGTCCGGGACGGCCGGAAGACGGCGGAATAAGCCTTGATTTAATAGGAAAATATTACAAGAAGGTTCCCATATTAGGGGTTTGCCTGGGCCATCAATGCCTTGGCAGTTTTTTTGGGGCAGAAGTTATTAAAGCAAAAAAAATTATGCATGGAAAAACTTCTTTAATTTATCATAAAGGTAAAGGGATATTTAAAAATATAAAGAATCCTTTTTCGGCAACTCGTTATCATTCATTAATTTTAGACAAAAAAAGTTTACCTAATAAATTTGAAATTACTGCTAAAACCAGCGATAATACAATAATGGCAATTAAGCTAAAAAAGTATCCTGCCTATGGGGTGCAGTTTCATCCGGAGTCTATTTTAACTGATGAGGGTAAAGCTGTTTTAGCTAATTTTTTAAAGGTAGCCAAAAAATAAACTATTATGATTCAAAACATTATAGCTAAATTAGTTGCGAGAAAAAACTTAACTTTTGAGGAAACTAAAGAGGTTTTTGAAGAGATATTTGATCAAAAGATTAATCCGGCCCAAATTGCCTCTTTCTTAACAGCTCTTAAGATGAAAGGGGAAACTGAAATTGAAATTTCAGCTGCAGCCACAATAGTTAGAAAAAAGGCTAAAAAAATAAAGATTTATAATACTTTCTTAGGAATAGAAGATGAATATAAAGAGGTTCTAGATACCTGCGGCACCGGCGGCTCGGAAGTAAATAAGTTTAATATATCTACAGCAGTTGCTTTTGTGGTGGCGGCCTCAGGAGTAAAAGTTGCAAAACATGGGAATAAGGCGATGTCTTCAAGTTCCGGCAGCGCTGATGTGCTTGAGCAACTAGGCATAAAGGTTGAAACAGAAGCTTCAGTTATGGAAAAAGCTATAAATCAGATAGGGATAGGATTTTTGTATGCGCCGCTTTATCATCCAGCTTTAAAAACCGTTGCCCAAATCAGAAAACAGTTAAAGATGAGAACCATTTTCAATGTCTTAGGCCCTTTATCAAATCCGGCTTTTGCAAATTTTCAGCTTTTAGGGGTGTATAGCCGAGATCTTGCCTTACCGATGGCAAAAGTCTTAAAACAGTTAGGGGTTAAAAAAGCGTTGGTAGTTTTTGGTAAAGGCCTAAAAGATGAAATATCTCTTACCGGTTCTACTCTGGCCTATTTACTAAATAAAGGCAGGATAAAAAAGATGACTTTATCTCCATCAGATTTTGGCCTAAAGAAAATAAAACTAAAAGATATCGAAAGCAGTAATTCTAAAAAAAGCGCTGAACTTATAAAAAATGTCTTAGTTGGTAAAAAGGGCCCGGCTCGGGATGTTGTTTTAGCTAATTCAGCAGCTTGTTTTTATATATTAGGCAAAGTAAAAAACCTTAAACAAGGGGTAACCAAAGCAGCTGATATCTTAGATAGTAAAAAGGCATATAAATTATTAGAAAAATTTAAATCTTTTTTAGATAAAAATGCATAAAGTATTATCGCTTATAATTGAAAGTAAGAAAAAAAGAATTCAGATGCTTAAGAAGAATAAAGAAGCTCTGGCCTCTTTAGCCCAAAAGGCAGGTGAAATTAATTCGTTTAAAGAAGCTATAAAACGAAAAAATAAGATATCTTTAATTGCTGAAATCAAACAGGCTTCGCCTTCAAAAGGAGTATTACAAAAAGATTTTTCCCCGGCTCGCCTAGCGAAAACTTTTGACAGCCAGAAGGTTAACGCAATATCGGTTATAACTGAAGAAGATTTTTTTCTCGGCAAAAACAGTTATATCCAAGAAGTAAAACAGGAAACGACAAGGCCGGTTTTAAAAAAAGATTTTATTTTAGATAAAATGCAAATTATTGAGGCAAAAGCTGTAGGAGCTGATGCTATTCTTTTGATAATGGGTATTTTAACCTTTGAGCGGGCCAAAGAACTTTATGAGTTTGCTAAAGAACTAAAACTTGATATTTTAACCGAAGTTAGTACCGAAAAAGAGTTAAGGAAGGCTTTAAAAATTGGAGCTGATATTATCGGGGTAAATAACCGTAATTTGCATACTCTTGAGGTAGATATTAACCGTTCAAAAAAATTACTTCCTTTTATCCCGGATGGGGTGGTTCAGGTTTCAGAAAGTGGGATAAACTCTCTAAAAGATGTACTGCTTCTTAAAGGCCTGGGCGTAGATGCGATGCTGGTTGGCCATGCTTTTATGGAATCTGACAATGTAGAAGAAAAAATAAAAGAATTACATATCGATGCCTAAGAAAAGAGGATAGAAAATAGAAGGTAGAAGTTAGAAATACAAATCAGAATTATGGTACGAGTCAAAATTTGCGGTATTACCAATTTAGAGGATGCATTATTAGCTGAGCAGCTAGGGGCTGATGCTTTAGGTTTTATTTTTACTAAAAAGAGCCCGCGTTATATTAAGCCGGCTTTAGCTAAAAAGATTATAGCTAAATTAGGCCCGTTTGTTTCCAAGGCAGGGGTCTTTATGAATCAAGAGAAAGAAGAAGTTCTTGATATTGCCTCATTGGTTGGCCTTGATTTATTACAATTTCACGGTAAGGAAACTGTAAGCTATTGTAATCAATTTATGCCTCAATTTAAGGTAGTTAAAGTTTGTTTTCCCAATGATTCAGTTAAAACTGTTTTACGTTATCAAAATTTAGATGCATTGATGTTTGATATTCCTTATAAAGAAAAGCAAGAACAAAAAAAGACCTTGCCTAAAGATCTTATGAAATTTGTTAAGGCCCAGATAAAGAAAAATAAGAAAGTTATTCTTTCGGGAGGCCTTGATCCAACCAATATAAAAAGTGTAGCTAAGCTCCATCCTTATGGGGTTGATGCAGCTAGCGGGATAGAGGAACTTGTTGGCAAAAAGAATAAAAAAGCAATGCAGAACTTTATCGAGAGGGTAAAAAATGCTTCTTCCTAATAAAAAAGGTTATTTCGGCGAATTCGGCGGAAAATTTATTCCTGAAACTCTTTTCTTTTGCCTAAAAGAGTTGGATGATGCTTATCGGCAGATAAAAAAAGATAAAAAGTTTAAAAAAGAATTTAAGCTGTTATTAAGCCATTATGCCGGAAGGCCTACACCATTGTATTATGCCCGGTCTTTAAGTGATCATCTGGGCTTAAAAGTTTATATAAAACGCGAAGACCTATTGCATAGCGGAGCTCATAAAATCAATAATGCCCTGGGCCAGGCTCTTTTAGCAAAGTTTATGGGTAAAAAGAGAATCATTGCTGAAACTGGCGCCGGCCAACATGGGGTAGCGACTGCAACCGCGGCTACATTATTAGGTATAAAGTGCGAGGTTTACATGGGCCGGGAAGATATGGAAAGACAAAAGGCTAATCTATTTAGAATGAAGATATTAGGGGCTAAGGTTAATCCGGTTACAATTGGCACAAAAACACTAAAAGAGGCTTGCAGCCAGGCTTTTCGGGATTGGGTGGCTAATGTCTCGGATACTTATTATCTTTTGGGTTCGGTAGTTGGGCCTCATCCTTATCCTAAAATTGTCAGAGATTTTCAAACTATAATTGGAAAAGAAGCAAAAAGGCAAATATTATCTGCGCAGGGTAAATTGCCTGACTATTTGGTAGCTTGTGTAGGCGGAGGAAGTAATGCCATAGGATTGTTCCATCCTTTCTATAAATATAGTAAGGTTAAATTTATTGGAGTTGAAGCTGCAGGATTTGGCCAAGGAGGACTTAGCGCGGCTTCATTGGTTAAAGGCAGCCCGGGTGTATTCCAAGGTTCAAAATCATATGTTTTACAGGAAAAAAATGGGCAAATTAAAAATGCCCACTCTATAGCCCCAGGCCTGGATTATCCAGGAGTAGGCCCGGAACATTCTTTTTATAAGGCGATACAAAGAGCTGAATATGAAGCTGTGTCAGACAAACAGGCTCTTGAAGGATTTAATATGCTGTCTCGGTTTGAAGGGATAATTCCTGCTCTTGAGCCGGCTCATGCTGTTTACTACCTTAAAAAATTAGCTAAATCTGCAAAAGGTAAAACAGTTATTCTTTGTTTATCCGGCAGAGGCGATAAAGACTTAGATATAGTCAGAAAATATAGTAAATAAATGATAAATGATAATTCATAATTAAAATAATAAAAAACTCTTTAGTTCTTAATTATCGGTTATCGGTTATCAATTATCAATTATGAAAATTGAAACAAAATTCAATCAACTAAAGGAAGAGGACAGGAAAGCTTTCATAACTTACTTTCCTTTTGGATTTCCTAAAATAGCTTATACAAATGATATCTTTCTTGCTCTCCAAAAGGGAGGAGTTGATATTATTGAATTAGGTTTCCCTTTTTCTGACCCACTGGCAGACGGGCCTATAATCCAGAAAGCTTCTGCCTGTGCTCTTGAGCAAAAAATAACTATAGATATTTTTTTTGATACTATCAAAAAAATTAAAAAAGATATAAATATTCCAATTGTGATTATGTCTTATTATAATCCTATCTATAGATATAAATTAGCTAAATTTTTTAAAAAGGCAAAAGTAAATAAAATCTCAGGAACAATTTTAGTAGATTTACCATTTGAAGAAAGCAGCCAGTATATTAATCAGGCTAGAAAACAGGGTATAGATCCTATTTTTTTCATTACCCCGACTACCTCAGCTAAGCGGGCAAAAAAGATTGCTAAAAATTCAAAAGGTTTTATTTATTATGTCTCCATTGCCGGAATAACCGGCCCGAAAGCTTTAAGTTATAGTGATATTTCTTCGCATATAAAAGATATCAAAAAGATAACTAACACCCCGGTTTGTGTGGGTTTTGGGATTCATAATCATAAACAGGTCAGAAGAATTAGTTTTTTCTCTGACGGTGTTATTGTGGGAAGTGAAATTGTAAAATTTATCGATAAAAATTATAAGCAGATTAATTTTTTACAAAAGTTGGAAAATCATGTCCGGAGATTGAGATCTTGATTTTTTGTCTTTTTACTCATTTTTATGTATAAAATTATTAAAATAGGCCCGCTTCAGTTAATCCACTCTTCTTTTGATAACTTTGAAACAGCCTCTCTGGGAGTTTTCTTAAAAACCGGAGCTCGTTTTGAGAAAAAAAGCCAAAAGGGCATCGCTCATTTTCTCGAGCATATGGTTTTTAAAGGAAGCGCTTCTTACAGTTATAAAAAAATAAAAAGAGAAATTGAAGGCCGCGGCGGCATCTTAAACGGCTTTACCTCTCAAGAGATGACTGCCTATTATGCCCACTTTCTTAAGAAAAATACTTTAGTTACTTTAGATATACTCCTAGATATGGTATTAAATCCTTTACTTTTATCTTATGAGATTAACAAAGAAAGAGATATTGTCTTAGAAGAGATAAAGATGTACAACGATCTTCCCGGTTCTTGTGCAGAAACTATCTTAGATAGTCTTCTTTGGGGAAGTCATCCTTTAGGAAAAGATATAATTGGGACAGAAGAAAGTGTAAAGGCAATAACCAAGAAAAACATAATTGATTTTAAGAATAATTTTTATATTCCTTCAAATATAGTTATTTCATTTTGTGGAGATTTTTCAGCCGATAAAATAAAAAAGTTTATAGAAGGAAAAATAAAAAATAAAATTAAAAGAAAAAGAAAAAAAATACAACAAAAAAAACCGGATAAACTCAAAGGCGTAAAAATAAAAATAGCTAAAAAAAATACTCAACAATCTCATCTTCACTTAGGCTTTAGAAGTATACCCTATAAAAGTGATAAAAGAATAGTTCAGGAACTTCTGTATGTTATTTTGGGAGCAAATATGAGCAGTCGTTTATTTGAAAGTTTGCGGGAAAAAAGATCGCTATGTTATGCTGTTTCAGCTTCGGTAAAAAAATTTAAAGATAGCGGCGCATTTATAATAAAGGTTGGTTTGGATAAAGAAAATATCGGATTAGCTCTATCAGTTATTAAAAAAGAACTTAACAAAATAAAAAATAAGCCAATAGCTAAAAGTGAGTTAACCAGAGCTAAGGATTATTTTCTTGGGCAGTTATCTATGAGCTTAGAGCAATCTCAAGGGAGAATGTTTTATTTTGCCCAAAGCTATATTAAGTCAACTAATATCGAAAGCTTGGACAAAATAAAGAAACAAGTCAAAGCGATTGAGCCTTATCAAATAAGGGATTTTTCTAAAAAGCTCTTTGATTTTAGGAATCTTTCTCTATCAGCTGTAGGCAACCTGGATAACGAATTAGCTGCAAAGATAAAAGCGATAATAAGAAGTTAAATGAAGGATATTATCAAAACAAAAAATACAACCGGATTGGCGGATGCAAAAGAAATTGCAAAGTTTGCCATAGAGAAGCAAGCAAAAGATGTAGTTATCCTGGATTTAAAAAAAATAAGTACAATCTGTAATTATTATCTAATTTGTTCTGGAGAAAGTACAACCCAAGTTAAGGCAATATTTGATCATATAATAAAAAAAAGCAGGAAGGAAAAAATAAAAATTCAACATTCGGAAGTTGATAAAACATATAATTGGATCTTGATTGATTTTTCAAATGTAATAGTTCATATCTTTACCGAAACTACCAGAGAATTTTATAATTTAGAATATCTCTGGCGCCAAGCCAAAAAAGTTTCCCTTTCCAAAAAATAATTTTTTATTTTTTTTGCAAAATATTTTTTTAAATGGTTGACATTTAAAAAAAATTTTGTTAAATTAGTTATATAGGTACCCGATAGTGTTGGGTCAAAAAACAGGAGGTGATTGGATGGCAGCGAAAAAGAAAACAACTCGTAAGAAAAAGACAACTAAAAAGAAAGCAGCTAAAAAGAAAAAGACAACAAAGAAAAAGACAACTAAAAGAAAAACAGCTA
>JAIPHS010000072.1 GCA_021735105.1 Candidatus Omnitrophota bacterium
TTTTTGAAAAATTGCATATAAACTACAATTGATGAGTTAAAATCGGAGATATTTTTTAGATGATTCCTTTCGACGATAGAAGCTGTTATCTTCCTTATTATAATATGGCGGTTTTTCCAACTTCCCGGCCGGCTTCGTTAGTTAGCAGCTGCACCCGGAATATGCATAAATACCCCCATCGAGTTGTAAGCAACCGGCCGCTTCGTCAGTTATGGAATTCAAAAATATTTCAGCTGCAGCGTGAATTATCCAGCCGGAAACGGTTAAAAGATTGTTTTATGAATATAGATTGTTCTGATTATCAAAAGTTATATGTTGAAGGGGGAGGATTTAGGCAAAAAGATGAGGCAATGGAAAAAGCGGTAAAATGCCAGAAAAAAAAATTATCTTATCTTCCTTTATCGGTTACAGTCGCTTTTTCTAATAAATGTATGAATAAATGCTATCATTGTTTGAATTCTTCCGGGACAAGAGAAAAAGGGTTGATTAAGCGGCACAAGCAGGAACTTATTGAAGAGTTTATACCCCAGGCTCACTATATAGAATTTACCGGCGGAGAGCCGTTGTTAAATAGCCGTCAAGAGATTGGAAAAATCATTAAGGCAAATCCGGATAAAAAATATCGAATAAGCACTAATGGAATATTGCTGGATGAACTGGGCTATGATGAGATTTTCGATAAAACGATATTTGTGGTTAGCCTGTATGGTTTCGATAATAGTTCCTATCGGAGGATAACGGGAAGAGATAATTTTTCCCGAGTCTATAAATCCCTTATTAATTTAATCAAACGAGGCTATGGCAGCAAAATATTCATAAAATATGTAGTCTATAAGGAAGCTGTTTCTGGATTAGGCCGGTTTTGCGGTTTTGTCAAAGAGCACCCCTCGTTAAAAGGGGTTACGATTATTTCAGACGCTTCATCCGGATTTTCCGTTTATCCCGCCATGCAAGAAATGGAAAAAATTTATAAGGAAGATATTTTTAATTGGGTATACTGCGGCAGCTCCCTGCGGCATAGAGTTG
Source organism: Candidatus Omnitrophota bacterium (assembly GCA_021735105.1). Lineage (GTDB taxonomy): Bacteria > Omnitrophota > Gorgyraeia > Duberdicusellales > 4484-171 > PXAH01. The sequence goes on from JAIPHS010000072.1 coordinate 1,027, forward strand.
CTAACAGGTTTTTTGACCCTTTGTACTGTCTTCGTTGGCAGTGGGCAGTATGGAGCTGCCGCAGGCAAAACAATAATTAGATATGAAAATCTATTTTATTTCATCTGATTTTGCTTTATACAGAGACAATATTGTCGATAGCCGCTATCACTTTGGATTGGCCAGTTTGTTTAGTTGCCTAAAAGAGCAAGGGCATCAACCGCGCTATTTTTATTATCACGCAAAATCACAACGCCAATTGCTATTTGATGAAATTAAACAGTTTAGTCCCGATATTGTCGGATTTACAGTTGTTGAGTCTCAATGGCCTTACCTGAAAGAATTGGCTAAAGAGATTAAACGATTTTACCGCGGCCCGATAATTTGTGGCGGAGCATACGCTTCATTATGCCCGGAAGAAGTGGCTGGTTTTTCTTCCATTGATGCTGTGTTGGCCGGAGAAGGAGAAACCGCTCTTTCCCAGGTGTTAAAGCTCATGCAAGCAGGAAAAGATTGGCATTCTGCTTGTAATTTATTTTATTATGACTCGGAGTCGGGGAGAGCCGTCTCTAATCCTTTAGCTCCTTTGATTGATAATTTAGATTCGTTGCCTTTTCCCGACAGAAATTTTCATCTTCAGTCTTTATCTTATGATAGTTTTATAAAGGATGAGAGCTCAAGGGTTGGTTTTGATTTAGCGTTTAAGTTTTCCCGGGGCTGCCCTTTTGGTTGTTCCTATTGTTGCTGCGCCGAATTATCTAGGAAGTATAGCCGCGGAGCCCGGTTGCCTAGATTCCATAGCCCGGATTATTGCTTAGAAGAAATAGGCAGAACGATTGGAAAAAACCGGCTACGCAAACCAATTATTTTCTTAGATGATGCATTTACCATAAATAAAGATTGGTTGTTTGCTTTTCTGGAGGGCTATAGAAGGCGGTTTGGGATAAAATTTGCCTGTCGAAGCCGGGCCGAAGTGGTAGATAAAGAAATATTAAAGGCGTTAAAAAAATCCGGATGTTACAGTATTACCATGAGTATCGAAAGTGGTAATGACTATATTCGGAATGAAATTATGAAAAGGAAAATATCGAAAGAAAAGATATATGCTACCTTTAAAACGGCGCATAAGCTTGGGCTTGAAACCGTCGGTGCTTCTTTGATAGGTGTTCCTTTTGAGACTAAAGAAATGATTGAGGAAACAATAGAAGTAGTGGCAAAAACAAATACTCAAGATTGTTATGTAGGAATTTTTTATCCTTATGAAGGAACAGAATTGTGTAATTTGGCAAAAAAGGAAGGATTGCTGATGAATAAAAAGTTTTCAGGAAGGATGCGGGCGTATCCGGCTATTGAATCTTTACAAATTTCAAAAAACGAACTAATGAATTTTTATAATAATTGGAGAAAATATGTTATGGCTAAAAGAAGCTTTGCTTTAAAGCTAACGGCTTTAATCAGAAAATGTTTCCGTAATAGCCTGGAATTTATTTCTCATTTTTTAAGAAGTTTTTTTTGGAAAAATAAAAACTTATAAAGGCAGGTAATGTTTTATTCACCGGTTTTTTATTCAAAGCTGCAGCAATTACTTTATCCTAAAGTAAAGCTTTATCCTTTGGTTTTAACCTGGTATGTTACTTTAAAATGTAATCTTTTTTGTATTTTTTGTTTTCAGCAAAAAAATTATTTTTCAGCCGATTCAAGCCAGGAACTTTTCACAAAAGAGGCTTTTAAGTTTATCGATGATCTTGCTTGCCTCTATAGGTTTTATCCGGTAAAACCGCTTATTATTATCTCCGGAGGAGAGCCTTTGCTGCGCGAAGATATTTTTTTTCTGTGTAGTTATATCGAAGAAAAGGGGTTGAGGTATAGGTTTGCTTCAAGCATGTCTTTGGATAATAGTTTCAAGATAACTAAATTAGCAAGACTTAAGCCGCAAGCGCTTGGGGTATCTATTGATCCGGATGCAGAAACTTATGCCGCAAACAGAAACAAAAAAGAGTTATTTAATCTTGTCGTTAAGAATATCGACCGGTACCGGTTGTTGAATAAAACCGTTCCGATTAAGCTTTGTTGTACTATTACCGATAAAAATATTGGTACGTTGTATAAGCTTCCCGCTTTGGCCAAGCGCTGGGGAGCATCTTTAAATGTTTGCCATCTGCAATTCTTGACTCTAGCAGAAAAAAAACGTCACTATCAACGAGTTTTGGATGTTTTTGGTACAGGAATAAGGCCATCATCGGGACATGTAAATTATTTTGAAACTTTGACGATTAAGGCTATGGCAGCGGATATCAAAAAAACAAAAAAAGAAGCTAAAAAACTCAAAACGTCACTAAAATTTATTCCCGAAATTTCAGAGAAAGAACTTGAAAGTTATTATTGTGGTACCGATTTTTTTTCTTGCGGTTTAAGGTGCAGAAGTTATTTTTATGAGTTAAGGATAGCTCCCGATGGAGAAATATACCCTTGCCTGCAATATAGTTATGGAAACATTAAAAAATTTTCTTTTCGTGATATTTTAGCTGGAGAAGCCGCGTGCCGGTTTCGAACAATTATTAGAAAAAATGATATTTTTCCTGGCTGTTTCCGTTGTGCAAAAAAAATTATTTACCGAAAGTATTAATTTTTTTATAAACATTTTTTTAGTATTTTTTATAATAATTTATAGATTGTAATTTTGTCGACCTGCCTTAAGCAAGCAGGTTTTATTAAAATTAAGATGAATAGGTTATTGTTTTATTTTATAACAGGTGTTTTGGGGAAAATACGGCAATATCAAGATTATGTTAGGTAAAAAATAAATCAGTAGTTTTTAAAATGTATTTATGTTAAATCAATTTAATGTTGTGTTTTGTATGATAAAAAAAATAAAATTTTATGAAAATTGCATTTGTTTATCCATCTTTTGAAAGCATAGGAATAGAATATTTATCGGCGTCTTTAAAAAAGAAAGGCCATAAAACTAAATTGGTTTTTGATCCTTGTTTGTTTGATGACGCTTATTGGAAAAATAATTTGTTGAAAAAGGTTTTTAGTTTCAAAAAATATGTAAACATGGAAATAATTGATTTTTCTCCTGACATGGTAGCTTTTTCGGTAGTTACAGATAGGTATCTTTGGGCCTGTGAAAGCGCAGCAAGGTTGAAAAGCGTTTATGAAGATATACCTATTTTATTTGGGGGAATACATCCTACATCAGTTCCGGAGAGAGTAATCAAAGAAGATTTTATTGATTTTGTAATTACGGGTGAAGCCGAAAAACCAATAGTCGAGCTGGCAGATTGCATAGAAAAAGGTAGGTCTAAACATAAAGTTCCTAATTTATGGTATAAAAAAAATGGGAAAATAGTTCGGAATCAAACTAACAGTTTAATAGAAGATTTAGATTCTCTTCCTTTTCCTGACAAGGATTTATATAAGGGAGAGCTTAATCAAATAGGAGGTTGTTATAATATTATAACCAGCCGAGGCTGTCCTTTTAATCGTTCCTTTTGCAATAATAATGTTTTGAGAAAGCTTTATGAGAACAAAGGTGAATATCGCAGGCGAAGAAGCGTTCAAAATGTGATTCAAGAGCTTAAACAGGCTAAAAATAAGTATAAAATAAATCAAGTAAATTTTTTTGATGAAGAGTTTTTTTTGGAAAAAGATTGGATAAGAGATTTTTTGCCTATTTATAGAGAAGAAATTAATATTCCCTATTTTTGTTATATAAATTCAGAATTAATTGATAAAGATAGTTTGGATTTGTTGCAAAATACCGGATGCATATCCGTAGCGCTTGGCGTTGAAACTTTAAATCCTACCTTGAACAAAGAGGCCTTAAATAAGAAGTTTTCTCTAGAAAAAGTCCATAAGATTATAACTGTTTTAAAAAATACTAGCGTTAATCTTACTGTGTTTTTGATGTTTGGTATACCTGGCCAGACTGAGGAAGACTTAATAGAACAAATTAAATATTTTAATGTAAATAGAGTTGATGAAATACGCACATTTTGGTTGAGATGCTACCCTAAAACAGATATATTAAACATAGTCAAAGAGAATAAGCATTTAAAAACAGATAAAGTGGGATTAATCGGGAAAGGAGAATCAAGCTTCTATCTTGGCGGGGATACATATAATGCTGATTTTGCAAGAATAATTCAAGTTTATAATCTTATTAATTTCTTACCTAAAAAAATAATAGACTTTATAATTAAAAACAAAATTTATAGATTATTTCCCCAAAGAAATTTTAAGAATAAGATTATATTTTTAATGATTTTAAAACATAATATAGAAAGTTTTTTCGGGAAAAAAAGTAATTATACTTTTCTTTTTCAAAAAAGATATTTTTTCTACCTTTATTATATGGTAAAAAAAATTAAAAGAGAAATAACAAAAAAGATTTTATAAAAAGCAATTATTAAATTAATATTTAAAATAAGTTAATGAATTTTTGTATTAGAAAAGCAGTGAAAGTTATAGAAAAACAATATCTTACCGGTTGTTTTTGCTGCAGCAAAAAGATTTTTTATAAGAAGGGTTAATTATTTTATTTCTTTTAAAGCAATTGTGCTGATTTCTACCAGCAGTTCGGGGCGGCACAATTTTGCTTCTACGCAGGTACTGGAAGGAGGGTTTGTGATTATATTTTTTTCTTCAAAGATAGCGTCACGTAAAATATTGAACTTGTTATAAAATTTTTCGATATCTTTAAGATAAACGGTCATATTTACGATATCAGAAAAACTAAAACCGGATTCCTTAAGAAGGGATTCTATATTCTGATAGGTTCTCTTTACTTGTTTTTCGAAATTATTGCTATGGAGTGATTCTCTTTTTTTGCCTACGCTTGCTGTTCCGGAAATAAAAAGTATTTTTGTTTTCTCGAGCTGTATTGAGGTTGCGCGGGAAAAAGCTGCCGCCGGTTGTTGAAAATTTTCACTAGTAAAATTATTTTTTTTAAGCATAAAACTAATTTTATCGAAAAAAAAATAAGAAGTCAATATTTTTTTAATTGATGGTTGAAAAGTATATATTGCCTGCTAAAATAAAACTTAGTAATTTATTGATTTTGCAGCGAGCAAAAGTTTTGCCATAATGCGCAGTCTATATAAAAAAAGTATTTTTTTTATTTTCTTTTTTACTCCCATGGCCATCTCCCCTTTAGGTTTTTGTCAGGGGTTAAATAATTTAAACAAAGAAAACCAGTCACTTTTTTCCCATCAAGAAGAGGTGCTTGTAGACAACTATCCTGTCGGATTTAAACGCCCTTTCTATGAAAATAATCAAGATAAGCCTTACCTAACCCAGCTTAACGCTAAGTCTGAACATTTGTATTTTACCAATATTAAAGCGGAAAAACAGAAACGAACTCTGATCAGCAAAGACGGTATTTTATATTTTAATCCAGACATAAGAGGGCTGAAAACAAAAGTTAACTGGAAGATGCCGGCAATATTATCTAGAGAGGGCCCGCTTGAAGTTGGATGGTCTTATGACTTTAAATTTGATACAACTACCCATTACTATAGTGATTCCCGCCAATGGCTGAAACGCTATCAAGAGCCGCTTGTAGAACCATTATTAGGCAGCTCCTCTGTTTTTGTCAGAGATGAATATTTTATCAGGTGCCTTGATCGGGAAACCGGCCGGGAGAAGTGGAAAATAGGTTTTGATGACCCCAGCCGGCCTGATTTGTATCAGACTTTTCATCCTCCTCATCAGAATGCTTACGGTTTTGTTTTAACTGGAGAAGATAAGATGATATTCGCGGAGCTTTTCGGGAGGTTGGTGGCTGTTTCGACAGCTGATGATGAACCCATAAAGGTTTGGCAAAAAACATTAGGAGAGTTCCGGACGGTTACAAAACCGGTTGTTTTTGGTCAGTGCCTGGTTGCCGCTGTAATTAATTCGACAGGTGAACTATGGGTTATGGGGTTTTCGTTATTTTCCGGAGAAGTTTTATGGACAGAATACGTAGGGTTAACTTCCTTTTTATCTCCGTTAAGCGCTCAAACTTTAAAAGATTCTTCTTATGTCTATTTTGCTACTAATCACGGCGTGTTAATTGCAGTCGATCCACAAAAAGGAGTTCTTGCCTGGGTGCGGAAGTTTGAGACGAATAAATATTCGGCAATAAAATATTGGACGGAGAAAAAATATCTGGACCCTTTTACCAAAGAAGGCTCGATTCCTTTTTCCGGGTCTGCCCTTACCGTAAATCAAGAAGGTTTAATAGTGCACAAACCGCGTGAATCTAGTTGTATATATACCGTTGAGCCAAAGACAGGGGAGTTAGCCGGGGAATTCTGTTTTAACCAAAACAGGTATACTTTTCTCGGCATGTTAGGAGATGACTCTGTTTTTTATAAAGAATTGCCGCAAGGGCAGGCAAAAATTATTGTTATCGATTGCCTTACACAAAAACCTCTTTTTGAAAAGTTAATTTCTCAAGGGAAGGTTTACGGCGCTAAACCAGCCGGCGCAAACGCTATTTTTTTTAAAGTGGAAGGCAGAATATATTCTTTAGAATATAAAGATGATTCTTACTGTTTTCTAAAAGAAATTGACAATGTTGGAGGCTGGTTAATTTATGCTGATTTTTCTGGGACTCTTTTTTTGTTGAATCAAAATAAATTGCTTTGCCTGGGAGCTGGAAGCAGCGGCAGCCCTAACGGAGATAAAGGGCAAAATACGCTAAAAATAAATAATTTTATAAAAAGTTGCCTGAATCAGATGATTTCGGGAGAAGATTTTAGCAAAAAATTAGCTGATTTTAGGGAAAAAAATATTATTTCCCGCCGGGAGTTTTTAAAGCAGGCAGCGGCTTTTGGCGGCATTTTTGCCGGAGGAGAAGATTCTGTTTTGGTCAAGATGCTTAGCCGGGAGTTCAAAGATTCATTTTTAAACTACAAAGATATATCTATCCGCGCACCGGCTTATTTTAAAGCAATAACCGGCCAAAGAGCGTCGAGGCGGCCAAAAAGCTGCGCAAGCGGCTCAGCGCCGGAAACAGCTTATACTGTCCGGGGAGAATATTTATATTTGCTGCCTGTTGAAAGGATAGGTAATGGAAACAAAAATGATTTTTATTTTCTGCTAAACTACGATCAGCTTATTTGCGCTGAAGAAGATGGCAGGATTCGGTGGTCTGCGCAAATTTTTTACCACCACAATCCAAACAGCCCCTATGGCGTTAACGTACACGGTGATTTAAGCCGGTCCAGGGCTTATGCTGATAATATTAGAGCCTATCTTATTGGTGATGTTGTGATTGTCAATGATTCTGTAAATATCTGCGCTTTTGATTTATGTTCAGGCAGTTTACGCTGGAGCATGACGACAGCCGATGAATCTTTTCACAAAGCGCGCGTTATGCCATTTGAAGATGATTCTTTGCTTTTTAAGGAAAAAGGTATTAGTAGATTGTTTCTTGATAATATAGAAAAAAAGATCAAGTTTGTTAATAAAAAACCGTTTATAATTTATCGAAACAGTATTTACCGCATTGATCCTTTGACCGGGTTTTGTGATAAAAAGAATAAGTTAGGTGTTAAAAGTTTTATCTCTGTTACAGCCGATAATAATCTAATTTATCTTGTTGATAGTGATATGGAAAAGCTTTTATTGGTTAATCAGGATTGTGAGCTTATCGATACTATTGAATTGAATTTTTTAAGTAAAGAAGATATATACGCTGAGTTACAGGTATCGGAAGTATATATATATATAAAAACTAACGATAATATTTACGCTATCAATAAAAATACATCTGCTCAAAGCAATCTTGCTATTTTGGAAAAAGGAGAAAGGGGCCTTTGGGAGTGGGTGGTAAATAAGGATATCGTGTGTGTTATTTTACCGATGGATTCAATTACAGCTTATTCAGTTCAATCAGGCAGATTTATAAAAAAATGGGAAGTAAAAAACGATTTTTCCAAACAAAAGTTAATGGCAACCGATAAGGAACCTGCGGGAGAGCAATCAGCCTTTTTTTATGCCCGAAAAGATATTATTTATTTTTTCCAAAACAGAGGAGACAGTTTTTACCTTTCTGCTTACGATATACCTTCGGGAAAACAATTCTGGGATACTCGGATTTTCGGAAGCGGCTTATTTTATAATCTTTCACCGGCTATTTTTGATAAAGATTTTCAAAAACTTATTTTTATTTTTTCTAGAAATGTATTCGGCCATGACCAGTCAGAGATTTTGCAGCCGGAGAATTGCAGTAATCATATTCGTTCATGGCTTGTAAGTTTAGATTATCGAGATGGGAGTAATATCCAATATTTGGAATTGCCTAGAATTTCAGGGTATAAAAGAGGTTTTGAAAGGGTGACTATAGCCCAAACTGATAAAATACAGGCATATACAATTCACGGTAATTTTTTAGTGGTAGAGCCCAGGCCAGGCGATAATTATGATTAGAAAGTATTTAGTTATATTCTCAATATTTATTTCTGTAATTTTTGTTATGCGCTGCTATGGCCAAGAAGATGAAAATGCTTTGGTTGTTTTACCCCGCGTTATCGTAGTTACAATTAGCGGCGGTGTGCGCAATGAAGATACCATTGATGATCCCAGAGGCCAATTTATCCCTCATCTAAAAGAAGAGATTTTTAAAAAAGGATGCCTTTATAACAATTTAGTTGATTTGAATTGGCAAAGCCACATGCCTCCGATTAGCGCTATTTTTACCGGCAGAACTTATTCCTGGGCACATACACTTAAGAGGCCTTCAATTTTTCAATATATTAGAAAAAAATACGGCCTGTCTTCTGAAAAATTATGGTCTTTGGGGCATTATTATACAGATCTTGTCTATCTTAAAAAAGATGGATTTTTAGAAGATACATTCCCTTCTTGCTTTAATATGAAAATTAAAACAACGCCGGATACTTGGTCGCTCTTTAATTCTGACAGGATTAAAGAGTTAAAAGAGTTGGTGGAAGCTTATTCGGCGGCAACCGACGACGGTTTTATTTATTGGCCTCAGTGGGATGTTGTTGTAGGCGCGCAACGTTTGTTGGTTGAAGAAATCATGGAAGAATTTAAGCCATTATTTTTACATTTAACTATAAGCGATGTTGAATCGGCCCACTATGGCACGCGGGGAAGATATTTTTTATCAATGAAAAGAACTGACGCATTTATAAAATATATATGGGATTTTATTCAAAAAGACCCGTTTTATTCCGGAAAAACTTATCTAATTATTTCTTCTGATCATACAAGAAATAAGTATTATATGCATCACAATGAAGGGTTGTTTGAAGATTCTTCGCCGGTTTGGCTTTATATTTACGGGCCGAAAATAAAATCGGGGATTGAAATAGACAGAGAGGTGCACCACGTGGATATTTTTGCCACCCTTGCCTGGTTATATAAATTAAAGGTTCATGAGAATCATGGTAAAATATTGAGAGATTCTTTTTTAGAGTAAAAATGGCAAGGTTTATGAAAAGATGTTTAAAAAAAGCGCCGATCTTTACAACATAATTCAGCTGTCTGATTCGTATAGCCCCAAAGGTTATATTTTTTATGAGTATAGCCGTTTAAATCTTTTTAACAATGATATAAATGAATTTTTTTCAAGATTGGTTCATTTTTTTGGGATTGATAAAGAATTATTAGTTAAGGATTGGAACGAAGTTAATAACTGCTTGCCTTTTCGGCAGCCTCTTTATCTCTATATCAATATTCCCTTCTGTAGAAAAAAGTGCCCTTTTTGCCATTACATAACTTATCCGGCCGGTATTTATAAAAATTTATTCGATGATTATATAAGTTCTCTAAAAAGGGAAATGGAAATACTATCCGCTAAAGCATTTTTTTGCAGAAAACCTTTATTTGTTGCGATAGGGGGAGGCACGCCATTAATCCTATCCTGCCGGCAGCTTGATAAACTTTGTAAAAACATTTATAGGCATTCTCCAGGCGAAGCTATGAATATTTCTTTTGAGACGACAGTCGGTGAACTGTTGTCTGCTGCCGGAGAAGACAAGATTCGGATATTGCGCCAATGGGGAGTTAACCGGCTAAGTATTGGAGTCCAGACTTTTGATGATAACTTGCTTAGGAAACTGGGCTTGGGGTATAGCTCCCAAGACGCATACCGGGCAATAAGTTTCGCCAGAGAGGCTGGATTTGAACATATAAATGTTGATTGTATGTTTGGATTTTCTTTTAACGGAGAAATCGAAAGTTGGAAAAAAACAAGTAGATTATTACAAATATTATTGCCGGAATCTATAAGCTTATATCAATTCAGGCAGGATAGCTTAAAATCCGGTGAATTCAGGTTGTTTAGCAGACGCGGATATAGCAGCGTGTTAAATGAACGTTTGGTGATAAACCAAGATTTAACCAATAAAGGTTATATCCGCTGCGGCAGGCATTATTCCCGCGGCAAGGATGTCTTTGCAAAAGAAAAACCAATTCATGACTGGATGGTGCTTGAAGGGGATTGGCTGGCCTGCGGGGTTAACGCCAGGTCGACTTTTGCCGGGAGAGGGTACTGTAATACTCGTAAAATTAATTATTATATCTCATGCCTGAGAAAAAATAAAATGCCTGTTGTCCGTCGAGTGCGCTATTCGCTTGACGAAATGCAGAAACAACTTATAATCAAAAATATTGCATATAATCGAGGTATTAATAAAAGAGATTTTCTGTGCTTGTTCGGATATCCGCTTAAGGCTGTTTTTGATAAAAAAATTCAGTTTTTAACAGAGAAAAAAATATTTTTACCTTTAGCTGGCAAGTCCTTTATTCAAAAAGAATACAAACCTTTTGATCTTGAAATAATTAATTATCTTTGTAGAAAATACAGCTAAGAAGAAGGTAGAATTTTATCTATGGATAAAAACGGTTTTAAGAATAAAGTTGATGTAATATTCGTTGGTGATTTTCTAAACGGATTCCGAAACAGTTTAGGGATATGCTTATTATCCGCTTGTTTGAAACGCGCCGGGTTTAAAAATATTAAAGTTTGCGATCAACGGTTTTCTAAAATAAAGAAGTTGATTAAAGCTAACAGGTTCACCTTTATTGCGTTTTCAACACTTTCTGTTTATACTCGCCCCTATTTACGCTTAGCTGAGAAATTAAAAAGAAAATTTCCTGAAGTAGTTACGCTTTTTGGCGGGCCGCATCCTACGTTTATGCCGGAAATGATTGAAAATTACGGTGTGGACGCTGTCTGCCGGGGGGAGGCCGAAAGAGCCTTGGTAGAATTTTTAGAAAATTATGATTACCGAAATAAAAAAGTTCCCGAAAATGTTCCCGGCTGGTGGATTAAGGATTTCAATGGCCGGATAATTAAAAATAATAGAGCTGAAATAATAAATGATATCGATAGCTTACCCGACCCTGATAGGAGCCTTTTTCCTCCTTTCGGGAAACTTCATTTTATTTTTTCTCGGGGCTGCCCGGGTTATTGTAGTTTTTGCGCTATGCCCGGAATGAAGCACTTTTATGATAAAAATTTTAAAGATTATTTCCGGACTCGTTCTGTAGATAAAACATTGGCTGAAATTAAAAGTGTTGTCGCTTCCTTCGGCAGGCAGAATTTATTTTTTCATGATTCAATTTTTGGCCTAGACAGGAATTGGCTTAAAGAGTTTAGCCGGAGGTATAGGCTTGAGGTTGGGCTGCCTTTTTTTTGTAATTCTAGTATCAACATTGTTGATCATGAATACCTGCAGCTTCTTAAATCAGCCGGATGTAAAAATATATTTTTTGGATTAGAAACAGCTGATCAAGAAGTTAGAAGAAGAGTTCTAAAAAAGAATTTTACTAATACTGATTTTTTTTCTGTTATTAAATTAGCCCGGTCTTATGGTTTAGAAGTAGATGTCTTTATTTTAATCGGCCTGCCGGATGGAAAATTAGAGGATGATTTAAATAGCATGGCTATGGCTGCAGAAGCCAGTTCTAATTATCACAATATTTCGGTACAGGTTCTTTGTTATCTTCCCGGCACGAGTATTCGTAAAAAGTATCAAACCTTTTTTCCCAAAGACAAAGAAGATTTTCGTTTTTCACGCAATGTAAAGTATCCGGTTCTTAATTATAAGTCATTACGCAAAGATTTGCATTTGCTTTATCGGTTACAGTCTTTAACTACGTTATTTGCTTATTTAGTTATTCCCGGCTTGGGTATCAGGCGGACGATTTTTGAATTACCGCCAAAAGTCGTTAAGTTGTTGATTCATCTGCCGGTTTTTCACATAAGTAATATGCTAGCGAAGAAAATTATCAAACATGACAGTTTTAAAAAAAATAAAAAATATTTTAGTTTTTTTAAGAAATAAATAATGATGAAAGGTTCGGAGATATTCCTTAATACATTAAAAGCCAGGGGGCTGACGACTATTTACGGGATAGTCGGCCGGGAAGCTGAGGTGATAATGTTTGATGAAGTAAAGGGCCTAGATTTTATATTGACTCGCGATGAGAGGTCAGCGGCTTTTATGGCCGATATGCAAGGGAGGTTAACCGGCAGAGCGGGAGTATGCTATTCGACCTTTGGCCCAGGGGCAACTAACTTGGTTACCGGAGTCGCTTCGGCTTATACAGATAGAGCGCCGTTGTTGGCCGTTTCTGCGCAAGTAGAAAAAGATAGTATCCATTCTTCTACCCACCAATGCGTGGATCAGGTTTCGTTAATGAGGCCAATCGTTAAATATTCTAAAGAGGTAACCGATATAAAAAATTTGGAAAAAGAAATTTTGCGCGCTGTTATGATCGCAGAAAGCGGCCTGCCCGGGCCTTGTTTTTTAAGTGTTCCTCTTGATTTATTTAAGCAAGAAGGGGTTTACGAAGGAGCTACCGGCATAACTAAAACAAAAGATATTAAGATTAGAGGAGATAGAAGGATAGAAGCTTTAGATAAGAAAAAAAACAGTCTTTCGGATTTTTCTTCTTTTTTATCCGGCTGCCGGCACCCGGTTTGTATAGTTGGCAGTAATATTTTTGACGAAAAAGAAAAAGCCGCCTTAACTGAGCTGCTGAATTGTTTAAAAGTTCCCGTGGTTGTTACCTATAGCGGCAAAAGGAGTTTGAGTTGTTTTCATGATTGCTATTTAGGGACTGTGAGTAAATATCTAGACAGCTTTACACCCGGTGTATTAAGTGAGATATTTCATGCTGCTGATTCGGTTATTTTAATTGGGCTTGACATGGTTGAAGGAGTCGATTCTTCGTTATGGCTTTACGGAAAAAAGAAAAAGATATGCGTGATTAATTCCATTTTAAAATATAGCAACAGCTCTAAGCCGGTTGACTTGATTTTATTTAATCCGCTCAAAGATATAGTAGATTATTTAAAAGCAAATTTAGAAAAAAAGTTTTTTAGTTTAAATGATTTAAACCAGGCAAAAAAACGAATTGAAAAAACCAAGGATAAGGTTTTAGAAAATAAGCGCGGCTTATGCGCCTTTGGCGTTGTGGAGATAATAAATAAGGTTCTTGCCCCTGATGATATAGTTATATCTGATGTGGGGATACATAAGCAGCTAATGTCATTATATTACCAAGCAAAGAAACCGAATCGGTTTTTTTGCTCAAATGGATTAGGCAGTATGGGTTTTGGCCTGCCTGCCGCAATCGGCGCAAAAAAAACTTTTCCAACTAAAAGGGTGGTAACTATCTGCGGCGATGGAGGTTTTCACCTTAGCAGCCATGAGTTAGAGACAACTATAAGATATCATTTACCGGTTGTATGTTTGATATTTCATGATGCTTCAGTGGGGCTTATCCGGCATTATCAGAAAAAAGGATTTGATAAAACTAATTCCGGCATAACAGATTTTGGCAAGATAGATTTTGTTAAACTGGCAGAGGCAAACGGCTGTAAAGGTTGTCGAGTTTTTAGCAAGAATCAGTTGCGAGTCAAATTAAAGAAGGCCTTAGATGCGGATACAACCACTGTAATTGAGATACCTTTAAAACGAGAGGAATATATTTTTTAATATGAGCAAGAAAGCTTTTGGTAATAATCCCCGATTGAGCCGTTTTTTCAGCCGCAAGGAAATTAGCGAGGTTATTAAAAAGAATAAATTGTTAAGCTTAAGCTTAAAATTGCCGGTTGGCTGTAATTTAAACTGCCGTTATTGTTACAGCGATATAGAGCGAGGTGATATCAGTTATGATGAAATAACTGACATTATATCCCAAGCTTTCAATTTAGGCATTGGTTCTTTATCTATTATCGGGGAAGGAGAGCCTTTTATGTACAAGGATAAAGTATCAGATAAAGATATTTTTGACTTGATAAAATACGCCAATCGAAAGGGCCTCAATGTTATTGTGTTTACTAATAATACTTTGATTGATGATGAAACTGCGCGGTTATTGTTTGGTTTAGATGTGGCAGTAGTTTGTAAATTAAACAGTTTAAAGGCGGAGACCCAGGATTTCCTTTCAGGGGTGAAAGGGTCTTTTAAAAAAATTCGCAAAGGGCTGTTAAGTTTGGAAAAAGCCGGCTTTAGCAAAACTGAGAAACCACGCTTATCCTTGCACACTGTGATTTGCCGGCAGAATTATTCTGAAATACCGAAAATGTGGGTTTACTGCCGCAGGCGCAATATTATACCTTATTTTCAAGTTTTTGTTCCTCCCGCAAACCGGAACCATATAAACAACGATAAACTGGTTGTAGAAAGCAAAAAGGTTAAAGAGCTTTTTTATTTATTGGCAGCTATTGACTGGGAAAGGTTTGGTTATAGGTGGGACCCTGACTATACTTATCCGATAGCTGGCTTAGGCTGTTCGGTGGTAAAGACCGGCTGTTGTGTCGATAGTAACGCGAAATTGCAGAGTTGTGGTTATGTCGGGGAAGAAATTGCGGATTTACGTAAATTCAGCCTCCAGGAAGTTTTGTCTTGGGAAAAAATGAAAAAAATCAGAAGTTTTCGTTATCACTCTTGTAATGGAAGAGATTGCCATTTTTACGGATGCAGGGCATTAACTTTTAACCTGACCGATGACAGGTTTGCTCCTGATCCGTTTTTCTGGAAAAAATAACTATCGAGTTAAAGTTAATAATGGATATTTCTGTAGTTATCCCCACATATAACAGGGTAACGTTGTTAGCCCGCTGCCTAAATTCTCTTTTTTATCAAGATATCTATAAGGGCCATCAGCGTCATGAAATTATTTTAGCTTTGGATTCCCGGGATGAGATCACAGAGGATTGGGCCAAGAGCCAAAAGATAATCCAGGCAGGCGTAAAGATAGCCCGAGCGCAGAAAGGAGGAGCCAATTCAGCCAGGAATGCCGGAATAAACATAGCTAAGGGGCATATAATATTTTTTTTAGACGATGATTGCTTTGTCCCGGATAAGACGTGGATGGAGAAGGTGTTGTATAACTTCAAAGAAAATAAAGAAGCCGCGGTTATAGGCGGGAAGTATTTACTAAGAAATAATTCTTGCTTGAGTGAATTTGTCCGCAACCAGCTGGATAATTTTTATTTAGAAAATAATAGAATAAAGGGATGCCGGGTTAGGGCATTGTTGGGAGGCAATAGCGGGTATAGAAAAACTATTTTTAAAGAATACGGTTTATTTGATGAATTTATAAGTTATGGAGGGGCCGAAACCGAAATGAATTTACGTATTACTGAAGGCGGAGGTAAAATGTGCCTCAATGATAATATTTCTGTTTTTCACCAAAAGGAGCATGATCATTTTTTAAGTTATTTTTTAAAGTCTTTTCGCCAGGGAAAAGGCAGCGGATATATTCAGAGCAAACATGGAAGTTTTGAAAGGCTGCCTTGTTTTGGCAGTAAACGGACCTGGTGCCTTCAAGTTGTTCAAGAAACAAAAGGTAAGTTGTTTTTTAGGCTGGCGGCCGGTTTTTTCTTTTTTTTTAATGCAGTTTTTTATTGGGGAGGATTTGTTGCCGGTTTTTATTCCTTTGAATTTATGAGTTTATTTTTTAAGAAAGCATGAAAGTTTTATTGATTAATCCTCCCTTTAATAGGTTAAAAAAAGTTTATCATCCCTATTTTCCTCTTGGCTTAGGCTATCTTGCGGCGGTTTTAATTAAAAACGGATATCAAACTAAGATTTATAATTCAGACGGGCCAGATAAAAAAATAGCCAGGAAGACGCCTCTTTTACAGCAAAAATTTAAAGGACAAGAATCATATATCAGAAGTTTAGAAGATGATTCAGCAATGGTTTGGCAGGAAGTTGAGTCTGTGCTTTCCTCTTATAGGCCTGATTTGGTGGGCATCACTAGTGTTTCTCCGGTTTATCCGGCGGCAAAGAAGATAGCCCGTTTAGTAAAGAGGTTTGATAAAGATATCTTTGTGGTTATGGGGGGAATGCATCCTAGTACATCGCCTGTTGAAGTTTTAGGCGATAGTAACGTTGATTTTTTAATTGTTGGAGAAGGAGAATACAGTTTGTTTGAACTGGTATCTGCTCTTGGTGCAGGGGCGAGGAAGAGTGATTTAAAAAAGATAACAGGGCTTGCTTATAAAAGGGGCAGGCAAATTTATATTAATCAAAGGCGCGAACTTATCAAAGATTTGGATTCTTTGCCTTATCCGGCCAGAGAAGCTTTAATCAATCCCTGGCCGAAAAATAGCGATAAGAAGATGATCTTAGCCAGCCGAGGATGCCCTTTTGATTGTGCTTATTGTAATAGCAAGAAGCTTTGGCAAAGAAAATACCGGGCTCGAAGCGTAAGTAGTATTATTGCGGAAATGGTTTTTTTATCAAAAAAATATAAAATAAATTTATTTGAATTTCGTGATGAGATATTTTTATTTTACCGGGCAAGAATGCTGGAATTTTGCCGTATTTTAAAAGAACGAAAATATAATTTTCATTGGTCTTGTGACACAAGAATAGATCTTGTCGATAAAGAAATTATAAACGATATGGCAGCTGCCGGATGTTCTTTTGTCTCGGTGGGGCTGGAGTCAGGGTCTGAATCTTCGTTGATAAAATTAAATAAGAAACTTTCGATTGAGGAGGTTTTAGAAAAATGCAGGTTAATAAAAAAAACAGGCATTCTTTTAAATATTAACTTGATGGTTGGCTTGCCTTGGGAAAATAAAATCGATATTTTTGACAATATAGATTTCATTAAAAAAATAAAGCCTAATCGAGTTTTTATTGGCGTCTACACCCCTCTGCCTGGCAGTGATTTGAATAGGGGGAAATACCGTATTGATATTGAAGGTGATCAGTGGCGATACTATTCTTTTCACAGCAGATATAATTTTTTTATAAAAAGCGGCATGAAAAGAAAGGATTTTATTTATTTTCGGGATTCAATGATTAAAATTAGCGATAAATATAACAAATGCTTAACGCAGAAAATTATTGCTTTGTTGAAAAGAAAGCTTGTTAGAATTATTCGCGATAGGCAAGGGGTATAAGGTGATATTTAACCAGAGGGCAAAAAAGATTATTACCCGCGAAGCAATTGGTTTTTTTTTAGTTAAGGTTGCAGGAGCGGCTTTGCTATTTTTTTTACATTTAATATTGGTAAAACTATTAGGCATAAAGCAATACGGTATTTATGTTTATGCTTGGAATTGGATGAATATTTTATTAGTTGTATCTTTGTTGGGATTTCATGTTTCTTTGATTAGGTTTATAGCCGAATACAATATCAAGCGGCAGTGGGGGTTATTGTGGGGGGTGTTAAAGCGAAGCCAACAGTTTGCTTTGGGAACGAGTATTTTTATCAGCATTGCAGGGGTTACTGTTTTTTGGATTTTCAGCGGCCAGGTATCTAAAAGCATAGAAATTACTTTTTATATTGCTTTTTTTGCTTTACCTGTTTTTACTTTTATCCGCCTGCGCGAATCTTCTTTGATAGCTTTTAAAAAAGTGATTAGGTCCGGGTTTTTGCTGCAGATAATTCATCCGGCGTTGACTATTTTTTTTGTTTTTATTTTGTTATTTTTGATTAAAGAAAAGCTAAATGCGCCTTATGCAATGACGGCTAATTTTATAGCAGCTTCATTAACCGCGGCAGCAGGAGCGTTTTTTTTATCAAAGTTTCTTCCGGATAAAATTTATAAAAATGGGTTTAGGTTTCATAACAAAAAATGGATAAAAGTTTCTTTACCATTATTGTTGGTGGCTGTAACGCATATAGTTTCAAAAAGGGTGGACATAATTATATTAGGGGTTTTAAAGGGTTTTGAGTCGGCGGGCATTTATGCAGTTGTTTCTAATATCTCGAATCTGGTTATTTTTGCTTGTTTTGCGGTTAACGTTGTGCTTGCTCCGCTAGTTTCAGAATTGTATTATACAGGCCAGAAGAAAGATCTTCAAAATATAAGCAAATTTGCAGCAAGGGTAATATTTGTTTTTACCTTAATTACCGGCCTTGTATTAATTATTTTGGGTAAATTTGTATTAGGTTTATTTGGTTTAGCGTTTGTTGCCGCTTATCAACCCTTGTTAATAGTGCTTTGCGGCCAAATTATAATTTCTTTAATCGGCCCTGTGGGGTTAATAATGTCGATGGGCGGCAAGCAGAATATGATGGGGTTAATAATGTCGGTAAGTGTTGCCGTAAGTATTCTGTTAAATATAGTGTTGATACCTTTATTTGGTTTAAATGGCGCAGCAATTTCTACGGTTGTTACGATGCTGGGTTGGAATTTAGCAATGTTGTTCTATGTGCAGAATAAAGTAGGTATTAATCCAACAATTATCTAATTTGGGGGGGGGATCTCAATTTAATATGGGGAGAAAGTTTTGACAGAAAAGAGGAAAAGAGATATGATTTATTCTAAGTTTTAAGCAAGCAATAGCAATATGATTATAAACAGAATAAAAAAATTATTTCATCAACGCGATATCTTGGCAGAGATGGTTTTTAAGCAGTTTAGGGCCAGTTATTCCGGAGCGATGTTGGGGGTCTGGTGGGCTATAATCATTCCTTTCATTCTCGCTGTCTGTATAAATATCATTTTTACCAATGTTTTTAAAATAAATATCGAAAATTTTACTTTTTTTGTGCTTTCGGGGATATTGCCCTGGTTGTTTTTTTCGGCAGCGGTGGTTGAGGCGACTAATTCATTTTTAACCGATGCCGCAATGTTTAGGCAGAAAATGCTGCCTTTAGAATTTGTGCCGTTTAAAGCCGTATTATCTAATTTTTTAAGTTTTTTAATTGGCATCGTCTTTCTTTTGCCTTTTTTTATTATTTCTAATACTCAAATTATTACAGTTTTACCAGCTTTAATTTTTGTATTTGTATTTAATTTAATTTTCATTATGGGGCTGTCTCTTATTTTTGCCGTGCTAAATGTTTATTCCCGGGATATAAT
>JAIPHS010000007.1 GCA_021735105.1 Candidatus Omnitrophota bacterium
CAGTATCTTTTCTGGCTGCGGCAAAGATTTTTTCTGATACTGCAATAAGCATCAAAAACAAGGGGTATGTGAAAGTTAAAGGGTTTGCCAAGCAAGAAATTAAATCAGATCTAGGCATATTTAAGGCCAAGCTTGCAACCGAAGGCGCGGACTTAAAACTCTGTTATAAAAACTTTAAAAAAGAAGATAAAGATAAAACTAGCGATTTCTTAAAAAAGTTTGGAGTTAAAGAAGCCGAAATCGAAATGTTTCCGGTGCAAGTAGTTGAAGAATACAAGATAAACGAAAGAGGCCACGAGACAGATGAATTTGTTAAGTATATCCTAAAGCAGAAGTTTAAAATTGAATTATCTGATGTTAAAAAAATTGCTGCTCTCTCAGAAAAGATCTCTGAACTGCTAGATAAAGGGGTAAAAATTTCTGCCTATGAGCCTAAATATGTTTATACTAATCTTGATGACCTAAAAAAAGATAAGGGGTCAGAGTCATTTTTCTTGACGCAAAATACCTTTTAATTAATAGTTGTTTTGGTATAATTAAGCAAAGAATATATTATAAAAAACCCTATGAAAATAAGTCAAATACTTACCAGTGCCGATCGTGGTGTTGTTTTTGAATTTTTCCCTCCGAGAAGCCAAAGATCAGCAGAAGCCCTTAAAAACACACTAAAAGCATTAAAAAAATATTAATGAAAAAATCTGATAAAAATTATCCGCGGGAAAAACAGAAACCGGGGCCGAGGGAGAGAAAGAATTAAGTGTTCTGTCCCCGGAAATTCAAAATAAATTTAATTTGAAAGCTTACATAAAGAATGATAAAATTTCTATACGGTTTATTATGGAATATTTAAAGAATAAAGAAATAATCCAGAAAGAGCTAAACGGAAAGAAGCCGCGTTTTTTAAGTAATAAATTCAAACTTTGGGTTGTAGTCATATTGTTCCTTCTTGTATTCCTGCACCTCTACACTATTACTGCTTATCCTAATACAGTAATAGTTCCTTCAGAACTTATCTTAGGTATAGTCATGGTTTTAATTGCTTATCTCTGGATACAAGAGTTAAGGGATAGGCATAGATTAGAATTGTTGAATAAAGCTTTACTCGAAGCCCAGGAGCAGCTAAAGCAAGCTCAAATCGATACCATTGCTACTTTGATTTTGGCTGAAGAAGCAAAAGACCCTTACGTTAGAGGGCATTCCCATATGGTAGAAAAATATTGCACTCTTATTGGTAAAAAGATGAATTTGCCCGAAAATAAACAAAAGATCTTAGAAAGAGCTGCGATATTACATGATATAGGAAAACTCGGTATAGTAGATTCGATTTTGAATAAGCCTGGGAAGCTAGATGATGAGGAATGGAAAATAATAAAAGAGCATCCCAGAACTGCTTTAAAAATTTTAGAACCTTTGAAATTCTTAGAGAAAGAAAAAGAC
Organism: Candidatus Omnitrophota bacterium; assembly: GCA_021735105.1. GTDB lineage: Bacteria > Omnitrophota > Gorgyraeia > Duberdicusellales > 4484-171 > PXAH01. The sequence continues at coordinate 1,438 of JAIPHS010000007.1, forward strand.
ATTATTGTTCACCACCATGAAAAGTATGCCGGGGGAGGCTATCCTGATGATCTAAAGGGAGACAAGATTCCTTTGGGAGCCAGAATTATGGCAGTAGCTGATACTTTTGATGCTATGAATTCTAAAAGATCTTACAGAAAGTCTTTACCCAGAGATGTTATTATTTCAGAACTTAAAAAAGTATCCGGAATTCAACTAGACCTCAGAGCTGTAAGTGCATTCTTGGAATTACTTGAAGAAGACCCAAGCCTTTGGGTAAGAGATATATAAACAAGCTCCAGAGACAAAACACTTAACTATATCGCATAACGCAAAGCGCTTAGCGCAGAGCGGATCTAGAAACAGCAACTTTTCTGCTGAAAATTAAGTATCCTATCCCCGGAACTGATAAATAGCATAATATGATTATTGGGTTGTTTTAATTTTTCAAAAAGGAAATAGAATGAGGAAAGTAGCCAGCATATTTTTTTTATCACTGTTTTTAACTTTAAATGTTTGCGCTGTAGATAATGCGGCTATTGAGTCTAGGCAGCTGATTAAGTCAAGCTGTAGCTGGAATGGGCAAGAACTGCCGGCGTATCCGGAGGGAGAGCCGCAGATAACCATTCTTAGGATCAAGATACCAGCTGGGGCAAAACTACCCATGCATAAACATCCGGCTATAAACGCCGGTATACTTATAAAAGCCAATTTGACCGTTATTACCGAAAGCGGTAAAGTCTTAGAGCTTAAAGCGGGTGACCCAATTATCGAAGTGGTGGAAACCTGGCATTATGGCCAAAATAAAGATGATGGGCCGGCTGAGATAATTGTATTTTATGCGGGGGCCAAAAAAGAACCCATAACCATTATAAAAGAATAGAGATAATTCGAAAAGTTTATTGATAATCAAATCTACTGTCCACACCCGGTGTGGACAGTAGGGCAGCAAAACTCTTCCGGGCAGCCGCTGAAGCTGAGGCTGTACACGCCCAGGCTCATTTGAGGGCGATGGACGGAGTGAAATCAACCAGCGAAAATCTCGAGGTTGCTATTGCCGGTGAGAGTGATGAATTTAAAGAGATGTATCCGAAGTTTCTGGCTCAAGCCCAAGAAGAAGGCAATAAGCCGGCTGAGTTTTCTTTTAAGAATGCCTTGGCCGTAGAGAAGGTTCATCATAGCTTGTATTCAAAAGCACTTGAATCGGTAAAATCCGGCCAAGACCTTTCAACAGCATTTATTTATGTATGTTCTGTTTGCGGAAACACAGTAGAGAGGGAAACCCCCCAGACATGTCCGGTATGCGGAGTTCCGGCTAGTAAGTTTTCAGAAATTAAATAAACTCAACCGGCTTTCGGCGGCCACCTAGGTTGCCAGCGGTTAATAATAAAAAGGAGGTAGGCATGAATATCACTATTAGGTATATGTTGCGCCCAGTTGCGCACTGTTCAGAAGGCTGTTGTAGCTTGTCCTAGGCACGACGTTAAACTGTCTTACGTTTTTAAACTTTATAAGCATTATTATCAAGGAGGAAAAATGCAGTTAAGAGATTTATATTATTGCCAAATTTGTGGAAATGTAGTTGAACTTCTTTATGCCGGAGCGCCCGCTCTTGTTTGTTGCGGCCGGGATATGGAAAAACTTGAGGCTAAAACAAAAGATCAGGGCCTAGAAAAACACGTTCCCATAATTGAAGAAACCGATAGCGGTATATTAGTTAAAGTAGGAAGCACCGAGCATCCTATGGAAGAAAAACACTACATTGTTTTCATCGAAGTTTTGAGTAAAGATAAGGTGTATCGGGCTGAGCTTAAACCCGGTGATAAGCCTCAGGCTCATTTTCTCATAAAAGCTGATCAGGTAAAAGAGGCCAGAGAATTTTGCAATGTCCATATGCTCTGGAGAAGCTAACAGTTATTAGATGAAGCTAATAATCAGAAATTCAGATTACGCGATAAGGGCTCTTTGTTGCATTGCTGCCGCCAAAGACTTGATTTCAGTTTGTGATTTATCTAAAAAGCTGGATATGCCTTATCCTTTTTTACGCAAAATTCTCCAAGCTTTAACCCAGGCCGGCTTGCTTTTTTCAATTAAGGGAAGAAGTGGTGGTTTTAAGCTGGCAAAATCAGCTAAAAAGATATCGATAGTTGAGGTAGCCAGAGTATTTCAGGGAAAATTTATCTTAACTGAACACACCTTTAAAGGTAATGTCTGCCCTCGCATTAAAACTTGTAAGTTAAAAAAACAACTAGATAAGATTGGAAAAGATGTTTACGCTAAATTAAAAAAAATAAATATAGATTCAATAATTGAGAAAAATTAATCCTTAAAAAATAAAAGGAGGCCTATGTCGCAATATTATCGAGGCAAACGGACCAGAAATATTTACAAACCCGGAAGCCCTGAGCCGTTTCGGCTGAGCCGAAGCCGGATTGAGCTTTTTATCCAGTGCCCTAAATGTTTTTATATTGACAGAAGGTTGGGAGTGGACCGGCCGCCCGGCTTCCCTTTTGCCCTAAACTCCGCCGTAGATATTTTGCTGAAGAAAGAATTTGATATCCTGCGCAAAAATAAAAAAGCTCATCCTTTGGTCAAACAATACAACATTGATGCCCAACCAGCAGAACATCCCCAGCTAGAGGAGTGGCGGATTAACTTTAAAGGGGTAACTTACCATCATCAAAAAACTAATTTAATAATTACCGGAGCAATCGATGATCTCTGGCAAAATTCCCAAGGCGAATACATTGTAGTTGATTATAAATCTACCAGCAAAAACGAAGAGATTATCGCCTTAAACAAAGGTTGGCAAGATGCCTACAAAAGGCAGATGGAAATTTACCAGTGGCTGTTGCGCCAAAATTTGGATAAAGTTTCAGATACCGGCTACTTTGTTTATTGTAACGGCAGGACAGACCTAGATAAGTTTGATGGAAAGCTTGAATTTGACCTAACTCTGATCCCTTACCAAGGCAATGACGGTTGGATAGAGGGCACTTTATCTGAGATAGATAAGTGCCTAAACAGCGATACAATTCCTGAAGCAAGCAAAGATTGTGATTATTGCTTGTATCGGGATAGTACCGGCGCTGAATTAAAAGAGTAAACAACAAGGCTCAAAAATTTACTTTTTTTGTTTATTAACCCTATTTATAAAGAAACACTCTCACGAAAAAACAATGGCTTTCAATTAAAATAAGAGATAAAAATATATTTTCTTGAATTATTCAGTTTATGATTTAAAATAATTGTTGATAAAGGACTTTTTTTATTATTTAAAAAACTAAAGGAGAAATTATGGTAAAATTATTTCGCTGTGAAATCTGCGGTGATCCTTATATAGGAGAATCTGCACCAGACAACTGTCCTTTTTGCGGAGCGCACAAAGGATACATTAAAGACATAAAAGAAGCTAAGGTTGATTTTAATCTGGAATTAAATGATACAGATAAAGCAAATGCCGAACATGCTTTAAAGGTTGAAATTAGTAATGCTGTCTTTTACGCTTGTGCTTCAAAAAATTCTGAAGACGAATACGGAAGATTATTGTTTAAGGCCTTGTCAAAAGTTGAGGCTGAACATGCAAGTATTTGGAAAAAAGTATTAAAGCTGGATACAATTCCTGAAGGAAATGATACCTGCAGTGATACCAATAGTAAAAATTTAGCTGAATCACACACTAGAGAAACTAATGCAATTCAATTTTACGGCAAAGCAGCCAACGAATCTGAAAATGCAAGAATTAAACAACTTTTTCTGGCACTGGTTGAAATTGAAAAAGATCATTTAGTCTTTTCTGAAAATATTTAAAAAATTAATTTACTTTAGATTAGTTTTTTGCGAAGAATTTTTTTTGCGGTAAAAAAGAACAACTACTATCACCAGGCTAAATAAGGCTAAATTTACAATATTGAAAGTTTTCCAAACTAGGTCACTGGATTTAAAAGCTTCCGGGGCCATCAAAATAAAACAAATCCAAACCCCTAAGGCCCAATGCAAACTAATATCGGCAGATGACCTGCGTTTTATCATTCTTGCGATTAAGGGAATATTCCAAAAGGGTAAAATTATTGCTGCAATTAAGGCTATTTTTTTTGTCATTTTTTCTCCTTTAATTTAAAAAATAATATACCATAAATTGTTGTAAAATTAAAACTTATTTTTTAAAAGAATCATTAAAATGCCCAAAAAAACAAATACCCCTTTAGCGGTCAGGATGCGTCCCAAAACTTTAGATCAGTTTGTCGGACAAAAACATATCTTAGGTGAAGGTAAAATCTTAAAGCGAGTTATTGCCAGTCAAAGAATACCTTCATTATTATTTTATGGGCCTCCCGGATGCGGAAAGACTGCTTTGGGCTTTATCGTCGCTAATACAATTAAAGCTGAATTCCGTTATTTAAATGCAGCCTTTACTTCTATCAAAGAAGTTAAAGAGATACTTTTAGGGGCTAAAAAAAATCTAGATAACGGCGGCCACCCTACTTTATTATTTATCGATGAAATTCATAGATTCAATAAGCTTCAGCAAGAAGCATTGGTTCCGGATACAGAAAGTGGTGAAATTACCTTAATCGGGGCAACTATCTATAACCCTCATTATTACATGATTCCTTCTTTGATATCGCGTTCGGTAGTGGCTCGATTCTACCCTTTAGGCAAACATGAGATAATTACAATTATAAAAACTGCCTTAATTGACAAAAAAAGAGGACTGGGTAAAAAAAAGATAAAAATTACCGATAAAGCGATTGATTATTTAGCCGCAATGTGCTCAGGAGATGCCCGCAAAGTTTTAAGCAGCTTAGAAATTGGAGCTTTAAGCACTCCCCCTAATAAAAAAGGTGAAATCTTGTTTGACTTATCAGTAGCTAAAGAAAGTATTCAAAAAAATATGGTTTATGACAAAAAAGCAAATCAGCACTATGATACTATATCTGCTTTTATAAAATCGGTAAGAGGCAGTGATCCGGATAGCGCTCTTTACTGGCTGGCAAAAATGTTGGCATCCGGGGATGATCCGCGTTTTATTGCCCGCCGCTTAGTTATTCTCGCTTGCGAAGATATCGGTAATGCAAATCCCCTTGCCTTAACTGTTGCTACCAGCTGTTTTCAGGCAGTTGAATTTATCGGAATGCCGGAAGCAAGGATAACTTTGGCCCAAACCACTATCTATTTAACCTGTTGTCCTAAATCTAACTCTGCCTATCAAGCAATAGCTTTAGCCTTAAAAGACATAGAACAAGCCAAAGGCCAAGAAGTTCCCGAACAAATCAAGACCCATTCTAAGAATTATAAATACCCGCACACCAATCAAGTTGATGAAAGTATCGGCGGATATGTCAAGCAAGATTATGGGGCCAGAAAACAATATTATTTTCCTTTAGCAGTAGGTAAAGAAAAGAAGTTAAAACAATTTTTAAAAAATTTAGAAAAATTTAAATAAGCTATGTTACAAACTTCAAAAAGAAATGCTGTCCTAGAAATACTATCTAAATATTGGGGCTATAGTGATTTCTGGCCCTTTCAAGAGGAAGCGATAACTTCTATTTTAGATTCAGAGGACACCCTTACCGTGCTCCCCACCGGCGGGGGAAAATCAATTTGTTTTCAGGTTCCGGCTTTAATCTCACCGGGGGTAGCGGTGATAATTTCACCTCTAATATCGTTGATGAAAGATCAAGTTGATTGCTTAAAAGAAATTGGAATTGCCGCTGAATGCCTAAATTCAAGCCTCAGATCCCAAGATAAAGTTAAAATTATGCAGCGGTTGAAAACAGGAAAATTAAAATTGATTTATTTAGCTCCGGAAAGGCTTAATACTGACTGGATGAAAAGTTTTTTAAAAGAAATTAAGCTATCTTTTTTTGTTGTTGATGAAGCTCACTGTATAAGCCATTGGGGCCATGATTTTCGCCCTAATTATCGGCAATTGAATTTAATTAAGGATCAGTTTCCGGGAGTAGCCATACATGCATTTACCGCGACGGCTACACCTCAAGTACAAAAAGATATAATTAAACAATTAAAGTTAAATTCACCTCATTTCTACAAAGGCCCCATCGACCGGCCTAATTTAACTTATCGAATGTTTCGGCGGGATAATAATTTGGTGAAGTCTATTCTGAAAATTATTGAAAAACACCCTAATCAAGCCGGGATTATCTATTGCTTGCGCCGCAAAGATGTCGATAAAATTTCAAAAAAGCTAAACGGGCTAGGCTATAAGAATTTAGCCTATCATGCCGGCTTGTCGCCGGAGGCACGTAAAAAAAATCAAGACAAATTTTTACAAGAAAAAGTTTCAATAATTGTGGCAACAGTTGCGTTTGGGATGGGGATTGACCGCTCTAATATTCGCTATATTATCCATGCTGCAATGCCTAAATCAATTGAACACTATCAACAAGAAACCGGCCGCGCCGGCCGCGACGGCTTACCGGCTGACTGTTATTTGTTTTATTCCGGCAGTGACTATCAAACCTGGAAAGTTATTTCAAACAATTCCCAAAACCAAGAAATAATGCTGAATAAGCTTAACACAATGTATAACTTTGCCGGTTATCCAAGCTGCCGTCATCGTTATCTAGCTAATTATTTTGGCCAAGATTATAAAAAAAATAATTGTCAAACCTGTGACTATTGTTTAAAAGAAATTGAAATGATTGAGAACCCTTTATTATTGACAGTAAAAATTTTAACATGCACAAAAGAAACGGGCGAAAGATTTGGAGCTAATCAAATCGTCGAAGTCCTAAAAGGTGCCTTCACAAAAAATATAGAACGTTGGGGCCACGATCAGCTTTCAACTTTTTCTCTCTTAAAAAATAAAAACAAAAGTTTTATTCGAAATATTATTGAACAATTACTGGCTCAAGGAATTATTGGCCGGGAAAATAAATTTAAAACTTTATTTATTACTAGTCTAGGCCAAAAGGCTTTAGATGGTAATTTTGCGCCTCAATTAGCTAAGCCAATCATTGTAGAAAAGAAAACAAAAAAAGTATATAAAAATAAAGAAGATCAAAAATGGCAAAATTTTAATCAAAAATTATTTGAAATTTTACGTCAAAAAAGAAGTCAACTCGCCGCAAACCAAGGAGTTCCTGCTTATATAATATTTGGAGATAAAACTTTGAAAGATATGGCTAGAACAAAACCGATAACCCAAAAAGAATTTGCTATTGTCTTTGGTGTCGGCCAAGCAAAACTTGTCAAATATGGAAAGATTTTTACAAAAATAATTAGGGAATATTTACAATAAAATATTTTTATAAAAAAGGAGATGCCTTAAATGAATAATTTTAAAACAACTCTGCAAATCTCAAAAGCCAAAGAAAATCCGGATATTTTTATTTTTACAATCAGCACCCCAACCTTAAGAACTCAATTTAAACTTCCCAAAAAAACTGCAAATCAATTGCGTGTTGATCTTGAAAAACTTATTATAAAAAAATAGATAGTTTGAAAATAAACCAAGCTGTGGTAGAATATTTTCTCTTGTTATTAACAATAAAATATTATAGGAGGTAGTAATGGCAAAGAAAAAAGATTTTTTCCAAGAAATCAAAACAAAACATTGGCCCCATGCAAGAAAAGAGCTGGAAAAAGGTATTGATAATGCTAAAAAAATGCTTTCAACCGGAGAAAAACAAATAAGGCAATTATCTGAACGAGGAGCTGAAAGGACTCGCAAAATTGCGCTTCAAGTTAAAAAAGAAAGATTAATTTATGATCTTGGCAAAACTATTGCAAAAACTACTAAGAACAAATGGGGTACTACAAAAAAAATTGATAAATTACGCAAAGAGATAAAAGGATTAGAAAAAGAAATAAAAAAAATTAAATAGCAAAAATAAAAAAAAGGAGATTTGTTATGGCCGTTGAAATAACTAATGCAAATTTTGATAGTGAGGTTTTAAATTCAGAAATTCCGGTTTTAATTGATTTTTGGGCTCCTTGGTGCGGGCCATGTAAGGCAGTAGCACCTGTTTTAGAGGAAATTGAAAAAGAAATAGGTGAAAAAGTAAAGGTTTGTAAAGTAAATCTTGATGAAGCGCCGGAAATTGCAACAAGGTATTCAATAATGAGCATTCCAACATTAATGATTGTAAAGGATGGGAATATCATGGATACCAAAGTTGGTGCTTTAGCTAAAGAAGAGTTGTTAAAGCATCTAAACCAGTACCTCTAAACAGCTTAGGCAACGAAAACCTTGCTTTTCTCTAGATAAATTGTTATAACTTTATGCTTTTTTGAATAGATTGGGCCTGTAGCTCAGTCTGGTTAGAGCAGCTGACTCATAATCAGTTGGTCGGAGGTTCAAATCCTCCCGGGCCCATTGAATAGCATATGGCTAATATTTTTAACAAAAAGATAAGAATTTGATGAATTTAAAAGATGAAATAAAAAAACTGATAAAATTACAAGAAATAGATAAAGAAATCTATCAACTTGATCTCCAAAAAAATAACAATATACCTCAAAAAATTAATGAATTAAAAGAACAGCTCGAGCAAAAACAAAAAGAATTTGCAGCATTTAAAGACAGAATAAACCGGCTGGAGTTAGAAAAAAATAACAAAGAAGGAGAGCTTGTTCAAAAGGAAGAAAACTTAAAAAAGGCAAGAGCACAGCTCTATCAGTTAAAATCTAATAAAGAGTATCAAGTAAAATTAGGTGAAATAAGCTCAATAGAAGCAGATATATCCTGTGCCGAAGAAGAGCTGATAGGGTTTCTAGATAGAATAGAACAAGAAAGGGCAAATGTCAAAAAAGAAAAAGAAAATATCGATGCCGAATCTGATAAGATAAAACAAGAAATTAATAATTTAGAAAAACAAACCAAAGAGATTGATCAAAAAATAAAAGAATTGGAGAACAAGCGCAATAGTTTTGTTGGTGGTGTTGATAAAAAAATTATTAACCAATACCAAGAGCTTCTTAAAAAACGAAACGGCCTTGCAATCATTCCAGTTTTAAATAATAATTGTGGAGCTTGTTATATGTCATTAACCAGACAAAAAATAAATGAGATAAAAATGTATGATAGATTGATTTTGTGTGAAAGCTGTGTGCGTATTCTTTATATTCCAGAGGACCTCGAATTATGATTACTGCATATATTGACGGGTCTTCAATTGGTAATCCAGGTAAAGCCGGAATAGGTTATTTAATTTATAAAGACAAAAAGGTTGTTCAAAAAGAAAGTATTTATCTGGGGATTCAATCTAATAATTTTGCTGAATATATGGGTTTAATTTTTGCCTTAACTGATATCATTGCCAGCGGCCAAAAAGAATGCCTGGTTTACACCGACAGTAAATTAGTTTGTGAGCAGATAAAGGGTAACTTTAAAGTTAAGCATCAAAATATATTGCCGCTTTATGCTTTAGCCCAAAAAATTATTTCAAAATTTGATAAATTTAAAATAGAACATATATTACGCGATAAAAATAAAGAAGCCGATAAATTGGCAAAAAAAGCGGCCGGTTTTTTAGCTCAATAGAAATTAATTAGCTATTATAGCAGGAGGTAAATATGAGTGGTCATTCAAAATGGGCAAGTATTAAGCATAAAAAAGGTGCAGCTGATGCCAAGAGGGGTAAACTCTTTACTAAATTAATCCGGGAGATAACCGTTGCCGCAAAAGATGGCGGCGGAGATTCGGATATTAATCCCGCTTTGCGTGCAGCTATATCACGGGCAAATGATGCAAACATGCCTAAGGATAATATTGAAAAAGCAATTAAGAAAGGAACCGGAGAATTACCCGGTGTAAGTTATGAAAGCTGTATGTTCGAAGGCTATGGCCCTGGGGGAGTCGCAATATTAGTTGAGGCATTAACTGATAATAAAAACAGGTCTTCAGCTGAAATTAGAAATATTTTTTCAAAAAAAGGCGGAAATTTAGCCGGAGCCGGAAGTGTTTCATGGATTTTTACTCCTAAAGGATACATCTTAGTTAGTCAGTCTCAAATAGACGAAGAAGAGTTATTCTCTGTAACCGTTGATGCCGGTGCAGAAGATATTAAATCTAGCGATAAAAACTATGAAATTTTCTCTGAACCAAAGGACCTAGAGACAATTAAAGAAGCTTTGACTGCAAAAAATATAAAGTGGGAAGAAGCTGAGCTTACTAAAATCCCTAATTCAACAATTAAATTATCAGGCAATCAAGCCAAACAGGTACTTGCCCTAATTGAGGCATTAGAAGATCATGATGATGTACAAAAAGTTTATGCAAACTTCGACATACCTGATGAAGTTTTAGAAGAGATTGCTCAAGAAATCTAAAAAATGGATGTTTTAGCGATAGATTTGGGTCTACGCACTTGCGGTTATGTTATCTGTAGTGTTACCGGGCGTAAAGTTAACTTAATAAAAGAAGGCCAGATAAAACCTGACCCTAAAGAAAACCTACCTGAAAAAATACACTTAATTTATGCTAAGCTAAAGGAAGAGGTTTTAAACTATAGCCCGAAAGCAATAATTGTTGAAAAGTTATACTCACACTACCGTCATCCAACAACTTTAGGTGTTTTAGCCCAAATAAAGGGAATAATAGCTTTACTAGCTTATCAGTCAGAGATTGACTATTTTGAATATCCGCCAACTCGGGCTAGAAAAGCGATGTTAGGCAAGGGAAACGTAGATTCAAAGCAAGTAAAAAAGATGGCAGAAAATATAATAGGGCAAAAATTTAAGTCTGTCCATACCGCCGATGCATTTTCATTGGTATTTGCTTTTTCTCATACGCAAAACTTTAAAGATAAATTGTTTTTACAAAGAAGGCGATAAAGATGATCTGTAAAATTAAAGGCTGTTTGTCTCAAAAAAATCAACAATCAGTTGTAGTTGAAAAAGAGGGAATTTTTTATCAAATTGATACCCCCCCTACGGTTTCACGCCGGCTTAAAGAAGTAGGCCAAACAGTAGAATTAATTATATACCACTACCTTAATTTAACCAAAAACAAGGGAATACCGGTTTTAATCGGTTTTACTGATGAGCTTGAAAAAGAGTTTTTTGAAAAATTTATAAGTGTATCAGGAGTAGGTCCTAAAGCAGCTTTACGGGCTTTTGATAAACCGATTCCGCTTATTGCTAAAGCGATTGAAGAAGCTGATATGAGTTTTTTAACTGATCTTGCCGGAGTCGGTAAACAGCGGGCCCGGCAAATAATTGCCCATCTCCAGGGGAAGGTTGGCAGGTTTGCTTTAATTAAAGAAGAGCTGGAAGAGAAAAAAGAAAAAGACTTAGCAAAAAAAGAAATTGTCCAAGAAGCTAAACAAATATTGAAACGCCTTCAATATAAATCTCAAGAAATAGACAAGATGATTCAAAAAGCAGTTACGGCGAACTCAGAAGTTGAAACAGTAGAAAGCTTATTAAACGAAATTTATAAACAAAAAAAAATTACTAATTAATTATGGATAAAGAAAAGATGAAGTCAATTTTAGAGTCGTTATTATTTGTAAATGAAAAACCAATTCAGCTTTTTGAAATATCAAGAATACTTGAGATAAAGAATAAAGAAATAAAAGAAGCTGTTGAGGAGTTAAAAACCGAATATAATGACCGCGATTCTGGAATCTCAATTGTTCCGGTAGCCGGCGGCTACCAGATGTATTCAGCCCCATTTAACGAGCCATGGGTTAAAAGAATGTATAGCCGTCAAAATAAACAAAAGCTATCCACAGCATCCTTGGAAACTTTGGCTATAATTGCCTACAAGCAGCCTATAACCAGGATAGAGATAGAACAAATTCGAGGTGTTAATGTAGATGGGGTGGTTCGAAAATTAGGGGAGTTGGGATTAATTAAGACAGCTGGAAAAAAAGAGGTTGTCGGCAGGCCGTTTTTATATATAACTACACGTACATTTTTAGAATATTTTGGAATTAACACCTTAAAAGATTTACCTAATTTAGAAGAATTTGTTAATTTAGCGGAAAAAGAAAATATAATTTCACAAGAAGAAGAAAAGGAGGAAAAGATCTGATGAAAAGTTATTTTACTTCTGAATCTGTTACTGAAGGCCATCCTGATAAAGTTTGTGATTTAATTTCAGATACTATTTTAGATGCAGTATTAACTTCTGACCTAAACGGCCGGGTTGCCTGTGAGGCCTTAACCAGCCGCGGTTTAGTTATGGTGGCCGGTGAAATTACTACAAATTGCTATATAGAGATAACTCGGTTGGTAAGAAACCTATTAAAAGATATCGGCTATGACGATCCTTCTATTGGCTTTGATTATGAAAGCTGTGGGGTTATAACCGCAATTCAAGAACAGTCACCCGATATTGCCCTAGGGGTTGATACCGGAGGTGCCGGTGACCAAGGTTTAATGTTTGGTTTTGCTTGTGATGAGACCAAAGAGCTGATGCCGCTTCCGATAATGTTAGCCCATAAATTAGCTCGGCGCTTAACTCAAGTAAGAAAAGAGCGAATGTTAACTTATCTTTGGCCTGACGGTAAGTCACAAGTTTCAGTTGAATACGAGAATCAAAAACCAAAAAGGATTGATGCGATTATTATTGGCGCTCATCATGCAAAATCTGTTGACACAAAAGAATTACAAAAAGATATTAAAAAGTTAGTTATTGATTATATCGTGCCTGAAGAGTTAATGGATGCAAATACAAAAATATTTATTAATGCAACCGGGAGGTTTGAAGTGGGCGGCCCAGTCTCAGATACTGGGGTAACCGGAAGAAAGATTATTGTCGATACCTACGGCGGCTACGGCCATCATGGCGGCGGCGCTTTTTCCGGCAAGGATCCTTCCAAGGTAGATCGTTCCGCATCGTATATGGGCCGATACATTGCTAAAAATATAGTTGCCGCAGGGATTGCTAGTCAATGCGAAGTTCAGCTTTCATACTGTATTGGTGTTGCAGAGCCGGTATCAGTTAGTATTAATACTTTTGGCAGTTCAAAATTTGACGAAGGGAGAATTGCCAAAGCAGTTAGAGATATCTTTCCGCTTACTCCCAAAGAAATAAGCCAAGAGTTAAATCTCTTGCGTCCGATTTACAGAAAAACTGCTGCCTACGGACATTTTGGCCGGGAAGAAGAAGGATTTCGCTGGGAAGATAAAGACAAGGTTGATAAAATAAGGAGTATTTTAAAATAAAGGAGTAAGAAATGGTACAAAGTGATATAAAAAGTAAGCTGCTGAGTAAAGAAGGTAAAAAAAGAATTGAGTGGGCCCTAAGGCGAATGCCGGTTTTAGAGATTATTCGTGATCGTTTTTGCAAGCAAAAACCTTTAAAAAATGTAAATATTAGTGCGTGCCTACACATAACCACCGAAACCGCAGCTTTAGCTATCACTTTAAAAGCGGCAGGAGCCAATGCTTCTTTTTGTGCTTCTAATCCTTTATCAACTCAAGATGATGTTGCGGCCTCTTTAGTTTATAATTATGGAATTGAAGTTTTTGCAATTAATAATGAAAAACGAAATACTTATTATGGCCATATTGATTCTGTATTAGCAAAAAAACCAAAAATTACTTTAGATGATGGTGCGGACTTAATTTCAACTATCCACAAAAAAAACGCTGGTTCTGGTTACAAAGATTTTCCTTGGGCAAGCACCGAAGAGACAACTACCGGAGTTATTCGCTTAAAAGCTTTAGAGAAAGAAGGAAAACTGCTCTATCCGATAATTGCGGTAAATGATGCCTTCACTAAGCATCTTTTTGATAATCGTTATGGGACTGGCCAATCTAGCTTAGATGGGATAATCCGGGCTACAAATAAACTTATCGCCGGTGAAACTTTTGTAGTCGGCGGTTACGGTTGGTGCGGCCGGGGCGTAGCCCAGAAAGCAAGAGGAATGGGGGCAAAAGTTATAATTTGTGAGGTTGACCCCTTAAAAGGGCTTGAAGCAACTATGGATGGATTTTTAGTAATGCCAATGTCGGAAGCAGCTAAATTGGGTGACATTTTTGTTACCACAACCGGAGATATAGATGTAATTGCAAAGAAACATTTTAATAAGTTAAAAGATGGAGCGATACTCTCAAATGCCGGCCACTTTGATGTAGAAATTGACACAAAATCACTAAAAGAAATAGCAAAATCAACTAAAGTGGTAAAACCTTTGGTTACTGAGTATACTTTAGAAAATAATAAAAAGATTTACCTTTTGGCCGAAGGAAGGCTGGTAAACTTAGCCTGCGCAGAAGGCCATCCGGCTGAAGTCATGGACCTCAGTTTTGCCAATCAAGCTTTATCTTGTGAATATATTGCAAAAAACCACACCAAACTAGAAAATAAAGTCTATAAAGTCCCGGACAAAATAGACGAACAAGTTGCTAAGTTAAAACTAAAATCTATGGGGATTAAAATTGATACCCTGACTCCTAAGCAGAAAAAATATTTAGCGAGTTGGCAGCAAGGAACCTAAACATGAAGAAGAAGATTAAAAAAATCGGAATTCTTACCCGTGACTGTGCCGGTATTAATGCGGCAATCCGAGCCGTGGTAAGAAGTGCTTATTCATCCGGAATTAAGACTATTGGAATAATCCGCGGTTATGAAGGATTAATGGAAAATAATACCATTGAGTTAAATTCTCGTTCTGTTTCCGGAATTATAAATCGCGGTGGTACAATTCTAAAGACAGCCCGAGCTAAAAAATTCCACAGTAAAGAAGGCCAAAAAAAAGCAATAGAAACAATTAAAACAAATCAAATAGATGCTTTAGTTGTAATCGGAGGCAACGGTTCATTAACCGGCGCTTCAATTCTTTCATCTAAATACTCTGTTTCTGTAGTTGGAGTACCAGCAACTATTGATAATGATATAAATGGGGTTGCGATGTCAATTGGCGCAGACACCTCGGTAAATGTTGCCCTGGATGCCTTAGATAAGATACGTGATACTGCTACTTCATTGGAGAGAATTTTTGTAGTTGAGGTTATGGGGCGGGACTGTGGCTATATTGCTCTTAGAGTAGGATTAGCCGGCGGCTGTGAAGATGTGATAGTACCTGAGAAAAAAATTAATATTAAGGAGATATCAAAAGAGATAAGCGAAGGAAGTATTAAGGGAAAAATGAGCTGGATAGTTGTAGTTTCTGAGGGAAAAGCTAAAGCTGCAGATGTTGGAAAAAAAATTACCAAAATCACCGGTCTTGAGACGAGAGAAGTTGTTTTAGGCCATATTCAGCGCGGCGGCAGGCCCACCGCTTATGACCGGATGTTAGCTGCCCGCTATGGTTATTATGCCCTAGAATTGATAAAAAAAGGCCAAACCGGCCGCTGTGTAACTTTACGTAATGATAAATTATCAGCTATACCTTTATCAAAAGCAATTAAGAAAAAAGACATAAGGGTAGGAGATTATTATAAATTAATAAAATTATTAACTTAAGCAATAAAATGGTTTATAAAAGCAAAAAACAAATCCTAGATTGCCAAAAAATCGAAACTAAAGGTAAGATTTGTAAAATAAAAGATGTCGCCTATTTTAAAAAAAATATCTTACCTAATTTAGTTGATACAATTATTTTAAGTAAATCAAAAAACCTTAAAAGTTTTTGTTGTCAGCTCGTCTACGGCTGTGGGTTGTCTTTAGGAATATACCCGGCTTCGATTCAAGCTTTATACAAAGCTTGCGGAAAAAAGGAGGTAGGTGGTTTTTGTGTACCGGCGATAAATTTAAGAACTCTGACCTTTGAGTTAGCTCAAACTATTTTTGAGATTGCAAAAAAGATAAAATCAAATCTTTTTATCTTTGAAATTGCTGAATCAGAAATCGTCTATACCTGGCAGTCACCCCAGGAATATTCGGCTTTAATTACTTCGGCTGCAATTAAGCAGGGCTACCGTGGGCCGCTTTTTTTTCAAGGAGATCATTTTCAAATTGAGGTATCTAAATATAATAAAAACTCCAAACAACATATAAAAGACCTAAAGAAACTTATCAAGCAATCTATTAATGCCGGTTTTTATAACATTGATATTGATTCATCAACACTTGTTGATTTATCAAAAAAAGATTTAGATGCCCAGCAAAAATTAAACTATCAAATTTGTGCTTATTTTACAAAATACTTGCGTAAAGTTCAGCCGAAAGGAATAGATATTTCAATTGGAGGCGAAATCGGCGAAGTTGGCGGCATTAACCCCCAGTCTAAAGAGCTTGATGCATTTATGCAGGGTTACCTAAAAGAAATTGGCTCTCAAGAAGGGATATCTAAAATTAGCGTTCAAACCGGCACAAAGCATGGAGGAGTTGTCCTTTCCGATGGATCAATTGCCAAAGTAAAGATAGATTTAAATACATTGAATAAACTTTCAAAATTGGCAAAAGATAAGTATCAACTAGCCGGAGCAGTTCAGCATGGTGCTTCAACTTTACCTAACGAAGCTTTCGGCCATTTTCCTAAACAGGGTTGTATAGAACTGCATCTTGCAACTCAATTTCAAAATATTATCTATGACTATATGCCTTTACCTTTAAAAGAAAAAATTTATGCTTGGCTTGATAAGAATTGTTACAAAGAAAGGCAAAAAGACTGGACTGATGACCAATTTATCTATAAATTAAGAAAAAAAGCTTTAGGGCCTTTTAAAAAAGAGATCTATCAACTACCCACAGAGCTTAAAGATAAGATTAAAGCTGTCTTAAGCCAAGAGTTTTCTTTTCTCTTTAAAGAGCTTAATTTAGAAAATAAAAGAAAAATCGTTAGTAAATATATTAGGAGGCTGCCATGAAATCTGATAAATCGAAAAAAGGACTGGAAAGGATGCCAAATCGGGCTCTTCTTTATGGAACCGGTATTTGCCCTGATCATATGAGACGCCCTTTTATTGGCATAGCTTCAAGTTTTACTGATATTATTCCCGGCCATATCAACATGAGAACTTTAGAAAGATATATTGAACGAGGAGTAGAAAATGCCGATGGTACACCCTTTATCTTTGGAGTACCCGGTATTTGTGACGGTATTGCCATGGGCCATCAAGGCATGAAATATTCATTGCCGTCGCGTGAACTTATTGCTGATACAATTGAAACTGTTGCTAGTGCCCATAGCCTTGACGGATTAATCCTTTTGACTAATTGTGATAAAATTACTCCGGGAATGATCATGGGGGCCTTGCGGATAGATATTCCAACTATTGTAGTTACTGCCGGGCCAATGCTTGCCGGCCATTCTGGAAAAAAAAGATTATCTTTAGTTCGAGATACTTTTGAAGCGGTAGGCAAATTCAAGTCGGGCCAGTTAAAAGAGAAGAAAAGAAAAGACTTAGAAATTTCAGCTTGCCCTTCCTGCGGATCCTGCCAGGGCCTATACACTGCCAATACTATGGCCTGCCTTACTGAAACCATGGGGCTTTCTATGCCTTATTGCGGAACAGCTCCGGCTGTCTTAAATGAAAAAATGAGAATAGCCTATGAGAGCGGGCAGCGAATAATGAAGCTGGTTAAACAAAATATAACCGCAAGAAAAATTGTAAATAAGCTTTCAATAGAAAACGCAATCCGTATTGATATGGCCTTAGGGGGGTCAACCAATACTGTTTTACATCTTATGGCTATTGCTTCTGAAGCTAAGGTTGAACTAAACTTGACTGATTTTGATAAAATCAGTCAAAAGACATCCCATGTCTCAAACCTTCGTCCCGGAGGCGAAAGTTTTATGGAAGATCTGCATTTTGCCGGAGGTATTCCTGCTGTTTTAAAAAGATTAGCTACAAAAATAAATAACACCAAAACTGTTTCAGGAAAATCTATCTTAAAAATCGCAGAAGAAGCTACTATATACGATAATGATATTATCCGCCCCTTGAACAAGCCTTATCATAAAAAAGGCGGAATAGCAATTCTACGTGGAAATTTGGCTCCTGAAGGTGCTGTAGTAAAACAATCAGCAGTAGATAAAGATATGCTTGTTTTTACCGGTAAGGCTAAAATATTTAATTCTGAAGAAACTGCCATGAGTGCTATTACTAACAAAAAAATTAAAAAAGGCGATGTGGTTGTCATCAGGTACGAAGGCCCAAGCGGAGGCCCGGGCATGCGCGAGATGCTTTCACCTACTTCAAGTATTGTAGGTATGGGGCTTCACAAGCATGTTGCTTTAATTACCGACGGCCGTTTTTCCGGCGGAACCCGAGGCCCTTGTGTTGGACATATATCGCCAGAGGCAGCATCAGGGGGTTTAATTGGCTATTTAGTTGATGGCGATAAGATTACAATTAATATTCCTAAACGCAAAATAAATGTTGATTTAAGCGCTCAACAAATTAAAGAACGAAAAAAGAAGATAAAACTATTGG
>JAIPHS010000008.1 GCA_021735105.1 Candidatus Omnitrophota bacterium
TTACGGAAGCGGCCTTTTTACCACCATTACCTCAAACTTACTTTGCTTTGGAATGGGTGCTTCAGGCTATGCCCTCTTTGCCCGCTTGGGCGGGGGAATATACACCAAAGCAGCTGATGTAGGGGCTGATTTGGTTGGGAAAGTTGAGGCTGGTATCCCTGAAGATGACCCCAGAAACCCAGCAGTTATCGCTGACCTGGTTGGCGATAATGTTGGTGATGTAGCCGGAATGGGAGCAGACCTTTTTGAATCTTACGTTGGTTCAATAGTTGCAGCTATGGCTCTTGCTGCAGCAGCCGGACTAGGGTCAAGAGGTATTATAACCCCTTTATTATTAGCTACCGGAGGAATTATTGCTTCTCTCCTAGGTTATTTCTTCGTCCGCACTAAAGAAGATGCTACACAAAGTTCATTGCTTAAGGCATTACACAAAGGTGTTTGGGCTGCAGCAGCTTTAACTGTTGTTTTTTCATTCTTTATTATAAAAAACTATCTTCCTCAACAAATGGGTATTTTTGGTTCAGTTGTTATTGGATTAGCAGCAGGAATATTAATTGGACAATTTACTGAATACTTTACTTCAGCTCACTACAAGCCGACAAAAACACTTGCGAAGTCTTCAGAGACGGGAACTGCCACCTTTATCATCGAAGGGCTTGCTTTAGGGATGATTTCACCTATTGGCGCAGTAATTACTGTCAGTGCGGCCATCCTCGGTAGTTTTGCAATAAGTGGAGGCTTTCAAAATTTTACCATAGGCCTTTATGGTATCGGAATATCAGCAGTTGGTATGCTTTCAACATTAGGAATAACTTTAGCCACAGATGCATACGGGCCGGTTGCTGATAATGCCGGCGGGATAGCAGAGATGGCTGAACTTGGCCCGGAAGTAAGAAAAAAAACCGACCAGCTTGATTCACTAGGAAATACTACAGCTGCAACCGGTAAAGGTTTTGCTATTGGATCAGCTGCATTGACAGCCTTAGCTTTAATCGTTGCTTATCGTAATCATTTAATAAATGAGGCTGGTAGACTAGGTATCACTTTAGATTTAAATTTAAGCTTACTTGAACCAAATATAATTATTGGGTTGTTTGTCGGAGCACTGTTGCCCTTTGCTTTCTGCTCGCTATCTTTAAAGGCGGTAGGAAGAGCGGCAGTTTCAATAATTTCCGAAGTCAGAAGGCAGTTCTCTCAAATTACCGGCTTACTTGAAGGTAAAGTTAAGCCTGACTATCCTTGTTGTGTGGCAATCACTACAAAGGCAGCCCAAAAAGAGATGATCCTTCCTTCTCTTTTAGCTATTATTACTCCTATCGCTATTGGTATCCTTTTGGGGGTAAAAGGAACTATGGGCTTACTTATCGGAGCATTAGCCTCAGGATTCGTACTTGCAATTATGATGGCTAATTCCGGCGGCGCTTGGGATAATGCCAAAAAGTATATCGAAGAAGGGCGTCACGGAGGTAAAGGATCAATTTCACATAAAGCTGCAGTAACCGGAGACACAATAGGAGACCCTTGCAAAGATACAGCTGGGCCATCTTTAAATATTTTAATTAAATTAATGTCGATGGTTTCTATTGTATTTAGCGGCCTAGTTATCTCTTTTAGCCTGTTTAAATAAGAAATTAGAAGTTAGAAATTAGAAGTTAGAGGCAATATGAAGACTGAATTAAAAGAATGCCAAAAACATCTGGAAGAGAAGGAAAAAAAGTGGGAAAGTCTTTGTCTCCGTTGCGGAGCTTGTTGTGGAGCTTATGATGATCCTTGCACTCATCTGCAAAAAGACCACACAGGTAAATTCTACTGCGATATTTATCCTAGTAGGTTTGGAGTTAGGAAAACTGTTAGCGGCCAACTCTTTCGATGCGTACCGATAAAACAAATTCTTCATACACACTGGAGGAAAGATTATCACTGCCCTTACAAAAAATGAGTAAAATTAAAGGAATTAATTTTGGTAGCTGGCTTCTTATGGAAGGCTATATTTTAGGTGGGCCTAATATAGCTGAAAGCAAAATAAAAAAAGACTTTCAAAAAAAGCATGGAAAGGTTGAACTAGAAAAATTTGAGAGGCTTTTTCGAAAAAACTTCATTCAAAAAGAGGATTTTAAAAATATTGCCCAAACTAAAGCAAAATACATACGCCTTCCCTTCAACCAAAAACTAATAGAAAAAAAACCATATTCATACTCAAAAACCGGTACTCAGTTTATAAAAAATGCCCTTGATTGGGCGGCTGAATTCAATTTAAAAATAATCTTAGACCTTCACGCTGCTCGTGGAGCACAAAACTGTGACTGGCATGGTGATTCAACCGGCTTGGCAAACTTTTGGCAAAAAAAAGCATACAGGAATAGAGCTATCAAACTTTGGGCTTATTTATCTGATAAATTTAATCGTCATCCCGGCTTAGGTGGATACGACCTACTCAACGAACCAGTCACCAGTAAAGATAAAATTAATTTAATTAAGGATTATTATAAACAAGCAATATCTGCTATTAAATACAGTGACAAAAAAAATCCAATTTTTTTAGAAGGCAATTGTTGGGCACAGCAAATTGATTTTTTAATTGATTTAATTTCTGAAAATGTCAAAATTAGTATTCATGCATATTCACCGCTTTCCTATACCTATAACTTTATAAAAGGATTGAGCTATCCAGGAAAAATCGAAGGTCAACAATGGAACAAATCAACAATCTATAAATATATGAAACCTTATGCTGATTTTTCTAAAAAAAATAATGTCGATATCTTGGTAGGTGAATTTGGCATAAATTGGCGCGGCGGTTACTGGGGAGAAAAAAAATACCTTGATGACCTTCTTTCGGTTTTTGATGATTACGGTTTTGGCTACACCTATTGGACCTAAAAAGCTATAGCTAATTCAACTTTCCCTGATGGATTATTCCAATATCGCGGCAATAACAACTATGTAAAAAGAGAAGGGCCAACTTATGGTTGGCAAAATTACACTTTATATTGGAAAAAAGAAAAAGAAAAGATTAAAAATTTTTGGCAAACAAAAAACTTTACACCGAATAAAGAACTTTTGGCAATATTAAAAACCCACTTTAGGAGGAATTAGAAAGTACCGATGGACGATAGATGGTAGACGAAAGGACGAAATCGTCTGTCGTCTTAGCAAAGCAGTCGTCTGTCATCCATCGGAACAAAGCTATAACCTAGATATGATTGTACCTGCTTTACTTAGCCAAGATAAAGAAAAAATGCAAGAAATGCTTAACACTTGCAACCAATTTGCAAAATTGGTTCAAATAGATATTATGGACGGAGAATTTGTGCCTTCAAAAAGCATAACCGCCCAAGAATTGGCCCAGTTAAAAATTAACACCCCCAATGAGCTTCATCTAATGGTTAACAATCCTTTTGCTTGGATAGAACCAGCTTCTCAAATTGGTTCAAAACGAATCATATTCCATCTAGAAACAGAAATAGACCATAAAAAGTTGATCACAGAAATAAAAAAAATGGAAATGGAAGCAGGAGTATCCTTAAACCCTAAAACAAATATAGAAAAACTAAGACCTATTATCAAAGATATTGATCTCATATTGTTTATGGCCGTTAATCCCGGGTTTTATGGCGCGGCTTTTATTCCGGAAGTTTTAGATAAAATTAGAAAATTCAAAAGAATTTGGCCTAATAAAAAGACTGCTATCGATGGAGGAGTTAAAGAAAGCAATATTCTTAAAATAAAAAATATTGGCTTAGATTATATTTGTATTGGAAGCGCAATACTTAAATCAGATAATCCTAAACAGGCCTTTTTAAAATTTAGCCGCCTTTAAATGCCTGAATTAAATAATGAAAAAAAAGCTTTACTCCATATCTGTTGCGGGGTTTGCGCCAGTTACGCAATTGAAGCCTTAAGCTCAAAAGGCTATTCAGTAACAGGGTATTTTTACAATCCCAATATCTATCCTTACAAAGAATACCTCTTAAGAGAACAAGAAACCAAAAAAATAGCTAAATTTTACAAAATAAAACTTCTTAACTCTAACTGCGATTTTACCCGATGGGAAAAAAACTGCGCCATGTTTAAAGACGAAAAAGAAGGAGGAGCCCGCTGCAATGCCTGCTTTAAACTAAGGTTAAAAGAAACTTATAAAAAAACTAAAAACGATAATTTCAACTATTTTACTACCACTTTAACCATCAGCTCCCATAAAAACAGCCAAAGAATATTCAAAATAGGAAAAGAAATAGGAGATAATAGATTTTTAGCAATAGATTTTAAAAAGAAAGATGGTTTTAAAAAAGCGGTCGAAATTTCAAAAAAATTAAATTTATACCGCCAAAACTATTGCGGCTGTATTTACAGTTTGAGGGATAGGGAAAAGAGGGTAGAAGATAAAAAATAGGAGCTAGAAAAAAGAAAACGATATCGGCAACGAAAAAAATTTGTTTCTTGAGTATTCGTGAATATAGTTATAACTTATGCAAAAGCATTACTATTCCTATAACCAATACTTACGCAAAACCTTTGGGGTAAGAACACACCGCCTAAGTCTTGATGCCGGCTTTAGCTGTCCCAATACCGACGGTACTTTAAGTAATCAGGGTTGTACCTTCTGCAACAATAAAGCCTTCAGCCGCTACACAAGCCAAAAAAAACCAATCAAACAACAAATAGCCGAATCTATCCAATTTGCCAGTAAGCGTTATAAGGCAAAAAAGTTTATCGCCTACTTTCAAAGCTTTACCAACACTTATGCCGATATCCGAACTTTAGCTAAAGAATATAACCAGATAAAAGGTTTTAAAGATATTGTGGGAATCTCAGTCTCAACCCGCCCCGACTGCATCAATAAGGAAAAACTGGATTTATTAGCTAGATTCAGTAAAGATTATAAAGTTTATATTGAGTACGGCCTGCAATCAACTCATGATAAGACTTTAGAAAGAATTAATCGACAACATAGCTTTGCTACCTTTAAAAAGGCTATAGAGTTAACTAAAAACTATAAAAACATCTATCCGGCTGCTCATATCATACTGGGGCTTCCCGGAGAATCAAAAGAGAATATGCTCCAAACTGCAAAAACCTTAGCTAAAATGCCTCTCTGGGGCATAAAAATACATTGCTTACACATTGTAAAAGATACAGCTTTAGCCAAACAATACAAAAAAGGACAAATCCAACTTCTTAGCAAAGGCCAATATTTGGATATCTTGATAGATTTTTTAAAATTAATTCCCAAAGATTTTGTAATCCTGCGGCTTGTATCCGATGCAAACCCAAAACAATTAATCGCCCCTAAATGGTTAAATCAAAAGAACAAAGTATTACAAGAACTAGATAAGAAATTAAACAAAAGGGGACAGCGACCTTTTTCTTGACATAAATATATTACCTGATTAGAATAACTACATGCCAAGACAAGCAAGAATAGTTATACCCGGCATGCCTCATCATATAACTCAAAGAGGTAACTACGGCCAAGATGTCTTTGATAATGATAATAACTATAAGCAATATTGCCAATGGATTAATGAATATGCCCGGAATAATAACGTAGATATATTAGCCTATTGTTTAATGAATAATCATGTTCATTTTGTAGCTACACCCAATAAGGAAACCGGCTTGGCTAAATTATTTAATAATACTCACGCAAGATATTCTCAATACCTAAACCGGCAAAGAAACCTAAAAGGCCACCTCTGGCAGGGAAGGTTCTATTCTTGCATATTAGATGATACTCATATGTATAGAGCCATAAGGTACGTTGAAAACAATCCACTACGAACTAAAATGGTAAAAAAAGCTTGGGATTATAGATGGTCAAGCGCTGCTGATCATGCCGGAGCAAGAGAAAAACCTTTAATCAAGCTTAAAGCCACGCAAGACAGAGGAGACTGGAAAGAATACCTGCAGGAGAATGATCCCGAGATAACAAAAGAGATAAGAATAAAAACCAATAGAGGATTGGTTGTGGGAACAGATAAATTCATAAAGAGACTAGAAAAACAATTGAATCGTTCTTTGCGATGTTTAGGCCAGGGAAGGCCAAAAAAGGATAGCTAAAAAAGGTCGCTGTCCCTTTTTTCCGTTAAGATAAAAATGAAAATATTAATCAATAGAATAAATAAAGGGTCTGTTAAAGTAAAAGGGAAAGTTAAAGCTTCTATAGAAAAAGGCTTAGCGGTGTTTATCGGTATTGAATCTACCGACACCGAATCAACTCTTATAACTGCTTCTAAAAAAATTATAAATATGCGGTTATTTGAAAATAACTCCGGAAAACTTTCAGAATCAGTGAAAGAAAAAGGTTATCCAATTCTTTGCATTCCTAATTTTACCCTTTGCGCTTTAACTAAAAAGGGGAGGCGGCCGTCTTTTGAGAACGCGATGAAACCTGATGCAGCAAAAAAAATGTTTGCTAAATTCATAGTTTTGCTGCAAAATAACATAAGTGTTCAACCAGGAGTATTCGGAGCTGATATGGCTATAGACCTGGAACTCGACGGCCCGACTAATATAATATTAAAATTTTAATAAATAACTACTTACTAATTACTAATTGCTAATTTCTAATTGACCTAATTAAATCCTAACAATTAAATAAAAAAATATTTAAATTTATTTAAAAATAAATATTTTTACAATTAAACATTGATTATTGCTTATTGATTAGAAATTAGAGCAATTAGAAATTTATAACTAATTATAATATGTATCCTATACTTTTTAAAATTGGCCCGGTTACAATTTATACTTATGGTTTTTTTATATTCTTAGGCGTACTTTCTGGTTATTTTGTATCTCAAAAAAGAGCTAAAGAAGTAGGGATTGATAAACAGCAATTTTCAAATATATTTTTCTGGACGCTAATAACCGGATTCCTTGGCGCAAGAATTACATATATTATTGTTAGTTGGCAGACTTTTATCAAAGCCCCTTTAGAAATTGCTTTAAGCCGAAGCGGTTTTGTTTTTTATGGAGGAGTGCTTTTTGGTTTATTCTATCTTTTGTTTTTTGCGCAAAAACATAGAATTAAATTTTTAAAAATCACCGACATCTTTGCACTGGCTACCCCTTTAGCCCATAGTTTTGGAAGGATTGGCTGCTTTTTTTACGGCTGTTGCTACGGAAAAATAACAAATTCATGGATTGGGATTAAGTTTCCTCCTGGTTCACCGGCTGGTTTAGAAAATGCCAGAGTCATACCGACTCAATTGCTCTCGGCTGGTTTTCTTTTTATTTTGTTTTTGTTTTTATTTACAATCAGAAATAAAATAACCCGAATTGGAAAACTGACTGGTTATTATCTTTTCACTTATTCTTTATTTAGATTTATTATTGAGTTTTTCCGCGGAGATCCAAGAGGATCATTCCTTGTTTTTTCAACTTCTCAATGGATATCCATTTTCTTTGTTTTTGTAGCAGTTATAATCTTAAGTAAAAAACAAGCAAAATATAATTGATTTTTCGGCAGGTTAATCAATATCCCTAAAACTACTATCGCTTGAATAAACTCCTAAATTCAGTATAATACCTTATCTATGATAAAAATTGCTTTAGCTCAAATTAATCCTACAGTTGGCGACCTTAAAGGAAATGCTCAAAAAATCGCTGAATCCATAAAAAAAGCTAAAAAAAATGGATCAAACTTTATAGTCTTTCCTGAGTTAGCTTTAACCGGGTACCCTCCTGAAGACCTCTTGCTAAAAAACTACTTCATCAAAGAAAATATCAAAATCTTAAATAAAATAAAAAAAGAAACTGCTGGAATTACTGTAATTGTCGGTTTTGTCGACAAAAGCAAACTTAAAACATATAACAGCTGTGCAATAATCCAAGATAAAAAAATAATCGATACCTATCACAAAATCTATCTGCCTAACCATGGTATTTTCGACGAAAAAAGATATTTTAGCCCCGGCAAAACATTGCCCGTCTATGAATATAATAATAAAAAATTTACCGTAACGATCTGTGAAGATCTTTGGATAAAAAGGCATCAATTTAGTTTAAAAGATAAAAACCTTGATTTTATCATAAATATTTCAGCTTCGCCTTTTAGTATTAAAAAAATAAAACAAAGAAAAAAAGTCATATCTTCAATTGCTAAAGCTGCAAGAAGCTTTATTTTTTACTGTAACCTGGTTGGAGGGCAAGATGAAATAGTTTTTGACGGAAGAAGCCTAATTTATTCACCAAAAGGTAAACTTCTAAAACAAGCTAAAAAATTTTCAACTGATATAATTTATTTCAACTTTAAAAAGCCTGGACAAAAACCAATTCAAATACAATCAAATAAAATTGAAAATATCTATTCAGCCCTTTCGTTGGGAATAAAAGATTATATGCGAAAAAATAAATTCCAAAAAGCTATTTTGGGGCTAAGCGGGGGATTAGATTCAGCTGTAACACTGGCAATTGTAGCAAAAAGCATCGGATCAAACAAAGTAAATGCTTTAATTATGCCCTCCTTCTATTCATCCAAAGAAAGTCTAACTGATGCAATCAAAATCTGTGAAAACTTAAAAATAAACTACTATACGGTAACAATCAATAATATCTTTGATTGCTTTAACCGAGATCTTAAGCCTTATTTTAAAAATTTACCTACCGACAGCACCGAAGAAAACCTTCAAGCTAGAATTAGAGGAAATATTTTGATGGCTTTTTCAAATAAATTCGGCCACTTGGTTATAACCACTGGCAACAAAAGCGAGATATCCTGCGGTTATTGCACCCTTTATGGCGATATGGCTGGAGGATTTGGAATTTTAAAAGATGTTTACAAAACATCAGTTTATCAACTAGCTCGTTTCATCAATAAAAAAAACAAGAAAAGCATAATACCGAAATCAATTATCAATAAAGCTCCTTCAGCAGAATTAAAACCTAATCAAAAAGATATTGACAATCTTCCCAAATATAGTTTATTAGATAAAATACTGCATCTATACGTAGAAAATGATATAGATTTTCAAGGGATCGTTAAATTAGGTTTTGACCGAAAAGTGGTAAAAAAAATTATTGAAATGGTAGATTCTTCTGAATATAAAAGAAGGCAATCTCCAATTGGAATAAAAATCAGCGAAAAAGCTTTTGGCAAAGATCGCAGAATGCCAATAACAAACAACTTCACAAATTAAAATGATAAATGCATTTGTAAGCCTTGGCTCAAACCTCGGCAACAAAAAAGAAAATATCGAAAAAGCTATAAAAAAAATAGGTTCTATAAAAAATGCAAAGATAGAAGAAATATCGTCCTTAATCGAGACAAAACCTCATCAAGCGCCCGGGCCCAACTACTTAAACGGGGTGATAAAAATAATTACTAATCTGTCAGCAGAAAATTTGCTTGATTGTTTAAAAAAAATTGAAACAGAATTGGGAAGAAAGCGTAGTTTTAAAAATGCGCCGCGCACAATTGATTTGGATATATTATTGTATGGAAATAAAAAAATAAAAACTAAAAAACTTATAGTTCCTCATCCCAAATTAAAAATACGAGATTTTTTTAAAAAATCCCTATTAGAAATTGAACCAAATCTAAAATTAGTTTAAAATGATTACAACAAAAAGTATTACTAATTTAAAAAAATTAGTTAAAAAAGTTAAAAAAACCGGTAAAACAATTGGCTTTGTGCCCACCATGGGAGCCTTGCATGAGGGGCACCTTTCTTTAATCGACAGAGCAAAAAAAGAAAGCAACTACCTGATAGTAAGCATCTTTATAAATCCTTTACAATTTAGCCCCTCAGAAGATTTCAAAAGATATCCCCGTAACATAAAGATTGATAAAAAAACATTGAAAGAAAAAAAAGTTAACCTTTTATTTTATCCACAAACCGATAAAATATATAATCCTGATTTTTCCACCTTTGTTGAGGAAACAAAATTAAGTAAAAAATTATGTGGAAAATCCCGGCCCGGACATTTTAAAGGAGTTACCACAGTAATTACAAAGCTTTTTAACATAATTAATCCGGACCTCTCCTATTTTGGGCAAAAGGATTATCAACAAGCTTTGATTATAAAAAAAATAGTAAGAGACCTCAATTTTGCAGTAAAAATAAAGATTGCCCCGACAATAAGGGAAAAAGATGGATTAGCATTAAGTTCCCGCAACCTATACCTTAGCCAAAAAGAACGTAAAGAATCTAAGTCAATATATCAAGCATTGTTACAAGCAAAACAAATGATTAAAAATAATGAAAAAAATCCTAAAAAAATAATCAATCAGATAAATAAAATAATGGTAAGCAACTCTACAGCTTCAATTGATTATATTGCAATTCGCGATGCAAATAATTTAGAAGAAATTAAAGAGATAAAGGGGAAAGTTTTTATTGGGATTGCTGCCTATTTTGACTCGCTTAACGGCGAAGCCGCTGGCAAAACCCGTCTTATTGATAATATTATTGTTGAAAGTTAAAAAAAGTTAATTTTTTTAAAAAAGGAGATAAAAATGAAAAAAATAGGGCTAGTCGGTTGTGGTGCTATTGGAGAAGGTGTTGCCTTATTTATCGATAGAAATTTATCTAAATACGCTTATCTTACAACTTTAGCCGACAAAAGAAAAACAGCCGCAAACTCACTTAATAAAAAATTACTAAAAAAAGCAAAAATAAAGGCCATAAATAATTTAATGAAAGAGGTAGACCTGGTAATCGAAACTGCTTCACAAGCTGCTGCCGGCCAAATCATGAAGCAAAATTTAAAATATAAAAAAGATATAATTATCTTAAGCGTAGGAGCAATAATAAAAGATTTACAAATACTAAAAAAATTTCAGGAAAAAAATATAAATTTATATATACCCTCAGGAGCAATCACCGGAGTAGATGGCTTATCAGCTTTAGCTAAAGGTAATATAAAAAAATTAACTATTACAACGTCTAAGCCGCCGGCCGGCCTAACCGGAACTGCTTATCTGAAAAGTAAAAAGATAAATATAGATAAAATAAAAAAACCAACTATTATCTTTTCAGGAAATGTTGCTGAAGCTACAAAATATTTTCCTAAAAATATTAATGTCGCTGCCACTTTACTTTTAGCTTCTAAATACGATAAAGTTAAAGTTATGATAAAATTAAATCCAAAAATTAAAAAAAATATCCATAAAATTGAAGCTATAGCAGATGAAGCTAAAATAAAAATAGAAGTTGAAAATGCGTCTTCAAAAATAAATCCTAAAACAAGCGCTTTGACAATTCTTTCAACTCAAACATTGCTTGAGAAAATTTTTTCTTCTCTAAAAATAGGAAGCTAATTTAAAGTCCAATGTCCTAAGTCCAAAGTCCAAAGCCAATATAAAGGCATAGGACCTAGGGCATAGGACTTAGGACATAGAACTTAGGACTTAGGACCAAACATGTATAACTACATAACGATAAAAGGGGCAAAAGAACATAATTTAAAAAATATTAATGTTAAAATCCCTAAAAATAAGATAACTGTAATCACCGGCCTTTCCGGCTCAGGAAAATCATCCCTAGCTTTTGATACTATTTATGCTGAAGGGCAACGCCGCTATGTAGAGAGCTTATCTAGCTATGCCAGGCAATTTCTCGAACAACTTCAAAAACCTAATCTAGAACATATTGAAGGGCTTTCACCAGCGATTGCTATCGAGCAAAAAAAGGCTGGAGGCTCGCTGCGCTCAATTGTTGCCACCCAAACTGAAATTTATGACTACCTGCGCCTGTTATATGCAAGAATTGGAAAACCATACTGTCCTAGCTGCGGGCGGCAAATATCCAAACAAACTCCACAACAAATAATTGATCAAGTAATAAAGCTATCTCAAGATAACAAAGTGTTTATCCTTTCACCTATTATCCGCGGTAAAAAGGGCAGTTACCAAGCTTTATTTGAAAGGCTGTTGAAAGAAGGCTTCTCCCGAATAAGAATTGATAAAAAAATCTACAGTTTAGATGAAAAAATCAAGATTAATCGCTACAAAATGCATGATATTGAAATCCTAGTCGATAGAATTAAAATATCGAAAAAATATAGAAAAAGGATAGCTTCTTCTGTTGAAACAGCAATCAAATACTCGCAAGGTTATCTTTTAATCTATAACCTAACCAAAAATAAAGAGGTTTTATTTAATACTCATCTAAATTGCGCCTATTGCCAAATATCTTTTCCCAAACTTGAACCCAGGCTTTTTTCTTTTAATTCTCCTTATGGAGCTTGCCCTGCCTGCAAAGGCCTCGGAATCCATCTTGAATTCGATCCTGATTTAATTATTCCCGATAAAAACAAAAGCCTCTCTCAAGGAGCAATTGAACCTTTTAGGCGGGGAAGCAGGGGCTCTATGATGTACTATCGTGCCCTCTTAAAAGAGTTGGCTTATGAACTTAATATATCCATGGATACTCCTTTTAGAAAACTTTCGAAAAGTACTCAAAAAACTATCCTTTACGGAAATAATAATATCTATCTCTGGTCAAAACCATACGAAGGAGTTATCCCTCATTTAGAAAGAATATTTAGTAAAACAGAATCTCAATACCGTAAACATGATATTGCAAACTATATGTCAAAATTACCTTGCCCTAGCTGCAAAGGGATGCGGCTAAAAAAAGAAGCTCTTTCTGTCTTTATAGAAAAATACAACATTTGGGAGATATTACAGATGAACATTAAAGCTGCTTTTGATTTTTTCACAAAATTGGAACTTACTAGCTCAGAGAAAAAAATTGCAGATGAAATTATAAAAGAAATACGAAAAAGACTGCAATTTTGTTTGACTGTGGGCCTGTCTTATCTTTGTTTAGATCGGCTTAGCTCTACGCTATCTGGAGGGGAGGCGCAAAGAATAAGATTGGCCACCCAGGTTGGCTCTGCCCTTTCAGGCGTAATTTACATTCTTGATGAACCAACCATTGGGCTCCATCCCCGTGATGATAAAAATTTAATTAAGACATTAAAAAAATTAAAAGAATTAGGAAATACAATAATTGTTGTCGAACACGACAAGCAAATGATTAACGCTGCCGATTATATTATCGATTTAGGGCCCGCTGCTGGAATTAATGGGGGAGAGGTCGTTTATGCCGGCAAGATAAATGGTATAAAAAAATCCAAATCCTTAACCGGCCAATACCTCAGCCAAAAAAAGGAAATTAAAATGCCCGCAAAACGCAGAGACTACAGAAACAAACCATATCTTGAAATAAAAGGAGCTTGCGAACATAATTTAAAGAAAATAAATGTAAAATTTCCTTTAGAAAATTTTATTTGTGTAACTGGTGTCTCTGGATCGGGAAAATCCACTTTAGTAGAAGAGATACTCTATCGGGCTTTAGCAAAAAATATTTATAATTCACGCCTTAAGCCGGGTAAATTTAAAAAAATTAACGGCCTAAAAAATATTGATAAGGTAATTATTGTTGATCAATCCCCGATTGGCAGAACCCCGCGTTCCAATCCTGCGACTTATACCGGCGTTCTTACTCCGGTCAGAGAACTTTTTAGTAAATTACCTGAAGCGCGAGCTAGAGGTTTTAAAAAATCCCGATTTAGCTTTAACCTTTCCGGCGGCCGCTGCCAGGCTTGCCGCGGTGAAGGGACCAAAAAAATTGAAATGCATTTTTTACCAGATATTTATATCCCTTGTGAGGTTTGTCAAGGGCAAAGGTTTAATAAGCAAACTTTAGAGGTAAAATATAAAGGGAAAAATATTTCCGATGTCTTAAATATGAATTTAGACCAAGCCTACCAACTTTTTAGCAACATCCCTTCAATAACCGGCATCTTACAGACCATAAAAGACGTGGGCTTAGGTTATATAAAACTGGGGCAACCCGCAACCACCTTGTCAGGCGGAGAAGCTCAAAGAATAAAACTGGCATCGCAACTACGCAAAAAAGCAACTGGAAAAACCCTTTATATCCTTGATGAACCAACCACCGGCCTGCATTTTGAAGATATTAAAAAACTTCTTTTTGTTCTTCAAAAATTAGTAAATAAAAAAAACACAATTTGTATAATTGAACATAATTTAGATGTAATAAAATGTGCTGATTATATTATTGATTTAGGTCCGGAAGGTGGAAAAAATGGAGGTAAATTAATTAGTTGCGGCAGCCCTGAAAAAATAATTAAATCTAAGAAATCTTATACTGGATATTTTTTAAAAGAAACCCTTTAGTTTATTAAGCTTCTGTTTGACAGAAAGTTAATAGATGATAATATTTGTTAAAGCTGATGAAAAAACTAGCAAAAATTATTTTAGTATTCTTTTTATTAGCCTCTCTGGCTTCATCTTTTGTTTTTTCTAAAGATAGCGGTTTAGCTCGGGAAAAGTTTCAAATAGCATCGGGAGCGTTTTCTGATAAATTTTATCAAGCTTCTCTCTCATTATTTAGAAAATTCATCAAGGATTTTTCTCAAAGCTCACTAACCCCAAAAGCAAAACTTTATATCGCTCAATGCCTTTATCATCAACAGAAATATTCAGAAAGCTTAGAAGAATTAGAAGAATTAAAAAAACAAGAAATTCCTGAGCTAAAAGATCAGGTTCATTATTGGTTGGCAAAAATATTTTTTGAAAAAAATGATTTTTCAAGTTGTTTGAATCAACTCCAAAACATAGCAAAAGACAATCAATCAAACCTATACCAGCAACCAAAACACCTTCAGGCATTATCATATCTTGAGACAGATCAATTAAAAAAAGCAAAATTAAATTTAAAAAAAATAATTGAAGAAGCTAGCCGACAAGACTTAATTGATCTCTCTTACCAAAGCCTTCTTCAAATTTACAGCAAAGAAGCTAATTTTCATAAAATGATTTCTTCAATAAAAGAATATCTAAAAAATAACCCTCAAACAAAAATTAAAGACCGCATATATCTTTACCTAGCGGATGCTTACCGTAAAAAAAACAATTTTAAAGAAGCTGTAGATTCTTACAAACAATCTCTTGCCAACACTGACAGCAATAACTTGCGCGACTTAATCTACCGAGGGTTAGGCTTAACTTATATAGAACAAGAAGAACTTACTTTAGCTAAAAGGACTATTGATAAGATAGTCGAAGATCAATTGAGGTTATTTTTACAAGGATTATACTACTTTAATACTAATGACCAAATCCAAGCACTGGAAACTTTTAGCATCTATCTTGACAAATACCCGGAAGGAAAGTTTTTAGTTCAAAGCTACCTAAAAAAAGGAGATATTTTATATGAAATGGGGAGGATAAATGACTCCCTCTTAACATATAATACAGTCTTAAAAGAATTTTCAGAATCAGAATATCCCGAAATAAAAAATAAAGCTCATTATGGCCTAGCTTGGTGTTACCTAAAAAATAATGATTTCAAAAAAGCCATAGAGGAATTTAAAAAAACTTTGGAGTATAGCCATGATCCGGCGGTAAAAATAAGCTCTCAAATCCAAATAGCCGATGCTTATCAAGAATCTAATCAACATCGAAAAGCTCTAAATATCTACAATCAAATAATCAAAAACTATTCCAATACTCTATATGCTGATTACATCCAATTTCAAATCGGAATAGTATTTATAAAAGAAGAAATGTTAGATAAAGCGTCTTTAGCTTTTCGTAACCTTACTACAAACTTTCCCAATTCAAAACTAATACCTGAAGCAAAATATTATTTAGCCGTTAGTTATTTTTCACAGGATAAATATAAAGAAACTGAAAGAATACTCAATAAACTTATCGATAAATATCCTGATTCAAAGATAATCCCTGAAGCTGATTACCTTTATGCAAAATGCCTTTTTAACCAAGAAAAATACAGCCATGCTTTAAAAATTTTTCAGCAAATTATAAAAAAATATAGAAATTCATCATTTTTACAACTTGCTTACATTGACACCGGCCTAACCTTTCTAAATTTAGAAAAGTTTGACAAAGCTAAAAAAACCTTTCAGAAATTTTTAAAAACCTACCCTGATTCTGAACATACTAATACGGTTAATTTTTATTTAGGCGGAATTTATGAGGCTGAAAATAATTTTAAAGAAGCAGAAGAATACTACAGAAAAGTAGCTAAAAAACATCCCACCAGTTTAATCGGCCAAGAAGCTTTATTGGCCTTAGGCCATCTTGCCTGGAATCGACAAGACCTGGACAAAGCAGAACAATATTTTAAAAAAGGTTCAGAACAACAGACATCTTTTGGCCTAAAAAGTAAACTCTATCTTGCTAAAATTTATCAACAGCGGCAAAAAAATGAAGAGGCCTTAAAACTCTATCAACAATTAATTGACTCTCAAAAAAAGATAGCAGAAATTGCATTGGTAGATAAGGCGTTTCTTTTAAAAGATGTGAGAAAATATCAAGAAGCCATAAATACTTTCAGACAAGCTTTGGAAAAGGGGGTAGATTCAGCTAAAATAAGATTTGCTTTGGGAATCTGTTTTGAAAAAAAGAAATTACTTCAAAATGCTATAGAACAATACTTCAAACTTATCTATACCTACCCCGAACCAACTAATGATAATAGCAAAACCAACTATAAAATAAAAGCTTATTTTCGAATCGCTAAAATCTATGAAAACCAAGGCGATATAGAACAAGCCAAGGAAGTATATCAAAAAATTATAAATTTAGATATTAATGAATCAAAAATTGCAAAAATACGATTAAAAAAACTAAAAAAATAACTAACAAATCAAGGAGGTATCATGGAAGAACTTATCTTGGGAAACAAACAATTGCTTTGGCTGATGTCACCAATAATCCTCTGTTCTATATTTTCAGTTGCAATAATATTTGAACGGATTTTCTTTTATCTGTCGATACGTACAAACAAAAGTATGCTTCTTTCCCAAATAATGAAATTGACTAAAAAAGGAAAAATAACTGAAGCAATCGAACTTTGCCAAAAAAAACCATTTTACGCCACTAATATTTTAAAGGCGGGGCTTTCTCAAAATCAAAAGCCTAAAAAAGCTATAGAAGAAGCTATGGAAAATGCCTCTTTATATGAAGTGCCTAAGCTGGAAAAAAATCTAAACTTTTTAGGAACTATAGCTCATGTTAGCCCTTTACTTGGTTTGCTTGGTACTGTTATCGGGATGGTAAGCTGCTTTTACACTATCGAACAAGTCACTCAAACCGCTGGCATGGTAAACCCGACTGATCTGGCTGGAGGAATTTGGACAGCTTTAATTACAACCGCAGCTGGCCTTTCTGTAGCAATTCCAACTTACATCATGTATAACTATTTTATTCATAAAGTAAGGTTGTTAACTTTGGTAGTCGAAAGAGCTTCTACAGAACTACTGGAAATATTAAGTGGAGGAGGCTATCCCGATGAAGTTTAAAAGAGAAAGTAAAATAAATGCCGGTCTAAAACAAATGGATATTGTGCCGTTGGTAGACTGCGTATTTCTGCTTTTAATATTTTTTATGCTTTCATCAAGTTTTGTTGCCGTGCCGGGAATAAATATAAAATTGCCCAAAGCAATAAGTTCACAAACAATAAATACAAGGCCATTAACATTAATTATATCTTCTGAAGATATAATTTATTTAAAAGGAAAACCACGTTCAACCAAAGAGATAGAAAACTACCTTCGCCAAAAGGAAATAAAATCTATCTTTATTAAAGCAGACAAAGGAGCTAGCTTAGAAACAGTTATTGCTATTTGGGACATCTGTAAAGGTTTGGAAATAAATAGAATTGGCATTGCAACAACTAATTCAGAACGATAGTTTATTCTAGATAAATTAATGAAAATAAAAAAAAAATATATTATCTTTCTTTTATTTTCAGCTTTTTTCCATATTTTATTTTTCTCGCAATTTAATTTTACAATCGCTAACAAACAAAAACCACATATCTATGCTTGGCCGAACATTCTTAGTAAAGAAGATTTATCTCCCAATATACAGACAACTAAGTTACCTAGAGGGTTAAGTTTTTCCACAGAAAAAACAAGAAAAGCTTATTTTTTAGCATCTTTACCCAAGCCAAGCCATGAATACACTTTCAGTCAAGATCTGGATAATTATGTAAAACCTAAAAATAACTTCAAAAAATATGTAAAAAATAGCAGTGATATCTTTTTTTTATGGGAAAAAGAGCCTCTCTTAACTGGAGAAGCAAAACCATTATCTTATCGAGCTTTGGTCTCTCCTTATGGCAAAATTATTTTGCTTTATCCAAAAAAACTTACTTTAGACTCAAATAATAACAGATCTAGTTATAATTATCTTAAAGAATCTGCTTATTTTTTAGAAAAAAAATTTTTCTGGACAAAATTTGACTTTTTAGTAAAATGATAAACGTAGATATTGCTATTTTTATAGGATTTTTTTTCGATGCACTAATAGTAATTTATTTCATATTATACTGGGCAAGT
Organism: Candidatus Omnitrophota bacterium; assembly: GCA_021735105.1. Classification (GTDB taxonomy): domain Bacteria; phylum Omnitrophota; class Gorgyraeia; order Duberdicusellales; family 4484-171; genus PXAH01. The sequence goes on from JAIPHS010000008.1 coordinate 18,346, forward strand.
GATAAGTTATTTATTAAAAAAGAAAAGAAAATTGATTTAATGAAAAAAAAATGCGAAATATGCGGCACCTTTTCTTTTATAAATAGTCATGGTGGATATTGGAGGTGCCCTAACTGCGAAAGTTTAAACCGAGGCAAGTAAATGGTAACTCAAATTGGAATTGTAGCTGGAGAAATTTGGAATTTTTTAGATGAACACGGAGAAACCACTTTAGAAGAAATCACCGGAGGCATAGACAAATCAGAAAAATTAATATTGATGAGTCTGGGTTGGCTGGCCAGAGAAAAGCATATAATAGTTACAGAAAAAAATAACACCTACCAAATAAACTTAAATCAAAAAAAGCAAAAAATAAAATAAAAATTCATTGCCAGGCAAAAATGAAAAAAGGAATCGTCTTAGTTATTGTTTTTGGAATATTAATTGTAATTTCTCTGCTTGCCGTTACAGCAATAAATTTGATGCGCCAACAATCAAAAATAACCGAACATAAAATATCAAGACGAAGAAAACTATTAGCAGCTCAAGCCGGCATGGTTCATGCTTTAGAAGAACTACGCAAAGGCAATGACCCCACTGGATCTAATGTTCTTAACATTAACGGCCTAGATGTCGACATACTATATACCCCCGACGGCAGCGGCCTTAACGGAACAAATCCAGTAGAAATAACTGTTGATTGATAAAATAAAGTAATCCGCTAAAGCCTTTTCTGTTTAAGCATTAAAATAAAAGAATAACCTTATATAATTGAACTTCAAGGGGCCGTGGTGCAGCTGGGAGCACACCTCGTTCGCAACGAGGAGATCGTCGGTTCAAATCCGATCGGCTCCATGTAATTAGTCCAAAGTCCAATGTCCTAAGTCCTATGTCTAATGCATAATGTTTTGGGTTTCAGAGAGTGAATATAAATAAATGGCAAAAATAAGATTATATATACCCCCTCAAAAGGTAAAAGAATCTATCACTTTAGATAAAAGAGAGCCTTTGCATAAACTAAAAAATGTCTTACGCCTTAAAGAAAGTCAAAAGATTTATATATTTGACGGCAAAGGTAAAGAATGGGAATACAGAATCAGCCGGATAAAACAAAAAAATATAAAAATAACCA
>JAIPHS010000009.1 GCA_021735105.1 Candidatus Omnitrophota bacterium
AGTAGATAAGATATTGTAAAGTTTTCTGAGACTTCGGACGTAGGACTATGGACATAGGACTGAACGCATGATTGAAACCAGCAAAAAAGAAAAAGCGCTTTTAGTAGTAGCAAAAACCAAAGAAGAGGGTTGGAGCAGAAAGATGTTGTCTTCAGAATTTAATGCTTTGGTTTTATCGACTGGGATTGAGGTAGTAGAACTAATAGATTTTAATTTAAATCAACCTAATGCTTCACTTTATATTGGAAAAGGAAAAGCCTCTGAGATAAAGGAAGTTTTAGAATCAGAAGATATTAATGTAGTAATTTTTAATACCAACCTAAACTATAGCCAGCAAAGAAACCTTGAAGATATATTTCAAATAAAGACTTTAGACCGCACCCAACTTATTTTAGATATTTTTGCCAAGCATGCTAAAACTAAAGAAGGAAGCTTACAAGTTGAGCTGGCTCAATTGCAGTATTTATTGCCGCGCTTGCGGGGTAAAGGTCTAATGCTTTCACGTCTAGGGGGTGGAATTGGTACGCTTGGGCCAGGAGAAACAAAGCTTGAGGTTGATAGAAGAAAGATTTCTGAAAAAATCACTCATATAAAACAAGAGATTAAACAGGTAAGCCAGCATAGAGATATTGCCAGAAAAAAACGGCAGAGGCAGAAGATACCGGTTTGTTCGTTGGTAGGCTATACTAATGCCGGAAAGACTACACTATTTAATCTTTTAACTAAAAATCAACAAAAAACCTCATCTAATCTTTTTACTACCTTAAATACAGTAGCCAGAAAAATTACAATTAAGGAAGGAATGGATACTATTATCTCTGATACTGTTGGTTTTATCCATAAGCTGCCGCCGAATTTAATTGATGCTTTTAAGGCTACCTTAGAAGAGCTAAACTATTCAGATCTTTTGCTTCATGTAGTTGATGCAAGTGCATCTAATATAAGTCAAATAAGAAGATCTGTTGATCAAGTTTTAGCAGAACTTAAGCTTAATGATAAAGAAAAAATTATTGTTTTTAATAAGATAGATAACCTAAATCAAATAACCTTAGAAAAAATGGAGGGAAGTTACCCGGAAATTATTTTTATTTCAGCATCAACTGGGGAGGGGGTGGATAGGTTAAAAAAAGAGATCTACCAATATCTTTCTAAAAATTTTCTGGAACTAATCGTTAAAGTGCCTATCTCACGAATGGATATTATGAATTTTTTCCATAAGAACAGCCAAGTACTAAAGACAAAATATGATAAAGACAACATTTCTTGTTGGATAAGAATTTCAAGATCTAAACTATCTTTTTTAAAAAAAGAAAACTTGCCGATCAAATACCTCTAAACCCTAATGTTAACCCCCGCAGTTAACAAGAATGGGGGTTGAGTTTATTAGGGTTTTTTAGTTTAAATATTCTTAAAAAATAATTTAAAATTTTTTTAAAAATAACTTGACAAAATCACAATTATGTTATATAAATAGGATGAACAAAAAAGAGGCGGGAAAATGAAATGGGATGAATTAGAAAAACAATTTGATTTGGATATTCCTCTTGATGAGCCAATTTTTCCTGTTAATATTGTTTGTAAATTGCTCGATATGCAATATTATCTTTTGCATGAAATTGTAAAGGAAGGAATATTAAAAGAAGAGAAAAAAAAGAAAAAAAAGCTTTTTTCCTTAAAAGATATGAAACAATTAAAATATATAAAACACTTGGTTGAAGATGAAGGAGTTAATATTAAAGGGGTAAAAGTAATTTTAGAGGTAAAAGAAGAAGAATAATTTTTTTTAGATTATTGTTAGCACTCTTGGCTTGGGAGTGCTAACAATAAAAAAAGGAGGTAAATCATGAAACTTACACCATATCATCACGAAAATCCCTTTAGATTGCTTAAGGATTTTGAAACAGAGATTGACAAACGGCAGGGCAGAAAAGAAAAACTACTACCATTGTGAACGCTATCAAGGTAGCTTTTATCGGGAAGTAGCTCTTCCTCAGGAGGTAGATGCCGAGGAAATAAGTGCCAAATATAAAAATTGCGTACTAAAGGTAACTTTACCTAAAAAAGAAGAAGAAAAAGAAAAGGAAATTTCAATTAATGTGGAATAAATTGTTTGCACTCCCAAGCCAAAGGTGTTATTTTAAATTAGATAAGGAAGGTGAAAAATATGGATTTAAAAAATTTTACAATTAAAGCCCAAGAAGTAATCGTCAAAGCCTTGGAAGCTGCCCGCAGCTATAAACACCAAGCTTTTAAGCCTGAACATATTTTGCATTCTTTGCTTGAAGATAAAAAAGGCATAGCTTATCAAATTTTAAAAAAAGTTGGCATAGATACAGATAGATTTAGCAAGGTTGTTAAGGATTATCTTTTGTCTTTGCCAAAAGTTTCAGGCGACACCGAGCAGGTTTATGCTTCTCAGGCTGCGGCTCAACTTTTAAATCAAGCCAAAGATAAGGCTAAGCAGTTAGGTGATCAATATGTAAGTTCAGAGGTTTTACTTTATGTTCTTTCTGAATCAAAGAAAACTTTATTTTCTGACTATCTAGCTAAACAAGGCATTAGATCCGAAGATATCTTACGTACTATGAAAGAAGTGCGCGGAGCTCATAAAGTAGATAGCCAGTCAGCAGAAAATAGCTATCAAGCTCTTGAGAAATTTGGCCGTGATTTAACCGAAATAGCAAAGAAAGGAAAACTTGATCCGGTTATCGGCCGTGACAATGAGGTTAGGCGCCTGATGCAGGTTTTATCCCGCCGGACTAAAAATAATCCAGTTTTAATTGGCGACCCCGGTGTAGGAAAAACCGCAATCGTCGAAGGTTTAGCGCAAAGAGTTGCTCAACAAGATGTGCCGGAGGGCTTAAAAAACAAAAGAATAATTGCCCTAGATTTAGGCTTGATGGTAGCTGGGGCAAAATTTAGAGGTGAATTTGAACAGCGCCTAAAAGGGGTTTTAAAAGAAATCGAAGCAAAACAGGGAGAGATAATCCTTTTTATCGATGAATTGCACACTGTAGTGGGGGCTGGTTCTGCAGAAGGAGCAGTAGATGCTGCTAATATGTTAAAACCGGCTTTAGCCAGAGGTACTTTACGTTGTATTGGCGCAACTACTTTAGATGAGTACAGAAAGCATATTGAAAAAGATGCCGCGCTTGAACGAAGGTTTCAGCAAATTATTGTTGAAGAACCATCGACCAAACAAACTATTGCAATCTTAAGGGGCTTGAAAGAAAAATATGAAGTACATCACGGAGTAAGGTTAAAAGATTCTGCTTTAATAGCAGCCGCTTTACTTTCTGATCGTTATATTACAGCTAGATTTTTGCCGGATAAGGCAGTGGATTTGATTGATGAAGCTGCTTCACACCTGCGGATAGAAATTGATAGTAAACCAGAAGAGATTGATCGGATGGAAAGAAAAATTTTGGAACTTCAAATCCAAAAGCAAGCTTTAAAAAAAGAAAAAAGCAAGCAATCGGAAAAAGAGTTAAATCAAGTAGAGAGGCGGATTAATAATTTAGAAAAAGAATTAGGCGCAAAGAAAAAACATTGGGAAAAAGAAAAAGATATTATTACTCAAATCCGTAATAAAAAGGAAGAGATTGACGGGCTGAAAAATCAAACAGTTGAGTTAGAAAAAGAAGGAAGATTAGATAAAATTGCTGAAATTAGATATGGTAAAATTCCAGAACTTTCTGCTCAAGTTGAAGATTTTAATAAAAAATTAACTAAATTACAAAAAACTGAAAAGATGTTAAAAGAAGAAGTTGACCAAGAAGATATTGCCCAGATTGTGTCCCGGTGGACCCATATTCCGGTTTCCCGCCTAATGGAAGAAGAAGTTAAAAAGCTTCTCCGCATGGAAGAAGAAATAGAAAAAAAAGTAGTCGGCCAGAATGAAGCGGTAACTTTAATCTCAGATTGCATCCGCAGATCCCGCTCTGGTTTAGCTGATCCTAATAGGCCCTTAGGTTCATTTATTTTTTCCGGGCCAACTGGAGTTGGAAAAACTGAATTAGTAAAGGCTTTAGCTGAATTTTTATTTGATACTGAAGATGCATTGATTACTTTAGATATGAGTGAGTATATGGAAAAGTTTGCAGTTTCCCGCTTGGCAGGGGCTCCTCCCGGTTACGTAGGCTATGAACAAGGCGGCCAATTAACGGAAAAAGTGAGAAGGCAGCCTTATTCAGTTATTCTTTTTGATGAGATAGAGAAAGCGCATCCTGATGTATTCAACATTCTTTTGCAGATTTTAGATGAAGGCCGGCTTACTGATTCACAGGGACGAATTGTAAACTTTAAAAATACTTTAATTATTATGACCTCCAATATTGGAAATCAGTTTTTTAATGACCCTCAAGTTAAAAAGGATATTATTAAAAAGAATTTAAACCAAGAACTAAAGAAATATTTTCGTCCTGAGCTGTTAAATCGTTTAGATAGTATCGTTGTTTTTAATAGTTTAGAGCTTTCTGATATTAAAAAAATAGTAGATATTCAAATGCAAACCATTAAAAAAAGATTAAAGGATAAAAATATAAAGATTGAACTTACTCCTTCAGTTAGAGATTTTTTGGCAGAAAAGGGGTTTTCACCGGAGTATGGCGCAAGGCCTCTTACCCGGGTTATCCAGCGGTTGATAGTAAATCCTTTGAGCCTGGACATAATAAAGGGAAGGTTTTTGCCGGGAGATGAAGTAAAAGTTAAAAAAGAAGGTGAACAAATATTTTTTACAAAAACTAAACAAAATAAAAAAAAGGAGAATCAATGAAGGTAGAAATTTCGCTTAAGTATTTAAAGAAAAGTAAGTTTATTGAAGATGTCTTAAATAGTAATTTAGAGAAAATAAAACGTAAGTTACAGATATTTAAAAAAAATGATCCGGTTCATCTTTCAGTGCACATTGAAAAAAATCCTCATAAAGAAGAATATTATTGCCGTTCTCATGTTTACTTACCTAAAGCTAAAACGATTGTGGCCAATGAAAAAAGCAGAACTGAAACAGCTGCAATTAATGAGAGTTTTCGCGGATTAAGCAGGCAATTAATCAAAGTTAAAACCAAACTCGAAAAACATCTCCAGAAAAAAAGAACCCGAAAATAGTTTAGACAAGAACTTGACAGAGGATTTTTCTATGCTAACATATTAGCACTCACCGATTCAGAGTGCTAAGTCAAATTCGAAAAAGAATTAAATTATGGGAAAAGCTATAAATAAAAAGGAGAGAGAAGCTGAGATTCTTGAGCTGATAATTAGTAGTTATATCCGAGAGTCTAAGCCGATTAGTTCTGGTTATCTTTGTTCTGAGTATGATCTTAATTATTCTTCGGCGACTGTGCGGAATATAATGCACAATTTAGAAGAAAAAAGATTAATTTCTCATATTCATACATCTAGCGGAAGAGTTCCAACCAAAGAAGGGTTTAAATATTATGTAGCGATCTTGAATCCGGAGCGTTTCGGGACTTTTTACAATATTGAGTTGGATTTTTCACCATTGTATAATTTGAATGAAGTAGTAGAGTATAGTCTTGATGCGCTTTCAGAAGCAAGTGGATATACATCTCTTTTGGGGATAAATGCTAAAGATAGGCGTTTTTCTTTTCGCGGCACTAGATGTATTTTAAATCAACCTGAGTTTGAAGATATAAAAGTTTTAAGAAACATTTTTTGTGCATTAGAAGTAAAAATTGATAAGCTTCAAAAAATTCTCTTTGATTTTATGACTGAAAAAGTAAGGGTTTTGATCGGTAATGATATAGACTTTTCTGAGATATCTGAATGCTCTCTTGTTTTATCCGGCTTTAGGGATGAAGACATTTCGTTAGTATTAGCTTTGCTTGGCCCGGTAAGGATGAATTATCTTAAGGCAGCATCTTGTCTCTATTCGGTAAAAAATCAACTTAAAGATTCATTAAATGATTTTATTTAGGCGGAAGAAAGATGAGTAAGAATAAAAAGAACCAACAAGAAAAGATGGATAAAAAGAAGCAAAAGGATGTCTCTAAGGATGAAGGCCAGAGCGTAAACGATAAAAAAACAGAAACAGAGATAGTTGAAAAACAAAAACAAGAATACCAGGATTTGTTGGATAGGTATTTGAGGTTTCAGGCAGAGTTCGATAATTATCGAAAAAGATCCTTGCAGGAAAAAGCAGGATTTATTAAGTTTGCTAATGAAGGCCTTATTTCCGAATTAATTGGCATCTTAGATAACTTTGAGTTAAGCATTAAATATGCTGATAAAAAAAATGATTTCAAGTTGATGCATCAAGGCGTTGACATGATTATAAAACAACTTCATGCGCTTCTTAAATCTAAGGGTTTGGAGAAAATAAAAACTGTAGGTGAAAAGTTTGATCCTCATAAGCATGATGCTTTAGCTATAGTTGAGGGCCAAGACGTAGATAGCGACACGGTGGTTGAGGAGATGCAAGCAGGATACCTGCTTTCTGGGAGAATTTTAAGGCCGGCTAAGGTAAAAGTAGCAAAACCAAAAAAAGAAAACGAAAAAAATAAAGCAGGAAAAGAAGAGGAAAACAAAGAGATTAAGGAATAAAATAAAGGTATTCGCTAAATAATAATATTTTTAATGGGAGGTAGAAAATGGCAAAAATAATTGGAATTGATTTAGGGACTTCAAATTCATCAGCAGCGATAATGGAAGGGGGGCAGCCCTCGATAATACCTTCAGCAGAAGGTGCAGGAGTTGCAAGTGGAAAAGCTTTTCCATCGGTGGTAGCTTTTACCAAAGATGGGCAAAAATTAGTGGGTGAACCAGCCCGCAGGCAAGCTTCGGTTAATCCGGAAGGAACTATATCCGGGGCCAAAAGAAAAATGGGTACGCAGTTTAAATTTAAAGTTCATGATAAAGAATATACACCGCAGCAAATTTCTGCTTTTGTTTTACAAAAAATAAAAGCAGATGCTGAAAGTTATCTAGGCAGCGAGATAAAAGATGCAGTTGTGACTGTACCGGCTTATTTTAATGATAACCAGAGACAGGCTACAAAAGACGCGGGTACTATTGCTGGACTAAATATAAAAAGAATTATTAACGAACCTACTGCAGCTTGTCTTGCTTATGGCTTAAATAAAGTTGGGAAAGAGCTTAAGATTATGGTTTTTGATTTTGGTGGGGGAACTTTAGATGTAACTATTATGGAGATGTGGGAAGAAGGTGGGTTTAAAGTTCTTTCCACTCACGGTGATACAAGTTTAGGCGGCCGGGATATGGATCAGGTTTTGGTTGATTATATCGCTGAAGATTTCAAAAAAGAAACTGGTATTGATTTGCGAAAAGACAAAATGGCTGATCAACGCCTCAGAGAAGCAGCAGAAAAAGCTAAGATTGAACTATCCAGCACATTAACTACCGAAATTAATCTCCCCTTTATTACAGCTGATCAATCCGGCCCTAAGCATCTTACTAAAACAATCAATAGGGCAAAATTAGAAGATTTAGTAAAGTCAATTATAGAAAAAACTGAAGGCCCAATTAAACAGGCAGTAAGCGATGCCAAGTTAGCCACTAAAGATATTGATAAAATTATCATGGTAGGAGGCCCAACTCGAATGCCGCTTGTTCAAAAAACAGTTGAAAATTTTGTGGGAACTAAAATTGAAAGGGGCATAGATCCTATGGAATGTGTATCAATGGGAGCGGCAATTCAAGGATCTATTATTACCGGAGAAACGAAAGATGTCCTTTTGCTTGACGTTACACCTTTATCTCTTGGCTTGGAGACGTTGGGAGGGGTTTTTACTAAACTTATTCCGAGAAACACTACAATACCTACTAAAAAAAGTCAAATTTTTTCAACTGCAGAAGATAATCAAACTGCGGTAACTATTAGAGTGTTACAAGGTGAAAGAGAAATGGCTAAAGGGAATACTGAATTAGGCAGGTTTGATCTTGTTGGTATTCCATCAGCCCCGAGGGGTGTTCCCCAGATTGAGGTTACTTTTGATATCGACTCTAACGGGATTGTCCATGTTCACGCTAAAGATAAAGGAACCGGCAAGGAACAATCAATTCGAATAACTGCTCCGCAAAAATTATCAGATGAAGATATCGATAAGATGGTCAAGGAAGCAGAAAAACATTCTGAAGAAGACAAAAAGCAAAAAGAATTGGTTGAAATTAAAAATAAAGCAGATTCAGTAGTTTATACTACTGAAAAATCACTAAAAGATTATGGTGACAAAATTTCTGACCAAGAAAAGAAAACAATAGAAGAAAAGATCAACAATTTAAAAGAAATTTTGAAAAAATCAGATAGCGCTAAAGAACAAATTGAAAAAGCTATGGAAGAGGCTACTCAAGCTTCTCATAAGTTAGCAGAACAGATGTATAAGGCACAAGGAGCTAAACAACAACAAGATCAAACTGGAACAGCTGGCCCAAAAGATCAAGCTGGAGATCAAAGCTCAGAGCCTCAACAACAAGGGGATAAACAACAAGGAAAGGAAAAAGAGGATGTAGTTGATGCTGAATATAAAGAAGAAGACAATAAAGACAAAAAATAAGAAATGATTATTCCGAAGGACGATAGACGAGAGACGAAAAGACGAGATCGTCTGTAGTCTGTCTTCCTTCGTCTGTCGGAGGAAAGTTAACAAGAAAAGACCATGAGTACACAAAAAGATTATTACGAGATTTTAGGTTTACAAAAGGGCGCTTCAATAGAAGACGTGAAGAAGGCCTATCGCAAGCTTGCGATGAAGCATCATCCGGATCGAGTCTCTGAAGACAAAAAGAAAGAAGCTGAAGAAAGATTCAAAGAAATATCTGAAAGTTATGCGGTATTGAGTGATTCCAAGAAAAAGCAGCTTTATGACCAGTATGGACATGCGGGAGTAGATTCACGTTATAGCCAAGAAGATATCTTTAGAGGAGCGAACTTCTCTGATATTTTTGGCGGTGGCGGCGGTGCTGGGTTTGAGGATATCTTCGGCAGTATCTTTTCTGATTTTGGTGATATCTTTGGTGGAGGTAGCCGAGATAGAAGAGGCGGCTTCCAGCAATCTGGAGGAGAAGATATTCAAGCCAGGATTAAAATCAGCCTTGAGGAAGCTGCTTTTGGAGCAGAAAAAGAGTTAAGTTACTATAGATTTGATTCTTGTCCTACTTGTTCAGGTAGTGGAGTTAAGTCTGGTTCTTCTAAGGTTACTTGTTCTCTTTGTAAGGGTAAGGGAGCAGTTAGAAGCGGGATGGGTTTTATTAGTGTTTCTCAAACTTGTCCTAATTGTCGAGGCCGGGGAAAAGTTATTAAAGACCGCTGCCGACAGTGTTCTGGAGAAGGAAGAGTAAAAAAACAACATCGGATTAAAGTAAAAATCCCTAAAGGGGTAAAAGATGGTTCAATTTTACGTCTTAGCAAGGAAGGTAATTTTTTAGGCAAGATGCGGGGTGGCCTTTATCTTCATATAATACTATTGCCTCATTCACAATTTAGGCGAGAGGGAAAAAACCTGCGCTGCCAGATAGAGGTTGATGCCCTTTCGGCTATTTTAGGAACCGAAATTAAAGTACCTACTTTAGACGGAAAGGTTAAGATGAAAATTCCTGCCGGGACGCAGCCAGATACAGTGTTTAGGTTAAAAAATAAAGGGATGCCGGAATTAAATTCTGGCCGGTTTGGCGATGAATTGGTGGAGGTAGGGATTAAGATTCCAAAGAATATTTCAAAAAAGGAAAAAAAGCTTTTTGAAGAAATAGCTAAAACACGTAAATAAATGGCTGAATTTAAAAAGGAGTAAGATATGCCCACCTATGATTATCGATGCCTAAAATGTGGAAAGATTTTTGAAGCTTTTCAAAAGATAGCAGATGCCCCTTTAAAAAAATGTATTCATTGCAAAGGAAAAGTTGAAAGATTAATTAGCTCGGGTTCCGGAATTATTTTTAAAGGAAGCGGTTTTTACGAAACAGATTATAAGCAAAAGAATCGTAAATCTAATTCAAGTAACAATAAACAATGTAAGAGTTGTCCTGATAATAAATGTGACCTAAATAAGGATAAATAATGGGCCAAACTACCAAGCCATTTAAAGCAACTCATTATAATTTAAATTTATTAGATGATTTTTCAAAAGTAGCTTGCCCTCCCTATGATGTTATTGATAAAAAAAGGGCCTTAAATTTAAAAAAACGCTCTCCTTATAACTATTGCCGGATTAACCTTGCCGATGGCAAAAATTACAATAAACCTGCCCGCAATTTACAAAAATGGCTCAAGGAAAAGGTTTTAGTTGATGATCAGAAAAAGAATTATTATCTTTACCAACAAGAGTTTATAATAGGGAAAAATAAATTTTTGCGTTACGGTATTCTTTGTCTGCTTAATATGAAGAAAAAAAAGATTTTTCCCCATGAGCATACTTTAGATAAACCTAAAAAAGATCGAAAAAAGATGATAACAAAACTTAAAGCGAATTTAAGCCCTGTTTTTGTTATTGCTGGTAATACTGATAAAACCTTAAGGGCCATATCTGAAAAATATATCAAAAAGAAACCATTTATCGAGTTTAAGGATGATGAAAATAACTTAAACTCTCTTTGGAAAATAGGTAAAAAAGAAGATATAGAAAAAATTTCTTCTTCATTGGAAGCATCTTATTTAATTATTGCTGATGGGCATCATAGATTTGAAACTTCATTTGATTATTTTAAAAAAAATAAAAATAAATTTAAGAACCTTAGCTATATTCTTGCTTATCTTACTATCCCGCAACCGGGTTTGGTAATATTGCCTATTCATAGAATAACTCCTGCGTCAACTAAAAATAAAGAATATTTTAATAAAATAAAAAATCGCTGCAAATTAGAGCAAGTGAGTCAAAAAAACTTAGAAAAAAAACTAAAAATTGCTAAAAATTTTTGTTTTGGAGTTTATTGGAATAAAAAGTTTTATTTTGCAACCTTGCAAAAAGAAGGCCTTTTAGATACAATATCTCCAGCTATATATAAAAAATTAAATACCTACATTTTTCATAATTATGTTTTGCCGGAAATAAAATGCAATCAATTTGCTTACAACCATAGCATAGATGAGGTCAAAAAGGTAACTAAAAAAAATCAAATGGCATTTATAATGAAAGCTGTTTCATTGAAAGCGGTGTTTGATATTGCAAAAGCTGGTTATAGATTACCACAAAAGTCTACTTTTTTTTATCCGAAAGTTTTTTCGGGGTTGGTTTTACGGAGATTCAGAAGATGAATATATTTAAAAAAACTTTTGGTTTTGGTAAGAAAAAAAGAGTGCCGGATGGCCTTTGGAGTAAATGTTCAAAATGTTCCAATCTTATTTTTAATAAAATTTTAAATGAAAATCTGAACGTTTGCCCCAAATGTGGTTATCACTTTGTTTTAAATTGCTATCAAAGGCTTAAGGTTTTAACAGATGCGGGTAGTTTTGTTGAGCATGATAAAGAAGTAAGCGCTGATGACCCACTTAATTTTTCCGGCCCGAAAAGCTATCTTAATAAACTGGCCCAAGCAAAAGATAAAACAAAGCTAAAAGAAGCTGTTATTACCGGTACAGCCGAAATTAACAAAAGGCCGATAATTTTAGCTATTACTGATTCTCGCTTTATTATGGGGTCTATGGGCTCTGCTATGGGAGAAAAAATTACTCGCATAATTGAACAGGCAATTTTAAAAAGATTACCTGTTATTATTGTTTCTGGTTCCGGCGGGGGTGCGAGAATGTATGAGGGAATGTTTTCATTAATGCAGATGGCAAAAACAAGCGGAGCTTTGTTAAAATTAAAAGAAGCCCGCTTACCGTATTTATCGATTTTGACTCATCCTACAATGGCGGGAGTTTTAGCTTCTTTTGCTGGATTGGGGGATATAACTATAGCAGAACCTGGAGCACTTATTGGTTTTACTGGCCCGAGAGTAATAAGGCAAACTATAAAACAAGATTTACCGGAAAGTTTTCAAACCTCGGAGTTTAATCAAAAACATGGTTTTATTGACCTGATAGTAGAAAGAAAAGACCTAAAAAGTAAAGTTACAGCTATTTTGGATTATTTAACTTGACATAGATAAATTTACATTTAAAATTTAGGCAATGGCTGAAGTACAATTTAAAAACATAAACAAGGCTTTTGGTGCAGATGTAATCGCAGTATCAGATTTGAGCCTAGAGATAAAAGACAAAGAATTTGTTGTTTTGCTTGGTCCCTCTGGTTGTGGTAAATCAACAACTCTGAGGATGCTTGCTGGCCTAGAAACTCCTACTTTTGGAGATATTCTTATCGGTGATAAGAAGGTTAATGATATGCCTGCTAAGGATCGAGATATTGCAATGGTATTTCAGAATTATGCGCTTTATCCCCATATGAATATCCGTAATAATTTAGCTTTTGCTCTTAAGCTCCGCCGTTATTCCCGCGATGAAATTAAAAAACGGGTAAAGGAGGCTGCAGATATTTTAGGTATTGGCCATTTATTGGATAGAAAACCAAAAGAAATATCTGGAGGTGAAAGGCAAAGAGTTGCTGTAGGTAGAGCAATTGTCAGAAAGCCTCAAGCTTTTCTTTTTGATGAACCACTTAGCAATTTAGATGCAAAGCTTCGGGTTCAGATGAGAACAGAAATTAAAAAACTGCACATAAAGATAAAATCTACGATGGTTTATGTTACTCATGATCAAACTGAAGCTATGACTTTAGGTGATAGAGTAGCAATTATGAAAAATGGTAAGCTGTTTCAGTTTGATACCCCATTAAATGTTTATGATAAGCCGGCTAATAAATTTGTGGCAGGGTTTATCGGCTCTCCGCCCATGAATTTTATAGAAGGAGTTTTGCGCAAAAAAGATGATTCATTATATTTTTTAGAAAAAGATGGCTTTCAAATAAAAGTCCCCGAACAGAAGCATCAAAAGTTGCAGAATTATATTGAGAAAGAAATTGTTTTAGGGATTCGTCCGGAAAACTTATACGATAAACTTTTTGCATCTTATGCAACGGTTGACAATACAATAGATGTTACCTGTGATGTAATTGAAACAATGGGTTCTCAAAATCACTTGTATCTTGCAACTAAAAACCACACAATAGTTGCTGTGGTAGATGCGTCTAATAAACCCGCTGTAGGTAGTAGGGTTGAAATTGTATTCGATACTAAAAAAATCCACTTTTTTGACCCTTCTAAAGAAGATACTATTGTATAACTTTTTTGTATATTCAATATTAAATTTTCTTATTATTTTCATCCTTATCCTTATCTTTTTGGGATTGGTTTATCCTCTTGTGGGAATAGTTTTTTTATTTATTACCCTAATTTCTTTTTTAATATTTTATTTTTCTCACAGAAAACTAATTAATAAAAATACAGAAGTTATTGACAGCTTGGAAGAAAAAATAAACATATCGGAAGACTCTTTAATCAAAAAGAAAAAAATCTTAGAGCACCTGCCTTTAGAACAGGAAAAAACTTCTTTTTTGGTCAAGCTTTCTCAGGAACTAATTGAATTAGATGATCCTGAAGATATTTTTACTTTTTTGCTTGAAGCTATTAAAAAATTATTTCCTGACTTTTCTTTTGTTTCTTTGTATGAATTTAACAAGGAAAATCATTCTTTAGAATTAATTCAATCATTAAAGAAGCAAGAATTAACAATTAAAGAAAAACAAGGCAGTGAGATTGAAAGATGGATGATGCGGCAAAATAGTTCTATTTTGATTGATGACATAAGAAAAGATTTCAGATTTGATTTTAGCCAAATAGATGGATTTACTCAAAGAGAGTCGTTATCTTTTTTGGCTAGCCCGCTTTCTGTAAAAGAAGACTTTTTTGGTATTATTCGAATCGAGAATAAAGATTCAAGTTTTTTTTCTTATGATGACTTAAGATCGCTAAGCAATATATGTGATTTAGGGGCTATTGTGTTACAACGTGCAAAACTTATAAAAAAAGTTCAAGAATTAGCAACAACTGATTCTCTTACTTCTCTATCGTTGCGGAATTATTTTTTTGAACAGGTAAGGGTTGAGTTGGAACGAGCTAAAAATCTAGAAGCCAAAGTTGGCATGATTATGTTTGATATAGATGACTTTAAAAATATAAATGATACTCATGGGCATATGGTAGGAGATTTAGTTCTTAAGAAACTTGCTAAGATCTTAAAAGATTTAGAAGAAAGTCCTCAAATTACTATTTGTCGTTATGGAGGCGAGGAGTTTGTGGTTCTAATTGCTGATACAAGCAAAAAAGAAGTTTTAACAATTGCCGAAGATGTCCGCAATAAGGTAGCTGATTCAGCAGTATCTTATAGAAGAAATAAAGTAAAATTTACAATATCGGGAGGGGTAGTTATCTATCCAGATGATGAAAACGAGTTTGATAAAATATTTAACTTGGTTGATAAAATAATGTATCGGGCTAAAGAAGAAGGTAAAAATAAAATATGTTCTTTTTCTTAATCTTAAGCATATTATTAGGAGTATTTTCTTGGGTATTGATTAAAGAATATCAAATTGAAAAATTTAGGTTTCAATCGAAAAAGATAGAGCTAACTAAAAACGCTAAAAAGTTGTGTAAAGAAGAAGAAATATTAAAAGAAAAAATTGAAGATTTTAAAAAAAAGACTTCTCAGCTTTTTGCTTTTTATGATACGGCTAGATTAATTTCTCCCCTTTTTAATAAAAAAGAATTAACTACTGCTTTTGTTGACAAGTTAAGTTCTTTAGAGGGGATAGATAGGATTAGTCTATCTGAACTTCAAGGGTCAAATTGTCATCGTTTTAAGATTAATCAAAAAGATGATTATTTGTATCTCGATACTCAGTCATCTGATATTTTTGGTTTGTTTCCGCTTTTTGCAAAATTGCTTACTGTGTCATTAGAGCGGCTAGAACTTTATGGCCGTCTTCAGGAGTTATCGATACGTGATTATCTTACTGGTACCTACAACCGCCGTTTTTTTAACCAAAGGGTAGAAGAAGAATTTTTACGGTCAAAAAAATTAAAAAATAAACTATCTTTTTTAATGATAGATATAGACGATTTTAAAAGAATAAATGACACTTACGGCCATTTAGTAGGAGATGCAGTTTTAGAAAGGTGCGCTTCTTTAATTTTAGAAGGGGTCCGCCAAATTGATTTTGTGGGACGGCTTGGCGGAGAAGAGTTCGGTGTATTGTTGACCGATACCGATAAAGCTGGTGCAATTATGGTTTCTGAGAGGATATGTTCTCGAATATCCCAGGAGAAAATAAAAGTATTTGATGAAAATTTAAATATTACTGTAAGTATAGGGGTAGCAACTTACCCTTCAAATACTATCTACATGGATTTATTTACCGAAATTGCCGATAAAGCTCTCTATCGGGCCAAAGATTCAGGCAAAGATAGAGTATCTTGGTTCTAGAATAGTTTAAGGTTTTAAGTTTAAGGGTCTAAGGTTATTTTTTTTGAAAGGTCTAAAAAGAGATTGCAAAATAAACAAAAATATGGATAATAAGTTTCTAAACTTTTGTTAGAAAAATGAAAAATTTAAAAAACTATTTATTAGAAGCGGCAGGAAAAGCAAAGGATGAGATTTCGGCTGAAAATCCTTATCGGGAAATTGCTTTTGACGGTAATAGCCCACGCCTTGGCTGGGTTAAACCAGTGAGCTTTATCAAAATCAAGTCTTTATTTGATTCAATTTTTCCACTTATTTCTAAAAAAGAGAATTTTATTTTTGTCGGTATGGGGGGCTCAATTAATGGGATAAAACCACTCTTGGCTTTGTTTAAACAACCTAACTTTTTTACTCTTGATAATTTAGATCCGAAAGCAATAGATGGCATTTTATCTCAGATTAAAAATCCGGAAAAAACCTTAGTGGTTGCAATTTCAAAGTCAGGAACTACTCCTGAGACACAACTATTATCACAGACACTAAAGAGTTATTTTATCGATAAGCTAGGTTCAGACCGGTGGTATGAAAAATTTCTTTGGTTAACAGACCCGGAATCATTCGAAAAACTTGATAGATTAAGCTGGATAGATGTAAAAAAAATTCCAATTCAACCTGATCAATGTTCTGATATCGGCGGCCGTTTTTCTTCTCCGTTTACTAATATTTTTCTCTTGCCGTTGTTTTTACTTTTAAATAAAAATTTTACTAAATTAGAACATCTTTATTCTCAATTTATCAGCAATCAAGATGAGATTAGAAAAAGCGCGCATGAAGCTGCTTTATCTTTAAATAAAGATTGTGATTTTAATTTTTCTCCTTTCATCGAAGCTGATTGGGTAAAAAGTTTTATTCCATGGATAGCACAGCTGTTTCAAGAATCGTTAGGTTCAAAAAATTCAGAGAAATCGGTAAAAACGATTGTTAATTTTTCCGGGCCTAATTTTATTAAGTTAAAAGCAGATTTTAATTTTAGTGAATCAGTTCTATCCATTATGGCCCAGATGTACTTTTATCAACTTTTTATTGCTTATTTATCGGGGAAGTGGGGTATAAACTTTGTAAATCAGGAGTTTGTTGAAAAATATAAGAAAAAAATGCGAGCACTTGAAAAAAAAGAGAGTGATTTAATTGATATTCCAGAAGGAAATCTATTTGACTTAGTTGAAAAGATCGACAAAAAAATAAAAAATGAACATTATTTTATTGAGTTAGTTTTTTATTTCGTGCCGGATGCGGCAGTAACTTCCCTTATTCAAAAAGAGATTGAAGAAAGGTTTGATAAAAAGATTATTCTTAGTTTTGTGGGGAGTGACTGGAACCATCAGTGTTATCAAGCTGCTTTTGGTGATAAAAATACTTTTTATGTTTTAATTTGCCTTTCATCTTATGATTATACTGATTTTATCTCGGAAAATTTGGCTGATAAAAATATAAAAACCTTAAGACGTATCGCTTTAGCTACTTATCAGACGTTGCTGGATAAATCCATTTTATATAATTTTAATAAAAAATCTTTAGGAGGATAAATGCGCAAAATAGTTAAAGACTTAAGAGAACAAGCCAAAAAAAATCCACGAAAGATTGTTTTTCCTGAGGCACATGATGAAAGAATAATTGAAGCTGTTGAGCGCATTAATAAAGAAAAAATAGCCAACGCTTTATTGCTTACTCACGATAATCTTGAGGTTGAAAAACAAGAAAAATATGCAAATATTTTTCATGAAAGAAAAAAAGTAAAAGGAATAAGCTTTGAAGAAGCAAGAGAGTTGATGGAGAATCCTCTTTATTACGCGGCGATGATGGTAAAGTATGACGGTGTAGATGGATTTGTCGCTGGAGCACAATATACTACTTCATCTGTAATTAAAACAGCTCTTAATTGTCTTGATCTAGATAAGACAGTTGGTACTATATCAAGTTGTTTTATTATTGATGTCCCTGATTGCTCATATGGAGAAGAGGGAACATTTGTTTATGCTGATTGTGGAGTGATACCATATCCTAGTAGCCAACAACTTGCTAATATCTCTATCTCTAGTGCACGTTTTGCTAAGGAAGTTTTAAAAATTATTCCTCGGGTAGCTTTGTTGAGTTTTTCGACCAAAGGAAGTGCAAAAGGAAGATGGGTTGATAAAATTAAAGATGCAGTGGAAATTGCTAAATCAAAAAAAAGTGGTTTTATGATTGATGGTGAACTGCAAGGTGATAGTGCTCTCGATCCAAAAGTTGCTTTGCGAAAATTAGATAAAAGTAATGTAGCCGGAAAAGCTAATGTTTTGGTTTTCCCTAACCTTGATGCTGGTAATATTTGCTATAAATTAACTCAAAGGCTTGCAAAAGCAAGAGCAGTTGGACCAATCATTTTAGGAACCAAGCAGCCTTGCAGTGATTTATCCAGAGGTTGTGAGGTTGATGATATTATAGATTGTGCAGCAGTCACTGTAGTAAGAGCCCAAAACAAATCTTAGAAGTCTAATCTAACATTTAATATGAATATTTTAGTTATAAATTCAGGAAGTTCTTCTATTAAATATAAGCTTTTTAGCTTTCCCAAAGAATCTCTTGTCGATAAAGGAGAGATTGAAAAAATTGGTGAGGAAAAGTCAAAAATAAAAAATCATACTCAAGGCATAGATGAAATAATTAATAAAATTTTAGTAAAAAGCAAAATAAATTCTTTAAAAGACATAACTGCGGTTGGACATCGAGTTGTCCATGGTGGAGAAAAATTTAAACAGCCGCACTTAATTAATAAAACAGTAATAAAGCAAATTCAAAAATGTAGCAAACTTGCCCCGCTACATAATCCAGCTAATTTAGCGGGGATAAACTATTGCCTAAAAAGTTTTCCTACAAACTTTCAAGTCGCAGTTTTTGATACGGCATTTCACCAAACCGTATCAGAAGAAGGTTATATTTATCCTATTCCTTATAAATATTATAGGAAATATAAAATTCGCAAATATGGTTTTCATGGAACTTCGCATCAATTTATTGCTCAAAAAGCAGCACTAACTTTAAAAAAACCTTTAACTAAGTTAAAATTGATAACTGCTCATTTAGGTAATGGTTGTAGCATGACTGCTATAGATAAGGGTAAGTCAATAGCTACATCTATGGGTTTTACCCCCTTGGAAGGGTTAATGATGGGGACTCGTTGTGGTGATGTTGATGTTGCGGCAATTTTTAATATAATGAAAAAAGAAAAATTAGCTATTGATCAGATGGATAAAATTTTGAATAAAAAGAGTGGTTTTTTAGGAGTTTCAGGAGTAAGTAATGATTTACGTAATGTGAGTAAAG
This sequence comes from Candidatus Omnitrophota bacterium, assembly GCA_021735105.1. GTDB lineage: Bacteria > Omnitrophota > Gorgyraeia > Duberdicusellales > 4484-171 > PXAH01. The sequence continues at coordinate 18,728 of JAIPHS010000009.1, forward strand.
CTGCTAAAGATGGTAACCGACGGGCAAAGCTTGCTGTTGATATTTTTATTAGCCGCCTCAAAAAATATATTGGTGCGTATTTATTTTATTTAGGGGGTGCCGATGCAGTTTGCTTTACTGGAGGGATTGGCGAAAATAATCCTGATATGGTAAAATCAATAAAAAGCCAGATAAAAAGAATATTTTCCAAAACGAAAGTTTTAATTATTCCTACGGATGAAGAGTTAATGATCGCTAAATTAACTTATAAATTATTTAAAAAATTAAGAAGAGGTAAATGAAATGATTAGAGCGATGTTAAAGTCAAAAATTAGCTATGCTACGGTGTTAGGTTTACAACTATATTACAAGGGAAGCATTACTATTGACCAGGATTTAATGGAAGCAGCAGATTTATACGCAGGAGAAAAAGTTGATGTGTTAAATCTAAACAATGGAGTTCGCCTTCAGACTTACGTCATTACAGGCGAAAGAGCAAGCGGTACCATTTGCTTAAATGGGCCAGCTGCTCGTCAAGGCTATAAAGGAGATAAGGTAATAATTATTTCATATGGTTATTACAAGGAAGATGAGCTGAAAGGCTTATCGCCTAAACTTATTGAGGTAGACGGTGAAAACAAAATT
>JAIPHS010000010.1 GCA_021735105.1 Candidatus Omnitrophota bacterium
ATGTAGGCAAAAACCAAACTGTGGCAGGCCTCCCAGCTCGTCAGCTAGGGCCAAGGAGTAAAAATGGATAAATTAGTAGTTTTCAGCGGCAGTTCTAACTGCTCTTTAGCTGAAAAAATTTGTAAAAACTTAGATACAGATTTAGGTAAAGCAAAAATTTCACGTTTTAGCGATGGCGAGGTGAAAGTTCAGCTAAAAGAAAATGTACGGGGCAAAGATGTATTTTTAATTCAATCGACTTGCCCCCCGGTTAATGAAAATTTAGTAGAGCTATTAGTTATGCTAGACGTAGCTCGGCGCGCTTCAGCTCAAAGAATAACAGCAGTTATACCTTATTTTGGTTATGCCCGCCAAGATAGAAAAGATAAACCCAGAGTGCCAATTACCGCAAAATTAGTTGCTAATATTTTAACAAGCTCGGGGGCTGATAGGGTATTAACCTTAGATTTACATGCCGGCCAGATACAAGGTTTTTTTGATATACCCCTGGATCATTTGTATGCGATTAATGTTTTTTTTGAATATTTTAAAGAAAATAAAATAGAAGATTTAGTGATTGTTTCGCCTGATGTCGGCGGAATTAAGATGGCCAGGGCTTATGCAAAGCGTTTTGGCGCAGATTTAGCTATAGTTGATAAAAGAAGAAAGTCTCCGGAATCAACAGAAGTGATGCATATCTTAGGTGACGTAAAAGATAAGAATGTATTATTGGTAGATGATATAATTGCAACAGGTTCTTCCTTGGTTAACGGAGCGGCTGCCTTAAAAAAGGAAGGCGCAAAAAATATTTTTGCAGCTATAAGCCACGGGATTTTATCTAATAATGCAGTTGAGAAACTGCAAAATTCCGCTATAGATAGCCTAGCGATAACCGATTCAATTCCTTTAGCAGAAGATAAAAAAAGAGATAAAATAAAAGTAGTTTCTTTAGACAATCTTTTTGCTGAAGCTATAAAAAGAATTCATTTTGAAAAGTCAATAAGCGGGCTTTTCGATTCAATAGGAGGTTAAATTCGGACTTATCACTTACGGAACGTAAGTGATGTCTTCATTTAACCCTTGACAGACGCGCTTTTTAGGTAGGTTGCTTGTCAAGGATAAGTCTCATTAAAGGAGGATAAGATGGAACGCGCAAAAATAAGAGTAGAGAAGCGAACCGACAAAGGCAAACAAGCTGTAAAAAAAATAAGGGCAGAAGGCTCTGTTCCCTCTATAGTATACGGAAAAGATATCAATGCTGCAATTACTATTTCATCGGAAGGTTTTAAGACTTTAAGAGATATCCATTTTTCTGAAAGTACAGTTATAGATTTATCTATTTCAGGAGATAAAAAATCAGAATCAATTCCAGTATTAATTAAGGACATTCAGTACCATCCTTTAACTGACAAAGTAATCCATGTTGATTTACTCCAGGTATCATTAAAAGAAAAAATTACAGTTCACATTCCTATAGTATTAAAGGGGCAAGCCCAAGGTAAAGAAGAAGGTGCGGCCTTAGAGCAGACATTGAGAGAAATAGAAGTAGAAGGATTGCCTTTAAATATTCCCGAAAATATTGAAATTGATATTTCCGGCCTTAATATTGGCCATTCCCTGCATGTAGAAAATATTCAAGTTTCCAGTGATATAGAAATAATCACTGAGCCGGAAGCGACAGTTGCAACATTAACTGTGAAGAGGGAAGAGGAAGAAGAGGAAGAAGAGCTATTAGGCGAGGAAGCATCTACAGAGCCTGAGGTTATGAAAGAAAAGGAAGAAGAAGGCGAAGGAGAGGGGCCAGAAGAGAGAAAGGATAAAGGTTCAAGGTTAAAGGATAAAGAAAAAGAAAGAGAGGCAGAAAAAGAAGAGAATAAAAAAGAATAAAATTGAAAGTTATAGTTGGTTTAGGCAATCCAGGTAAAAAGTATTCTGAAAATAGGCATAACGCAGGGTTTAAGATAATTGACCAGTTAGTTTATGAATATGAAGTAAAATTAAAGAGATCTATTCGGCAAAAAGCTTGGCTGGGAGAATTAAGAATAGATTCAGATTGTTTTTTGCTAGTTAAGCCTAAAACTTATATGAATGTTTCCGGCCTTTGTGTAAGCAGAGTTTTAGCTAAATATAAGGTTTCAACTGAAGATTTATTAATTATTTATGATGATGCTGACCTAAATCTTGGAACTTTAAGAATAAAAAAAAGCGGTTCCTCCGCGGGCCATGGAGGTGCGGCCTCGATCATTGATGTTTTAGGGACAAAAGAGATTAACCGCCTAAAGGTTGGAATTGGCCGGCCAACTCTTGGGAGAGGGGATTACCAGCTGCCTCTTACTGAATATGTTTTATCTAATTTTTCAAGCGAAGAAAAAAAACAGCTTAAAGAGGTTATTGCAAAGGCAGTAGAAGTTTCATTAGATTGGTTTAGGGAAAAAAAAGAAAAAACTATCAAGGTTAGTTAATTGATATCAACGAATTACAAGTCAGTTACGAATATACGAATAAATATTCATACAATTCGTAAATTAGTATGGATTTGTATGTTTGTTGATGGTAGAAAGTGACAAAAACGGAGGAAATATGGAGCGCAATTATGAATGTATGCTTATTTTACGGCCTGATTTATCAGAGCCGGAAAGAGAAAAGATTGTTGCTAGTATTGGGGAAAAAATTAAAGAACTAAAAGGACAGGTAAAAAAATCTGCTGTATGGCGGAACTTGAGGGATTTTCATTATTTTTTAAGAAGCAAGGGGGCTCAGAGGACAAAATATTATAAGGGTTCTTATTGGTTGATTGAATTTATTTTACCTACAGAAAGCCTTGATGAGTTAAAAGAAACGATAAAACTTGAAGAAGGCATCCTAAGAAGCCTTATTTTGAACAAAGAAGGCGATAAGACTAAGATAGGACAGGAGAAAACACAAGCTAAATAATTATTATCAACGAATTTACTAATCTTTACGAATATACAAATGAAAGCATGGAGAAATTCGTAAATTCGTAATTGATTCGTAGATTCGGAGATTTACTTGTAGTTAAATAAGGGGGATAAGAGATGGCGAGTTTGAATAAAGTATTTTTGTTAGGTAATTTAACCAGGGATCCTGAGTTACGTTATACTCCCGGGGGAAATCCGGTTTCAACCCTTGGGCTGGCAGTCAATCGGATTTATAAATCTAAAGATGGCCAAAATCAAAAAGATACTTGTTTTGTAAATGTTGTTGTTTGGGGGAAAATGGCAGAGATATCTAACCAATATCTTCAAAAAGGAAGGTTGATTTTGGTTGAAGGAAGGCTGCAGTTCCGCAGTTGGGAAAACCAGCAAGGCCAGAAAAGAAATGTTATTGAAGTAGTGGCGACCAATATACAATTTATGCCGCAAGGAGATTCGAAAAACCAAGATAAACCAGAAAAAAAAGATGATGAAAAAGTAGTCAACTTAGAGGATGAAGATAATAATTTAGGAGAAGCGATATAATATGGCTAAAAAAAGTAAAAAAAGCAGACAGAAAATAACCCGTTTTAAGAAAAATTGTATATTTTGTAAAAAAGGATTAGAAATTGATTATAAAGATGTAGAGTTGATGAAAAAGCATCTTACCAATCGAGGCAAAATAAAATCTCGCCGGATTACGGGAGTTTGCGCAAAGCATCAGCGTAAGTTAACTAAAGAAATTCAAAGAGCAAGATTCCTGAATTTGGTGCCTTATGTAACTAAATAAGGAGGGTTGGATTGAATGAAAGTTATTCTTTTAGATAATAATGTGGAAAAATTAGGCAAAGAAGGGGATTTGGTAGAGGTCAAAGACGGCTATGGCCGTAACTATCTTATTCCCAATAAGCTAGCCTTACCGGCTACAAAGGCAAACTTAAAAAAAGTTGAGCAGCTAAAAAAGGAAAGAGTTAAAAAAGAGAAAAAACAAAAACAGGGCTTGATTGCTTTAAAAGATAAGCTTGACGGCTTATCTTTAACGGTTGCTACAGAAGCAAAAGAAGATGACAGCCTTTACGGTAGTATCGGAGAAGCGCAAATTATAAAGCTGGTAAAAGAAAAAGAAAAAATAGAAATACTTAAAAGTAAACTATTCCTAAAAGAGCCCATCAATAAACTGGGTGTTTATAAAATTCCGGTAAAAATAGACAAAGACCTAGAAGCTAACCTGCGCCTATGGGTTGTTAAAAAATAAAAGAAGTTTATGAATTTAAAAAGCCCCACTCAAAGCATAAACAAAATTCCTCCTCAAAATATCGAAGCTGAAATGGCTACCTTAGGCTCTATGCTTTTAAATGAAAAGGTTATTCCAGAAATCATCGAGATTACCGATTCAGCTTTTTTTTACAAAAAAGAACATAAGATTATTTTTGAAACAATTATTGAGCTTTATGATAAGCGGACTAAAATAGATGTCCTCACTGTTGCTGAAAGTTTACGTAAAAAAAATGCTTTAGAAAAAGTCGGTGGAACCGCTCAACTCACTGCTTTGGCTGATTTTGTGCCCTCTTCTGCTAATGCCTCAAATTATGCCCGGATAGTTAAAGAAAAGGGAATTTTGCGGGCTTTAATCGAAAATTCTTCTGAAATTATGGACTTAAGTTATAAAGGCCAAGAAGAAATAAGTGCTTTGCTAGATAGAGCTGAGAAGTTAATTTTTGAGATTAGTGACCGGCGGGTTGAGGGCGGTTATGTCCATATAAAAGATATTATTAAGGACGGTATTGAATTGATTGAATCGCTTTATCACAAAAAATCTCATGTAACCGGTGTTCCAACCGGATTTAATGATTTTGATTTAAAAACTGCCGGATTTCAAAAAGGCGATTTAATAATTGTTGCGGGACGGCCTTCAATGGGTAAAAGTGCTTTAGTAACTTCTATTACCGGCCATGTTGCTATCAATAAAAAAATTCCGGTAGGTATTTTTAGTTTGGAGATGTCAAAGGAACAGCTCATGCAGCGTTTTTTATGCGCGGAAGCCAAGGTAGAGGTAAATAGAGTGAGAACCGGTTTTCTTTCTCCTCCAGAGTGGCCTAGTTTAACCGCGGCAGCGGGAAAGTTGTCTGAGGCTCCGATTTATATTGATGATACTCCGGCTATGAATATTTTTGAAATAAGGGCTAAGGCGAGAAGGCTTAAAGCTCATCATGATATACAACTTATATTGGTTGATTATCTTCAGTTAATCAGGGGCTCCGGCAGAGCTGAGAGCCGTCAACAGGAAATATCAAAAATATCACAAGGCTTGAAAGCCTTAGCTAAAGAGTTGAGTATCCCTTTGATCGCGGTAAGCCAGCTTTCTCGAGCTGTTGAATCTAGAGAAGGGCATAGGCCCAAGCTTTCTGATTTGCGTGAATCAGGAGCTATCGAACAAGATGCTGATTTGGTAGTGCTTCTTTTCCGCCAAGAGTATTATCAGCCTAGTGATGAAAATAAAGGTATAGCCGAAGCAATTATCGCAAAACAAAGAAATGGACCGGTAGGAACTGTAAATTTAGCATTTTTAAAAGAATATATGAGATTTGCCGATTTGGCAAAATAAAAGGGGGTTTGACTTTGAAAAACAGATTATCTATAATATTTGTCATGAAAAAAATAGTTTTCGCTTTTATTTTTTTAGGATTGGCAGTTTTTCCTTTATCCGGTTATGCTCAGGATGTAATTTCTCAAATCCAGATAGAAGGCAATGATTTGGTTAGTGACGCAAAAATAATTTCTGAAATTAAAGTTAAAACCGGCCAGCCTTTTAATGAAGATATGGTTAACGAAGATATAAAGAACCTTTATCAGACTGGATTCTTTCAGGAAGTGTCTACAGAGACTAAAAAAGATGATGAAGGTGTAGTATTGATTTTTCAAGTGGAAGAAAAACCGGTAATAAATGAAATAACTATTGAAGGCCAAAGATATATTAGAAAAAAACATATTCTCGATGAAATTGAATTAAGCGAGGGTAACTTTGTTGATGAATACCGGCTTAGGCAAGCAGTTAAAAAAATAGAAGATCTTTATGATAAAAAAGGATTTTCTCAAGCAGTAATAAATTACCAAATAATACCTGCTCAAGGTCAAAAAGTTGACCTAAAGTTTACCATAGTTGAAAAGGGTGTAGTTAAAGCCAGGTCTGTTAAGATCGAAGGGAATAAGAGTTTTTCCGATGATCGGATCAAGAAGTTAATGAAAACCCGTAAAGCTTGGTTGTTTAATAAGGGAGTATTTAAGGATGATATATTTAAAGATGACTTAAAAAGGATAAGAGGTTTTTATCAGCATAGCGGGTTTACTGATGTTTTTGTTGATTCAGAAGTTGATTTTAGAAAAAAGGGTGTTTATATAACTTTAACCGTTGATGAAGGAAAGAAGTACCATATAGGACAAATTGATATCACCGGCAATAAAGAGATTGATATTGGAGAAATTCGCGAAAAATTAACAATTTCAAAAGAAGATATATTTAGTAAGGAAGCAATCTACCAGGGTTCGTCGCAAATTAGGCAGTTATATGTAGATAAAGGCTACATTTTTGCTCAAGCCGAACCAGTCAGTGTCTTAAATCCGGATACAAAAAAGATTGATGTGACCTATCAGATAACCGAAAGTTATGTTGCTTATGTTGAAGATATTCAGATAAAAGGCAATGAAAAGACCAAGGGTGAAGTTATAAGAAGAGAGTTAAAGGTATATCCGGGCCAAAAATTTGACGGCCTAAAGATGCGAAAAACCAAACAGAATTTAGAAAACTTAGGATTTTTTGAAGATATAAGGTTTAGGACTGAACCTGGTTCAGAAAAGGATAAAGTAGATTTGGTTGTAGATGTAACCGAAGCAAAAACCGGTTATTTCAGCTTTGGCGGAGGCTATAGTTCTATTGAAGAATTTATTGGATTTGTTGAGCTGCGCCAGAGAAACTTTGATTATCAAAATTGGCAAACCCTTACCGGTGCCGGACAAGATTTAACTTTAAAGGCCAGTTTGGGAACGCTTACCAGCCGTTATCAATTAAGTTTTACTAATCCCTGGATTTTTGACAAGCCGATATCTTTTGGTTTTGATGCCTATAAAAAAGGCCATGACCAGGATGATGATGTGGGTTATGCTTATTCTGAAGATATAACCGGAGGTGCGCTGCGTTTAGGAAAAAGATTTACTGATAGACTAAGCGGAAGGGCTGCTTACCGATTTGAGAATGTAGATATCAGCGATACCGAAGGTGCTAGTCAGTCAATAAAAGACGAAGATGGCAGTAATAATTTGAGCAGCGTAGAGTTTTCTTTAGCTTATGACAGTAGAGATAATGTTTTTTCACCGCGGACCGGTATTTATTTTTCTAATTCTATCCAGTTAACCGGAAGTTTTTTAGGCGGGGATAAAGATTTTACCAAATATAATAGCAGGCTAAGCCTTTATTTTCCAACTTTTAACGATTCAGTAATTGAAACTCGGTTTCGGGTTGGGTTTGCTGATCCTTTTTCTGACACCGAAGATGTGCCCATTTATGAAAGGTTTTTTGCCGGGGGTGCCTCAACTATCAGGGGCTATCATGAAAGAAAGGTTGGTCCTACCACTGAGGATGGTGAGTATGATCCACTTGGCGGTGAGGCTTTATTTGTGGCTAATATTGAATATACTTATCCTTTAGCTGACTTTTTAAAAGTCGCTGCCTTTTATGATGTTGGTAATGTCTGGAAAAAAAATAGTGATTTTTTTCAAACTGAAGAAGACCGTGAGGCTTTTTATTCTAGTGTAGGCCTAGGCCTGCGGGTTAAAACTCCGATTGGGCCGGTAAGTGTAGATTACGGTTGGCCGCTTGATAAGGAACCGGGTGAAGACGGCAAAGAAGGAAGGTTTCACTTTAGCGTGAGTAGAGGCTTTTAACATCCTCATATGAAAAAGCTAGAGGATGTTTGATTGCACAGATTAAAATCAGATTAACACAGATTAAATTAAGGAGGTTTGTGATGAAAAAGTTTTTGGGAGTTTTTTTAGTAGCAGTAGCTGTTTTTAGTTTTAGTGCATCTAGTTTTGCAAAAGACCTAAAGATTGGCTATGTTGATACAATTGAAGTTTTTAATGAATATCAAAGAACGAAAGAAGAAGATAAACAGCTTGAGGCAAAAAAGGAAAAAGCTAAAGAGAGTTTAGAAACAAGAGAAAAAGAGATTCAAAAGATACAAAGTAAGTTAGAGGTATTAAAAGAGGATAAGCAAGAGGCAGAAAGAGCCAAACTACAGGAAAAAATGAAAGAGTATAGAGATATACGCCAAAAAGAGTTTACTGACATTAAAAAAGAAAGGGATGAGATGATGAAAGATATCATAGAAGATATCGATCAGACAATTAAAGATTACGCCGAGTCGAACAACTATGATTTAGTTGTTAATGGCAATAGTGTTTTATATGGCCTAGAGAGTAACGACTTGACTGACAAAATTCTTACAATCATCAATAAGAAATATAAATAAGGCTTTTAATTTTTACAAATTAAGTTAACTAAAACTATTAAAACAGATGAATTACAAGCTTTCACAAATAAGTGAAATAGTAGGGGGAGGGCTTTCGGGTGATCCAGAAATTGTTATTACCGGAATATCAGGGATAAAAGAAGCTAATTCAGGTGATATAACTTTTTTAGCTAATCCGAAATATTCTTCCCTGTTAGATTCTACCAAAGCTTCTGCTATTATTACTTCAAGGGATGTTTCTTCGTCCCGGCCGTTAATTAAAACTGATAATCCATCGGTTGCCTTTGCTAAGGTAGTTAATTTAGCTTTAGGCCAAAACCGCAAGCATCCTCAGGGGATAAGCTCAAACTCACTTATAGACAGGGGTGCGAAAGTAGCATCTTCTGCCGCAGTAGGCCCTTTTACCTTTATTGAAGAGGGGGCAGAGATAGGTGAAGGTTCAATTATTTACGGAGGTTGTTTTATCGGCCACAAGGTAAAGATTGGGAAGAGATGCTTGATCTATCCAAATGTTACTATTCGGGAAAAAACAGAGATTGGCGATAATGTTATAGTTCATTCCGGAACAGTTATCGGCAGTGATGGTTTTGGGTTTGAAGCTACTGACGGCATAAGGCAAAAAATACCGCAAATTGGTATAGTTAAGATTGAAGATAATGTTGAGATTGGAGCTAATGTTACAATTGATAGAGCCCGTTTTGATAAAACCACTATTGGCCAAGGGACAAAAATTGATAATTTAGTCCAGATTGCCCATAATGTTATAGTGGGTAGGGATTGTGTTATTGTAGCCCAGGTAGGCATATCAGGAAGTACTAGCGTAGAAGATGGTGTTATTTTGGCCGGCCAAGCAGGTATTGTCGGGCATATCAAAATTGGGGAACGAGCTATTGTCGCGGCTCAAGCCGGTGTAACTAAGTCTGTTGCTGCCAAGACAAAAGTTTCAGGGTACCCTGCTAAGCCGCATCGGCAAGCTGCTAAAGTTAATGCCTGTATTCAAAGGTTACCGGAACTTAACAAGAAAGTTAAAGAACTAGAAAATAAAATAAAATCATTAGAAGAGAGCAAAGAATGAATAAACAAAAAACTATTAAGAGTAAATTTTTCCTAGAAGGTAGAGGGCTTCATACCGGAGAAGTTACAAAACTTGAGTTTCTTCCCGCGCCAGCAGGTACCGGGATTGTCTTTATTAAGCAAGATGTTAATCCGCCCAGCTTAATTAAAGGAGATTTTAATTCAATTGATGATTTTAATAAATTCCCCCGTCGAACTTCTATCGGATCGGAAGATAATCATATTCAAACTATAGAGCATCTTATGGCTTCTTTTTCTCTCTTGGGTGTTGATAATATTCAAATTAATATCTGGGGTAGTGAGATACCGGGCCTAGACGGCAGCGCTAAAGAATTTGTAAAAAGAATAGAAGAAGTAGGTTTAGTCCAGCAAGAGGGCGCCAGAGATGTTTTAACAGTTAAAGAACCTATATGGCTAAAAGAAGGTGATAGTTCGATTGTACTTTTACCTTCTCAGGAGTTTCGCATTTCTTACGGCCTAGATTATGAAAATGTAAAAATTGGTTCTGGTTTTGCTGATATAGTTTTAGCTGAAGGTGTTTTAGATAAAATTTATGAGGCCAGGACATTTTGCCTTAAAAATGAAGTAGATGATTTGCTTAAGATGGGGTTAGGCAAAGGCGCGGATTATAAAAATACCCTGGTTGTTTCAGACCAAGGAGTTGTAGATAATAAATTAAGATTTCCTGATGAATTTATAAAGCATAAGATATTAGATTTAATAGGTGACCTTTATTTAGCCGGCCCGATTAAAACTCATATTATTGCAGTAAGAAGCGGGCACCACCTAAATATGAGATTACTCCAAAAGCTGCGTAAATACAAGCAAAGGGTAAATAATGCCGGAGTTCAATCGAGGTCGGGATATATCCCAGAAAATGCTGAGCTTGATAGCGAAGAGATAATGAAAATACTTCCGCATCGTTATCCTTTTCTTTTGGTAGATAGGGTAGTTGAGTTGGATAGAGGCAAAAGAGCCGTAGGCATTAAAAATGTTACTATGAATGAATATTTTTTTCAGGGGCATTTTCCTAATAAGCCGGTTATGCCGGGAGTACTTTTAGTTGAAGCTATGGCCCAAGTGGGTGGCGTGCTTATGCTGGCCTGTCCGGAGCATCGCGGAAAATTAGCTTATTTTATGGCAGCTGATAAAGTAAAATTTAGAAAAACAGTTTTACCCGGGGATCAATTAGTAATGGAAGTATGGACAAAAAAAATTCGGAGTAGAACCGGTAAAGTAGAAGCTAAGGCTAGAATAGGCGGTAAAGTAGCAGCTGAAGCTGAGCTTATGTTTTCACTAGTGTAGTCTGTCATTACGAGGAGCAAAGCGACGAAGTAATCTTTAATAAATATGGCAGAGATTGCTTCGCCTTTGGCAAGAGGGCAGAGTAATAGCACGGTTGTCAAGAACTCGCAATGACGCTGAGACATAGAATTGCAGGAGAAATAATTTTAGAAGTCATAAAATGGAAAATAATATTGACTCTAGAGCTATAGTAGACTCTTCAGCAAAAATAGGAGAAGGGGTAAAAATCGGCCCTTATGCAATTGTTTCTAAGGATGCTGAAATAGGTAGGGGAACAACTATTGAACCGTTTGCCCAAATCCTAGGGCAGACTAAGGTAGGTTCTAATTGTCATATTTTTTCTCAGGCTGTTGTTGGCAGTATTCCTCAAGATTTGAAGTATAAAGGGGAAAAAAGCTATTTGGTTATAGGAGATAACAATAAAATTAGAGAATTTGTTACTATTAACCCTGGTACAGAAAAAGACGCTAAGACTATAATTGGTGATAATAATTTAATCATGGCTTATTCTCATATTGCTCATGACTGTGTTATCGGCGATGAAAATGTTTTAGCTAATGGGGCTACCTTAGCTGGTTATGTAGATGTGGGGGATAGTGTTGTGGTGGGCGGCCTTGTGGCTATTCATCAATTTTGCCGCCTGGGAGATTATTCTATAGTTGGAGGATGTTCTAAAGTTGTCCAGGATGTACCCCCATATTCGATGTGTGACGGCCATCCAGCAGTTGTCAGAGCTTTGAATTCTATCGGCTTAAAAAGAAAAAACTTTTCGCCTTCAGCCATTAAAGACTTAAAAAAAGCGTTTAAAATACTTTTTTTTAGCGACCATCCTTTTGATGAAGCAAAAAAAGTTACAGAAGAGACGATTGGTTCAGTTGATTCGGTAAAGTTTTTACTCGATTTTATATCAAGCTCCAAACGAGGCATAGGCAAAAAATAAGGTATTTATATGCAAATAGGCATTATCGCCGGAAGCAAAAACCTTCCTTTACTTTTAGCTAAAAGAATTTTAAGAAATAAAAAGTTTACAAAAATAGCAGGAGTTTGTTTTAAGGGAGAGACTTCTTCTAAGTTTTGCAAATATGTTGAAAATCCTTTATGGGTGAAGGTTGGTAAATTAAAAGATTTAAGAGAAGCGATAAAAAGCCAAAAGATTAAAAATTGGATAATGGCAGGCCAAATTAATCCTTTAAATATTTTTAGAGAAAAGAATTGGGATAATGAGCTAAAAAAAATAATTAGAAAAGAAACAAATTTTTGCCCGCATACGATTTTTAAAGTAATAATTAATTACCTGGAAAACGAAGCAATAAATTTTCTAGATTCTACTCTTTATCTAAGTGATGACCTCGCAAAAGAAGGATTAATGAACGGCCTTAATCTTTCTGATAAAATTAAAAAAAATGTTGAATTTGGATTAGACAAAATATCTAAATTTGTCGAAATTGATATAGGGCAAACTCTGATTGTAAAAAATAATGCCGTTGTTGCTATAGAATCTTTGGAAGGAACTGATAATACTATAAAAAGAGGCGCTAGAATAGCAGGCCCAGGGGCGGTTATTTTAAAGTTTGCTAAAAAGACACAAGATTTACGTTTTGATGTTCCGGTTGTCGGCCTTTCAACTTTAAAGTTGGCTAAATCAGTTAAAGCGGCTTGTGTAGCTTTAGAGGCAGATAAAACTATAATTTTAAATAAAGAAAAGTTTTTGAATTTAAGTAAAAAATGGAAAATTCCCGTAATCGGATTAACGCGAAAGTAATTTTTTTTTCTCAAATTATAATGGTATTAATTTTTGCTTTTATCTTACCAATATCTCTTTTTTCCCAAAATAAATCTGATCCGGCAAAAGATTGTTTCGATTCAGCAAAGCTTTTTTATTTGACCGGAGAAAGCAAAAAAGCTTATCAGAAGTTAGATAATCTTGTCGATAAAAGTTGGGTTGATTTTCTATATTTAGGTTTAATAAATGAAGAGTTAGGGCAAATTAAGCCGGCTGTTGAGGCTTATAAGAAATCTTTAAACTTAGAGAAAAATAGCATTGGTTTATTTAGGCTGGCTAAAATTTATCGAGCCGAAAAAAAATATGATAAAGCTGCTATTCTTTTAAGAGAATTAATAAACTATGATTCAAGCATAAGGGTTGCCTATTATTATCTTGGCCAGTGTTTAAAAAAAATAAATAAGAATAAAGAGGCTTATAAGTATATAGCTAAAGCCTTTAACTTTTATCCGGATCGGGTTAAAGTAAAAGATGAGCTTATTGAGGTAAAAAAAAGGTTAGGCGAGGATTTTTTTGCAAAAAGGAAAAAGCTAGAAGCTGAAAAAAGACAAAAGGTTAAGCTAAGGCCCTATCAGAGGAAAGAAGGTATTCCTTATGTGCGAATAGGAGTTGCAGTTGGTTTGGATAAATTTTCTTTTTTATCTCCGGCTGAGTTTAAAATTAAAAATAAAGATTTAGTTTATGAAGGCAGGCCAAATATTTTTTATGATATTGAGTTAGACAACAACAAGGTTATTTTATCTAACAGTAAAACAGAAAAAATATATGAGATTTTTATATTGCCGGTCGAAGTTATATCTAAGCCGATTAATGGAAAAAATTATCCTTTTTATATATTGAATGTAGTCTATGGAACTGGAGATTTTTGGCATAAAAGAATAGACCGGGCTTATCGTGGTGATTTCAAACTAGTTCTTAAAAATAATAAGATCAATTTAGTTAATACCGTTAGTATCGAAGAATATCTCTATGGAGTTTTAGCCGCGGAAATTCCGGCTAATGTTGATAAGGAAGCTCTTAGGGCACAAGCTGTTTTAGCTAGAAGCCTGGCAATTAGGAACAAAGCAAGGCATATTGGCCAAGGTTTTGATTTTTGCGCCGATAGCCATTGTCAGGTTTATCATGGGTTATCAGCCGAAACAGAATCTACTAAAGCTGCGGTGGATCAAACCCGGGGCGTAATCATCTCTTATAAAGGCAAAGTTCCTGAAATTTTTTATCATTCTAACTGCGGAGGGTGTTTATCTTCGGATATTTTTGGAAAAAAAGAATATTTAGCAAAAGGCCTAGACTCAGAAAATAAAAAAATAGTGCAATCGGGGTGTAAAAGAGAAGAATGGTTTTGGGAATACCCTGAAACTTTTTGTTTTGCAAAGAGTTCTAAATTTCGTTGGCAGCGAATTTATGATAATGAAGATTTTAAGATAGCTTTTGGAACCGGCATAAAAGAAATAACTGACATTATTCCCAAAGATAAAAAAGAGTATTTTCGCCATAGTAAAATGGATGTTATCCTTGGAGGTAAATTAATAAGTTTAGAAAGCGGCTTGGCAATCAGAAAATTTTTTGACCACCTGCGCAGTAGTGCATTTTTAGTGGAATTAAAAAAGAACAGGATAGGCCAAACTAATATGCTTATTTTTTGGGGTTCGGGGTTTGGCCATGGAACTGGCCTTTGCCAGGAAGGGGCAATCGGCATGGCTAAAGACGGTTACAACTACAGGCAGATATTAAAGCATTATTATCCTAAGGGCAAGCTGGGCAAAAGTTATTAAAAATTATTAAATTGGACTATGTATTCTTTAAAAAGAACTATAAATATTATTTTGGATTTAGCAAGTCATGTAATTATTAGCTTAGAAGTTTTTTTAATTGTTTATTTTAAAACCGGAGAGATTTTTTATCTTGTTCCAGTAATATTAGGCGGAGTATTAATAGATATTGATCATCTTATCGACTACATAATTCAGTTTAGGTGTTTAAGTTTTAAAAGAATATTAGTTTTTCCTTATAAGAGAAAAAAAAATATATATTTATTTTTTCATTCTTGGGAGTTGGTTATCCTGGGTGTTTTCTTTTCTTTTTTTTATAATTCCTTATTTTGGCAAGTATTTTTTTGCTCGTGGGGATTACATTTGTTGGTTGATAATATTGACGGCGTAAAAGCTAAAGGTTTTTTGCATTATTTTTTTACTTATCGGTTAGTTAAAGAGTTTAAGGCAGAGAAGCTAAAAGGATTTATGTTTGATTAGAAGTTATGGATTGTTTTTTATAAGATAGGTTTCTATATCTTTTCTAGTTTTAAGATTACCCATATCTTTCCAGATATCTTTATCTTCCATGCATAAATAAACTGGTGTTTTTTGATCAAACTTTTTTATCCATCCATTTATTTTTTGATAAATTATTCTTCGTAAAAATTTAGGATATCTTAATTTTTTATCTTCTCCAATAAATAATTCTCCGTAGAAAATATTACTCTTAGGAAAACGTTGTTCGACAATCGGCTTAAGCTGCCGGTTGGAACGCAGTGTGCCCAGGCTTATCCAGGCGAAAGGAGGTTTAACCTCAGCATAGAGTTGATGAACTAAATTTTTATAATATTTTTCCCAATTTTTATAATAAATAATAGGATCAAAATGAAAGGCTATTTTAAAACCGGATTTTTGTATTTTTTTTGCAGCTTTTAATCTTTCTTTTAATCCGGAGGCGCCTCTTTCTTCAGAATCAATAATTTTTTGAGGGTTAAGTGACCAAGAAATAATTATATTTGAAGCCGCTTTTTGAGATAATATATTATCAATTTTATTACTTTTTGTTTTTAACTCAAAAAATACAGCTTTATTCCTAAAGTATGATATGAGCTTAGCAGAGTAGTCGGTTAAATGGTCTAGGGCCAGGGAGTCACAAAATTCACCAGTGCCGATTCTGATTGGCCTATTTATTTTTTTTTCAAATTTGTCAAATTGATAAAAGAAATCATCTAAATTTGCTGGTAAAATTATACCAGCTGAATTTGTGTATTGCTGCAGGTAACAATATGAACAATCAAAGGGACAGCCAAACCCTAAGTTAAATATCCAATAGCCGCAGTTGAGGTGTTCTCTTGTGCAGGGGCAGGGTTTTAGAAAATCATGGTTTTCTTCTACAATAAAAATAAACGGTTTTTTTAATTCAGAAAGTTTAAACTTATCGCCTTTAATATAATTTTTTAAAGAAGATATTTGTTTTATTTTTAAATTAGGGAAATGTTTTTGAAAATTATTAATTAAATAACTTCCTTTTGTTTTTTTCTCGAAAAATAAAGTAGTTGGCCTAAAGGCGTCTTGGGCAGTCCAATTGTTTTTAAGGGGAGCTTGTAGCTTATTTAAAAATATATTTTTTCTATCAATATTTTTATGCGCCGAAGTCAGCGGAAAACGGAGCTTAACCAAGGAGTCTTTAAGGGCAAAGAATTTATTTCTTCCTGTTTGTTTGTCAGCTTTTGAATTTATTTTTAAATAGTTGATAATTTTAAGCGTTGATATATTTTGCCTGTGGCTAATTTCAAAGACAAGCCTTTTGATATCTTGGTATTGATTTTGGTTTAACTGAAACGCAAACACCGTTTCAATTTCTTTCTTTAAAGTTTTATCTATATAGTTTTTCATATTTATTTAAAAGATCTTTATACTTCTTAACTTCTTTAGTTTTTTTTCTTAAGGCCGCACCTTTTATATAAACTGAACATTTGTTTTGTAACTGTTGGTAGGCTATTTGATACTGTTCTTTTTTTAAATTTTTAGTCTGAAGAATTTTATCTAAAGCATAAATTCTAAATTTATCCATAGCCGGGTATTTTTTTGATTGTTGGTTTTTATGGCCGCCTTCTTTTATAGTTAAAGCCTCAGGGATAAGATATATAGGATATTGTGAAGTTACCCTTAACCAAAAATCATAATCTTCGCAAGCTAATAAATTTTGATCAAAATTACCAATTTTATTAAAAACCTCTTTTTTAATTACAGCAGTAGAGATGCTAATAGAGCATAGCTTGACTGCATTATCAAATATAAATCCGGCTGTTTTTTTATGTTCTTTTTTTTGACTAAGAAATTTACCATTTTTGTACCAGATTTCTTCGCTGTGAAAAATTTTATAGGAAGATTTTTCTTTTATGTACCTATGGCTGATTTCTAGCTTATTGATGCGGAATCTATCATCGGAGTCTAGAAAACAGACGAATTCACCCCGGGCTTTAGCTATGCCCAAATTTCTTGCTGAGGCCGGGCCTTTATTTTGTTGGTAATAATAGTTTAGCCTTGAATCTTTATAGTCTTTAATAAGTTCTTTTGTATTATCAGTTGAACCGTCGTCGACAATGATTAGTTCATAGTTGGCATAGGTTTGCTTTAGTACTGATTCTATTGCTATTTTTAAAAACTGCCTACGGTTGTAAGTGGGGATAATTATACTAAATAGAGGTTTTTTATCCATAATATACTTAATTAAATAATACTAATTATCTAGACGGTTTGGTTCTTATCTGTATAATTATAACATAATCGTCTTATATGCAAAGATTCGAAGGACGATGGATGAAGGGCGAAAGCCTGCCTGCCGGCAGGCAGGGACGAAACGTCCATCTTCCTTTCGTCTATCGTCTATCGGAACATTGGTATAGCGAGTTAATTATCATGAAAAAGTCATTGTATATTCATATTCCTTTTTGTCAGAGCCGTTGCGGTTATTGTGATTTTTATACCACTATCTATAAAAGAAATATAGCGGTTTCTTTTGTTTCTGTTTTGGTTGAGCAAATTAAAAAATTAGATTATAATTTTGAAACTATATATGTAGGCGGGGGAACTCCTACTATCTTAGATATAGATTTAATTGAGAAATTATTAAAAGAATTAAAAAGATTAACAGGGGCAGTTAAAGAATTTACTATAGAAGCAAATCCCGACAGCCTTAGCGAAGGTAAATTAAAACTATTTTCTAATTATTCCGTAAATAGAATAAGCATAGGATGCCAATCTTTTAATAAACGAAAGTTAGATTTTTTAGATAGAGCTCATTCTGTAAAACAAGCTTTAGAGGCGATAGAAAAAGCAAAAAAAAGTGGGTTTAATAATATAAGTATAGATTTAATTTATGGCTTGCCAGCTGAATCTTATAAGGTATGGCAAAAAGACTTAGATAGAGCTATAAAACTTCCCGTGACTCATTTATCTGCCTATATGCTAACTTATGAAAAGGGTGCTCCTTTGTATGAGAGTCTAAGGGCTGGAGAATTTTTACCTTTAGCCTCGGCTAAGGCTGCTTGGATGTATAAACAATTGATAGACCAGCTTGCCAAAAATAATTTTTTTCAATATGAGATATCTAATTTTTCAAAGAAAAAATTTGAAGCTATTCATAATTTAAGATATTGGGAAAATAAACCCTATATAGGGTTAGGGCCTTCGGCTGTCTCTTTTTCTGGAGGAAAAAGACAAAGAAATATCTCTTGTTTACCTAAATATATTAAAGCTGTGCGAAAACAAGAAAAAATTTGGGAATATTCGGAAAAGCTTTCTCCTCCTGCGGCAGCAAAAGAGACAGCAGCTTTAAAGATAAGGACAAAAGAGGGGATAGATTTTAGTTGGTTTAGGCAAAAAACCGGTTTTAATTTTTTGGAAATAGAGCGGGAAGTTTTGCCGTTACTACTGAAACAAAAACTGATTAAATATGGCCAAGGCAGCCGAAAGAGAATAAAGCTTACCAGAAAGGGTTTTTTGTTTGCCGATACTGTTTCAGCAACCTTCCTTTAATAGGGCAATCTTTCCTTATGCAACAAAACAGGTTCAAACAGAAATGTTGCATAAGGGTTATGATACCGTACCGTGATATAATCCTTACATCTGAGGTGGGAATTAAAAATTGTGAAAATTTTTTCTTTTTTTTCTTGACAAAAGTTTCTTTTATAGTATCATCGAAAAGTCAGTTTTTGTAATATAGATTTGTTTTTTAAAGATCACTTACCTGCTTTTAGCAAAAACGCATCCCGCTATCGCGCCTGGATAGCTCAGGGGTAGAGCGCGTCCTTGGTAAGGACGAGGCCATGGGTTCAATTCCCATTCCAGGCTTAGAAGGCGGCGGGATGGGAACCTAAGAAGTTAAAAGTAGGCCTAAAAATCAGAAGTAAACCAAAAAATTGATGGGGGAGGTTTAGACCCTAAAATTTTTTATTTTCGTAACTTATTATGAGAGAATTAATTGCATTAAGATGTACAAGTTGTAAGCGTAAGAATTATTACACAACTAAGAATAAAAGGCTGCATCCGGAGAAGTTTTCTATAAAAAAATATTGTCGTTTTGAACGCAAACATATTCTTCATAAAGAAGCAAAGCCTAAGTAAGATGAAAAAGTACCGAGAGACGATAGACGAAGGACGAAATCATCTATCGTTTTAGCGAAGGCCTTCGACTTGGCCCTTCGGCTTCGCTCAGGACTGCTCAGACCGAGTCCTGAGCAGCATCGAAGGGCGAAGCGGTCATCTGTCGTTTTTCGGAACAAAGCGATAAACGCATATAGGCGAGTAGCTCAATTGGCTAGAGCACCGGTTTCCAAAACCGGGGGTTGTAGGTTCAACTCCTACCTCGCCTGTAGTTGTAGATGGAGACAGAGGTAAATGTTCTTTGCAAAAAAAGGCGGTAGAAAGAGAGTAAACGTTGGAACAAATAATGCAGTTTTAGCGAGCTTGTTAGCTCCGGCTTCGCCGG